>NZ_CP196341.1:0-437281 GCF_058509965.1 Nicoliella sp. ESL1106
CGTGCGCGAGAGTGATCCTCGACCATGATGTGCTGAAGGCTAAACTTGCTACTTTTACTCGCAAGCGCGAGAGTGATCCTGTGAACCCGAGTGATTTTAAATTCACCAATTTCTTTTACTCGCAAGCGCGAGAGTGATCCTGTTCAAAAAGGTCTTTTTTTCCACCTATATAGCTTTTACTCGCAAGCGCGAGAGTGATCCTAGCATTGATTTAACCTCAATCATCGGTGTGGTCTTTTACTCGCAAGCGCGAGAGTGATCCTGTCATCCACTTGATCGACCATCGAACATTGGTCTTTTACTCGCAAGCGCGAGAGTGATCCTTTAGGGCAAAATAAAAAAGCCTGCCACCAATTCTTTTACTCGCAAGCGCGAGAGTGATCCCATTTCAAAAGCGTTGGATCTTCCTTTTTAATCCTTTTACTCGCAAGCGCGAGAGTGATCCTCAAACTCAATGATCCGATTGCCAGTGACAGTACTTTTACTCGCAAGCGCGAGAGTGATCCTGCATTGAATTCGTTTAATGTGGATTCAATTAACTTTTACTCGCAAGCGCGAGAGTGATCCTATCTAACGCAAATTTCAGCATTCATGAATCCTCTTTTACTCGCAAGCGCGAGAGTGATCCCAACGGTGGTGAAGAATAATGGATTTAGAAAAGCTTTTACTCGCAAGCGCGAGAGTGATCCTATGTTGACAATCGGTCAAGCCTTGAATGAGGTCTTTTACTCGCAAGCGCGAGAGTGATCCTGATAATACGGTTATCTGGTTTCCACTTTGGCTCTTTTACTCGCAAGCGCGAGAGTGATCCTTCAATCTGGAAGATGTCATTATCAGTTGTTTCCTTTTACTCGCAAGCGCGAGAGTGATCCTCCAATTTGAAAATCTTGCAAGATCGATTGAGACTTTTACTCGCAAGCGCGAGAGTGATCCTTAGCTGTTTTGCCGTCAATGCTGCGTGTCATCCTTTTACTCGCAAGCGCGAGAGTGATCCTGCAATCAACGGTCAGCTTGCTCTTTGGGCTAACTTTTACTCGCAAGCGCGAGAGTGATCCCATGTCGTACGTTGGGAATCAGAAGACCAACGACTTTTACTCGCAAGCGCGAGAGTGATCCTTCAGTTATTAGTGTTTTGCCCAACTTCGCTACCTTTTACTCGCAAGCGCGAGAGTGATCCTCAGATAGTTGTGATGTTGTAGCAAAAGAGCTACTTTTACTCGCAAGCGCGAGAGTGATCCTCGACTCATTTCGCTATCTAACTTCTTGTCGGCCTTTTACTCGCAAGCGCGAGAGTGATCCTATCTAACTGTTGATAACCCGTTCCGTTAGCTCCTTTTACTCGCAAGCGCGAGAGTGATCCTATCTGCATACTGGTTTACTTGTATACGTGCACCTTTTACTCGCAAGCGCGAGAGTGATCCTACTTATTAAAGAAGTCAACCATGTGTGATTTACTTTTACTCGCAAGCGCGAGAGTGATCCTACCTTTCGTCCAGTCAACTGCTGAACCAACTGCTTTTACTCGCAAGCGCGAGAGTGATCCCCAAAAAACCGCTTGATGAAGTCATCAATAAGGCTTTTACTCGCAAGCGCGAGAGTGATCCTGCGCAAATCTGACTATGAAATAATCAGAAGATCTTTTACTCGCAAGCGCGAGAGTGATCCTTCCCTTGATTATTCAAAGCGTCAATTTCCATTCTTTTACTCGCAAGCGCGAGAGTGATCCTGAAATTCAATCTTGTCTAATGCGCTCTCCATCCTTTTACTCGCAAGCGCGAGAGTGATCCTTTCTGCAATGGGGGACGTTTCGTATAAAAATGCTTTTACTCGCAAGCGCGAGAGTGATCCTGAAAGGTTTCAATGACCCACTGATTGATACTGCTTTTACTCGCAAGCGCGAGAGTGATCCTGACGGCTTGCGGATTAAGTGAAAGCAGCAATCCTTTTACTCGCAAGCGCGAGAGTGATCCTTGAGTTAAGTGACGTTTGTTGACTGGTGTCATCTTTTACTCGCAAGCGCGAGAGTGATCCTGTTCTTAAGACTCCTAACGTACAAGTAAGTGACTTTTACTCGCAAGCGCGAGATTGATCCTGCTAAGAACTTGTCTAATGTTCGTAAGTCACTCTTTTACTCGCAAGCGCGAGAGTGATCCTAATGCTAAAAAAGAGATTGGTGAACAAGAGAACTTTTACTCGCAAGCGCGAGAGTGATCCTGTTTTCAAAAAGATTCGGAACGTTTGGGAAAACTTTTACTCGCAAGCGCGAGAGTGATCCTCATCAACTAATTGTTTCATTTCACGGAGCTTACTTTTACTCGCAAGCGCGAGAGTGATCCTTTAAAGATTTAAACGAATTAGCAAGTTACAACCTTTTACTCGCAAGCGCGAGAGTGATCCTTGCTTCATTTCAGAGTTAGCGTCAACGAATGGCTTTTACTCGCAAGCGCGAGAGTGATCCTACAGAATTGTTTTCACTGACAGTTTTGGAACCCTTTTACTCGCAAGCGCGAGAGTGATCCTCATCAATCAAACTCATCTAATCGCCTCACTTTCTTTTACTCGCAAGCGCGAGAGTGATCCTGCACAAATCGTGGCACAAGTGGCTGGCTTTAGTACTTTTACTCGCAAGCGCGAGAGTGATCCTTGATTGAACTTGATTAATTATTTTCTGTTTTTCTTTTACTCGCAAGCGCGAGAGTGATCCTGGAGCATACCTTGCAAGCAATGATCACTTCAACTTTTACTCGCAAGCGCGAGAGTGATCCTGTTCGCCGTCAAATTCACTCACTTGATACTGTCTTTTACTCGCAAGCGCGAGAGTGATCCTAAATAGAACAGAACAGAAAGCCATTTCATAAACTTTTACTCGCAAGCGCGAGAGTGATCCTTCAAGCACGCCAAATTATGCCGCCATGCTAAACTTTTACTCGCAAGCGCGAGAGTGATCCTACTTTCGGCATTGTCGATAGCTTGGCTTTCAACTTTTACTCGCAAGCGCGAGAGTGATCCTTCCAATATTGATGCGTATGCAGGGAATAAAAGCTTTTACTCGCAAGCGCGAGAGTGATCCCCCGATCGTTAACCCTTGATTAATGAATTGTCCCTTTTACTCGCAAGCGCGAGAGTGATCCTGACATTGATGTTAACGATGATGACGCAGTTCACTTTTACTCGCAAGCGCGAGAGTGATCCTGCATGCAAGCACGATCATGGGTGCTGCAACTGCTTTTACTCGCAAGCGCGAGAGTGATCCTCCGTTTTTAGTGTCTTCGATAAAAGATTTATCCTTTTACTCGCAAGCGCGAGAGTGATCCCCCGAAAAAATCACGATCAATGACAAGCAATACCTTTTACTCGCAAGCGCGAGAGTGATCCCAACTCCTCTAGATATTCTTGGATGGCTGGTTCCTTTTACTCGCAAGCGCGAGAGTGATCCTATAATGATAAAAGCCCATGAACCTCCGAAGCTCTTTTACTCGCAAGCGCGAGAGTGATCCTATTCTGCATGATTTTATTACAGAAATCGATAACTTTTACTCGCAAGCGCGAGAGTGATCCTTAGTAATGACAGCTACAACGCTTATCCACTGTCTTTTACTCGCAAGCGCGAGAGTGATCCTAAAAGTATAGCGGAACTGATCGTAGTTCATATCTTTTACTCGCAAGCGCGAGAGTGATCCCATGTTCCAAAAGGCAATTACTGACGTTAATGCCTTTTACTCGCAAGCGCGAGAGTGATCCTCCTATCTGCTAATGATTGGTCTGGATTGAATTCTTTTACTCGCAAGCGCGAGAGTGATCCTATTCAAAAGCACCTAGCGACTACAATTATGCATCTTTTACTCGCAAGCGCGAGAGTGATCCTTTGCCCGTTTCACGCAAACCCGTTTTAAAACGCTTTTACTCGCAAGCGCGAGAGTGATCCCGTAATCTTTGTTACGAATTAATCCAGTCTTGTCTTTTACTCGCAAGCGCGAGAGTGATCCTAAAATTGGAGGAATTGCGTAATGGATTACACACTTTTACTCGCAAGCGCGAGAGTGATCCTTAAATAATATGAATATAGTAATATATGCTAAACTTTTACTCGCAAGCGCGAGAGTGATCCTACATCCGTGGTGCAGGTGTACGACCGTTCCTTCTTTTACTCGCAAGCGCGAGAGTGATCCTGCAACGGTTGACGGTAAGTCAGTGCCAACCCCCTTTTACTCGCAAGCGCGAGAGTGATCCTAAGATAGGAGCATTTTTATATTATGTTCCTTTCTTTTACTCGCAAGCGCGAGAGTGATCCCCCCGTTGCCAAGTATGCAGGGGAAAAAGGTAACTTTTACTCGCAAGCGCGAGAGTGATCCTAAAAGGGATGCGCCCTAAACCATGTATCAACTCTTTTACTCGCAAGCGCGAGAGTGATCCTCTAATAGGGTTGCTATGTAACTGTTATCTTGTACTTTTACTCGCAAGCGCGAGAGTGATCCTGTTTAATAATTTGTCTTGATTTTGAATAATGACTTTTACTCGCAAGCGCGAGAGTGATCCTGTCAGCCTTTTCGTCTTCGTTCATTTCCATGTCTTTTACTCGCAAGCGCGAGAGTGATCCTAAGTTCTGGCAATGTTTCAATCGATTACAGAACTTTTACTCGCAAGCGCGAGAGTGATCCCATAGTTGTTTGCATCTACTGTAACGTAGTATACTTTTACTCGCAAGCGCGAGAGTGATCCTGTCATGCGTTATCTTCCCGATGGTGTTTGGGGCTTTTACTCGCAAGCGCGAGAGTGATCCTTCGTTTAAAATTTCTTTTTTATTCATGATATACTTTTACTCGCAAGCGCGAGAGTGATCCTTAGCATATGCATCCGTTGCCGTTTCACTTAAACTTTTACTCGCAAGCGCGAGAGTGATCCTACTGCGTGTCATCGTATAACTAGCAACATTGCCTTTTACTCGCAAGCGCGAGAGTGATCCTTGCCGATGTATTCCAAAGTAAGCGGGCGTATGCTTTTACTCGCAAGCGCGAGAGTGATCCTTAAGAACGTTCAAGCAGGAAAAGTTAAGACCCCTTTTACTCGCAAGCGCGAGAGTGATCCTGGTTAATAGCTTTTTTTAAATAAGGAGGGATAACTTTTACTCGCAAGCGCGAGAGTGATCCTAATCATCCCCGATCGTGTCTTCGTATAGTTGCCTTTTACTCGCAAGCGCGAGAGTGATCCTATAAATGATGGTTCTAACATACATCATCACACCTTTTACTCGCAAGCGCGAGAGTGATCCTGGACAGCTTAATCGGACACGTTGACATCTGCGCTTTTACTCGCAAGCGCGAGAGTGATCCTAGACGCAACGATGCTGTCAGACTACCCGTCAACTTTTACTCGCAAGCGCGAGAGTGATCCTCAAGCGGGCACCAAGACCGCCATACAAATACGCTTTTACTCGCAAGCGCGAGAGTGATCCTTGATGGACGATGTCATCACGGTCAAACATAGCCTTTTACTCGCAAGCGCGAGAGTGATCCTACTAGCTGTTAGATCGCCTTCTGGTAAGCTAGCTTTTACTCGCAAGCGCGAGAGTGATCCTGATGCTGCGACATCGTCACTACAACTTTATAACTTTTACTCGCAAGCGCGAGAGTGATCCTCGGCACTGAATTGGCCTTTTTGCTGTTGAATGCTTTTACTCGCAAGCGCGAGAGTGATCCTATGCTTGCTACTATGCTAATGATATGGAAACTCTTTTACTCGCAAGCGCGAGAGTGATCCCAAGAGTGCAGGTCGTGAGAGCGTTTATATTCCCTTTTACTCGCAAGCGCGAGAGTGATCCTTAAGGGTAGACAATGCAGACCAAAAAATTACCCTTTTACTCGCAAGCGCGAGAGTGATCCTGCTTCTACGAACGCATCCAATGCACAGCAGTTCTTTTACTCGCAAGCGCGAGAGTGATCCTATCCCTAAATTTCCAATAAGAATAATGTCTCGCTTTTACTCGCAAGCGCGAGAGTGATCCTGGTGTCGTAGACTATTTGAATTCTAAAACTGGCTTTTACTCGCAAGCGCGAGAGTGATCCCAAAACTAGCTTGCTTGCTACGTTCAAGAAAGCCTTTTACTCGCAAGCGCGAGAGTGATCCTTATCCACCGTTTCGTTATTTTCCACTATTTTTCTTTTACTCGCAAGCGCGAGAGTGATCCTCAAATTAATTCGGATTATGCAACACCCGCATCCTTTTACTCGCAAGCGCGAGAGTGATCCTGGCAACCCATTAAGTAGTATCAACATCGGCGACTTTTACTCGCAAGCGCGAGAGTGATCCTGCTTGTTTGCGTGGTTACTTTTTCTTCTGCCACTTTTACTCGCAAGCGCGAGAGTGATCCTCCAGCGATGATGGTTGATAATCTGAAACATCACTTTTACTCGCAAGCGCGAGAGTGATCCTATCGTTATCGCCGACGTAGTAACGTTGCAGCGCTTTTACTCGCAAGCGCGAGAGTGATCCTCTTAGCACGTTAGCGGGTATCAGTCTGCCATTCTTTTACTCGCAAGCGCGAGAGTGATCCTGTTCCACAAAATCCGCAATTTTGTGAACGGCACTTTTACTCGCAAGCGCGAGAGTGATCCTACTGTGCATAACTACTGGGGGGCTATCTTTATCTTTTACTCGCAAGCGCGAGAGTGATCCTCCTACACGCAATTATGCCAAACGTCAATGGTGCTTTTACTCGCAAGCGCGAGAGTGATCCTAATTGGCTTTCTTGCTTATTTAAATCTATTTCCTTTTACTCGCAAGCGCGAGAGTGATCCCATGAAGAACTTTGATGAAGTAGTAGAACTAGACTTTTACTCGCAAGCGCGAGAGTGATCCCATGAAAAGAAGCTATATAGCTAAGTATGCTAAGCTTTTACTCGCAAGCGCGCGAGTGATCCTCGTCTTAATTTGCTTTATAAGGCTATCTAAAGCTTTTACTCGCAAGCGCGAGAGTGATCCTCAACGTGGACATACTTCCACTTTTTAGCGTTTCTTTTACTCGCAAGCGCGCGAGTGATCCTAGATTACTTGAGGCGGATGGCAGTGTGATCGACTTTTACTCGCAAGCGCGAGAGTGATCCTTAAAAAGAGTATTGAAGATGATTTTATTGACACTTTTACTCGTAAGCGAGAGAGCGAACCCACTGATTACATGATTACATGAAAGCATTTACTCGCAAGTACGAGAGTTATCCTTATGGTTTGTTGAATATAGTGGAAATTAAAGCCTCTTACTCACAATCACTAGGGTTAGTAAATAAAAAAAGATTACTGATCTGACCCCTATAGGTTGGACTAATACTTTTTGCTAGGATATCAATCCCAGATATTGATTTGGTGATTGGTATCCTAGTTTTTCTTTTAATCTATTGTTATTGTAATCCTTAATCCATGTTTTCATCGCATTGATTAAGGATTTTTTGGTATCATAATGCGTATTCATCATTTCAATTTTCATGATATGGAAAAATGATTCCATTTGAGCATTATCTAAACATGTCCCCTTACGGGACATGGACTGAATAGCTTCATATTTGTTTAGTGTTTGAACCCAGCTATGACTCTGGTATTGAATTCCTTGATCACTATGCACAATTGAATGCTTAACAGTGTTCTGGATTCTTTTTAGTGCCTGGTTCAACGGCTTTAATGTTAGTTCAACTGTTGGATGGCTGCTAATTCCATATGAAATGATTTTATCAGAATATAAATCCATCACTGGAGAAAGATAAACCCGATGGTTTATATCTTCATTTCCATATCTAAATTCACTTACATCTGTTGTTATCTTCTCTCCAAAACTATTAGATGAAAAATCACCATTTAAAACATTATCAGCAACATGGCCTACTTGGCCATGGTAAGAGTTATATTTACGTTTTCTTTTTCCAAATAGTTGGCACTGTAAACTGTATTTTTGCATAATTCTCTGGACTCTTTTGTGATTAACATGGTATCCATTATTGTTAAATAATGCTGTTATTCTTCTATAACCATAAGCAGGATGATCCTTAACAGCCTTTTTCACCTCAGTATCAAACTCATCATTTATTTTCGAAAGCGAAGCTTTTCTATGATGATAATAACTACTTTTAGGGAATGAAATTGATGATAATATTCTAGAAATTGCAACATCACTAAATTTTTTCACTAATAAATCAATACTTTCGTATTGATTATTAGTGCTTAGTAATTTTTCATAGGATAGTTTAATCGATAAAGCTAAATTTTGCTTTTTTAACAGTTTAATTTGCTTTACAGCGCTATTTGTGAGAACATTCTTTTGATGGGACTTACGTTTATTCATTAAATATAGGCTTCCATTCTCTAATCTCCGTTGCCATGTAAAGATGCTCGACGGAGATGCAATATTAAAATGAAGTGCTGTTTCTGGATACGACTTGTGGTAGAGGTGCATCCATTTCAGCACTTTTAATTTATACATATAAGAATATTCTTGATTATAATGTTTTGCAATAAGCGCTTTTTTACCAAATTTTTTATACGTCTTTACCCACGAGTAGATTGTTGCAACACCCTTAATGCCATATTTATGGTTCAACGTAGTTGATCCAACTCCAGAAAGGTATTCTAAAACAACTTTCAATCTAAATTCATAACTATATTTTGCCAAAATAAAGACCCCCGTATGCTGAACATTTTCTGTCCAACATACGGGGGTCTCTTCATACCAAAGTCCTATGGGCTTTTAGCAATCTTTTTTATCTTCTTTTTTGATGATCTGGAAATTTAACGATAGTAACAAGGGTAGTGTAATAATCCCTATCATTTCTACGAATGTGTCGAGTTTGAACATGGGTTGAGAATTGATCAGTTGGAAATGATTCTAGAAATTTTGAAATTGCCTCGCTACCAGTAGTGGAAAGCTCTTTAACTATTTTTTGACCGGGGTTCATTTCCTCAGCAATTTGTGGGGCGGAATCAATTTCGGATTTAACCCTTTTATTCGATGATTTAATTATTAATATACAGTAAGCAATGAATAAAATGACTAATCCAATCCCACCGATGATTAAATATGTTGCCATAACCTTAATCCTCCATATATGTATTTATTTAATTGTAACATTTTTTATTAATTTGGTTAAATACATTTAATTTTAAATTTTTATTACCAATTAATATCAAAAAATAGGTGGTAAGCCTTAAATTCAACATCTAAAGCTTTCCACCTAGAAAAATAATATATAAAAAATTTTTAATTTAATTATCTATGTAACTTGTAGTAGTAATGCAAGTCGCCACCAACGTATAAATTCCCATGTTTATAGATTAGATTAAAGTTTTTGAATGCACCGTTTGATTGAGTTTGCCATTTATTTTCGTCAACTCTTTTTAAGTTAACGTAAGTGTTATTAACGCGCATATGTTTTTGTTTATCACCGAAAATCGTTACGTCATAATCATTCCCGTGCCAATTACCGTTGATTGATGCAGCCATTGCAGAAATGGGTGCTTGAATTGCAATTGAATTACTTAATACTATTTTAACTAATGAAATATTAGCTTTATTCATGATTTTTAACCTCCAAAAAATTTCAATTTCCATTATATCACAGATAGGGTAGTTAAAATAAATATAATTTATAATATTTATTTTTAAGCATAATATCATTAATTAAATTAAAAATAATTATTAAGAATTATTCGATTTACTATAATTGTTTTTATACTCAATGTATAGTATAATTAATAGTTATTAAAAAGGAATGATGATATTAAATGAAGCAATCACAAATTATAGTTCGAGTTGATGCCGATTTAAAAAATGATGCTGCCAAAATGTTTAATGAAATGGGATTTAATATGAGTACAGCCATCAATATGTTTTTAAAACAATCTTTAAGGGAACGTTCGTTACCTTTTAAGCCAACCTTAGATGCTGATTCTCAATTTAGCGAAGAAGATCAGAATGAACCACTGACGCAATATGAGTTTAATTCTATTAAAAGCCTTGATGAGTTGATGAATAAGTTAGCTAATGATGATAAAAAAATTATTTAAATTTTTAGCATTGTTTTATCCTTTTTCAGAGTTTGTACCTAATGTATAATTAAGATGTAAATAACTTTAAGGAGCTACAGATATGAAAAAATTATTTTCAATTGCGGCTGGTTTATTGCTAACGTTTATATTAATTGGTTGTAGCAATTCTAATACAGATAAAAAGGGCAGTAGGGGAGCAAATCCTTCTACAGTTTCTCATAAAGCTAGTCTAAATTATCACAATTTTCAGTCCATTAAAGTTGGTAGCTTTGTTGATAACAGTGGTTCAACATCTGCATACGTCAGAAAGTTGCTTGGTAAGCCATCATCAGTTACTACTACCAAGGTTAGTAGTGGGAAAGAAGTAAAAAGTTATCTCTTTAGTAAGTTGAGTAATCAATTTAAGGCAAAAGATGTTACGGTTACGTTTGAAAATGATCGTGTGGTTTCTAAAGGGTTCTCCAATTCCGATATTAATAAATTAAGCGTATTGAACAATAATAAGATCAATTCAATTAAAATCGGCAATAGCTATAATAGTGTAATTGAAAAGTTAGGGCAGCCTTCTGCGGAATCAGAAAGTGCCAGTGGCGGAACACCGTTAAAAACCGTTGTCTATCTTACAGGTGAAAATGGTAAATCCATCAGTTTGGTGTTTAGTAATGATAAAGTGACTCAAATTACCAATAGTGAATTAAAGTAAAATAAAAACAGGGTAGTTGCAATTGAATTAGCAGCTGGCCTGTTTTATTAATTGTTTTTAGCTCAATCGATCGAATAAGAAACTTTCCTTACTTAAAATATCGATCGCAGTAATATCAACTAAATTAATGGGTTCATTTTCATCAACATCGTTAAATCCATTTAATTCACTAAATTCAACTTCGTTCAAAGTTATTGAGTCATTTTCAATCGTCATGATACGACCCTGTTGCACATAATCGTGCTCGGTACTATAAACCGAAAGTGTTATTTGATGTTTAAAACAATAATCAATAATTTTAAAAAAATCATCAGTTTTAAATTTTTTAAATTGTTGCTGGAGATTAAACGGATCGTAAAGTTGATTTTCCTTCGTAAAAGCAACGTAACGGTCAAACAGTTTTGAATAGGTAGTTCCAAATGAAATTTTTGAAATATCATCCTTTAAGATGATTGTATATGAATCAAGAAATCCATAGTCATCGATCGTTTGTAAAATTAAGTACATCCCCAAGTCCCTTACGATATAACCAAGCGCAAAGTTTTCATACTTATAATTATCACGTGATTTTGAATAAATTTCTAATGGTTTATCGTTTCCGATATACTTATTGATCTTATGCTTATCCATTGGCAAAATCTCCTGACTCATTCGATTGATATGTATATTATGAATGATTTATGTGCAGTTGTAAAAATATGCGTTCTAAATATTTCAATTTAGCTTGGCAATAAAATAGCTTAAAATCAAAATACCTGACAAACCATTATTCATGATCTGTCAGGCATTATTATTATGGATTTGAATCTTTAATAACGAAATGGTGGAAACACTTCTTTCTTATTTAGAATTTGCGGTAAATCGATTTTCTAAGTGAATGGTAACACCTTCCTGTTCATTAGCTGGGTAAAACGAACTTTGTACTAAGTTGGTGATTACATCTCCCTTGAATAAAATCTGGGGTAAATCGTTCTTCATGATACTGGAATCATCCCCTTTGATTTATTGTCATTATAATATACCTTTTAAATGATAAAGTAAACCCTTTTGAACGATTTTTTCTAATCTTTTTTAATTATTTTTTAATCATCCGTCGATAGGGAAAAGGGCGGGAATCAAAATACCTGATAGACCATTTTAGATGATCTATCAGGCATTATTATTATGAGTTTGAATCTTATTTAGCAAAATGGTGGAAACACTTCTTTCTTATTTAGAATCTGCGGTAAATCGATGTTTTAAGTGAATGGTAGGTACCTCTCTTTCATTAGCTGGGTAACTCACTTATAATCTCATTGGTGGAAACACATCCCTTACAATTTAATCTGCGGTAAAACCTTCAGTTTGCATTGGAAACATCCCCTTTGCTTTGTTGTTGATAATAATATAACGCAATTAAATTAGAATGTAAAGGGTTTTATCTAATTTATTTATAATTATTTTCAAATTATCGCTTAATCATGATGATGCCTTGATTTAAAGGCCTAATCCATTAAAATCTGATCGATAATTAGCTGAGCGAGGGCGAATTAATTGCGGCACATTGTTATCAATGATAATTTATTATTATATCAATTAAAAAGGATGACAATTATGGATAAAAACGAAGCTTTAATTAACTTAGCCCATCGTAGGTATGCGACTAAAAAGTATGATCCGAACAAACATATTTCCGATAGGGATTGGCATACCATTATGGAGGTCGCTAGATTATCACCTAGTTCAATGGGACTTGAACCTTGGCAATTTTTGTTGATCGAAAACAAAGAATTGAAGCAGGCAATGTATAACGATGCCTGGGGAGCGCAAAAGAGCCTTGACGGCGCTGACAAATTTGTTGTAATTTTAGCTCGTAAGGATATGAATATTCATTCCCCTCATATTAAGCATATGAGCGAAGATGTTCAAGGCCACCCGTTTGATATTGATTCACCGTTCTCTAAAAAAATCATTAATTTTCAGGAAAATGATTTTAAGTTAAATACTGAGCGTGAATTATTTGATTGGGCTTCAAAGCAAACCTACATTCCATTGGCGAACATGATGGATGCCGCTGCAGCATTAGACATTGATAGTTGTCCAATCGAGGGCTTTAACCGTGTCAACATTGATCGGATTCTGTCTGATTATGGAGCATTCGATCCTAAAAAGTGGAGCGTTTCTGTAATGGTAAGTTTTGGTTATCGTGACCAAGCGATTACGCCTAAGAAACGCCAACCAATGGAGGCTGTCTACCGAGTTATTAAATAATTAAGATGAAGCACAATTCGTTATTGGATTGTGTTTTTATATTGAGTTGATTAATTCATTTTTATCGCTTAATATATAAGTGGATTCAAATAATATACCGATTAATGGGGTGCTGGAATGGCTGAGATGATACCCATGAACCTGATCTAGGTAATGCTAGCGGAGGGATTATTAAAGGTGTATAAAATCAAGCTATTGCTTCATTCGATTAGTCTTTTAAGGAGATTTTTCAAATGGCAAGAACAGTTTTAATTACAGGAGCAAGTTCAGGATTAGGCGCTGAAACTGCGAAACAATTTGGTGAACGGGGCTTTAACGTCGTGGTAAATTATTACCATCATCAAGACGCTGCTGACCAAGTAGTTGAAGAAATTGGATCAGACCATGCAATTGCAATCCAGGCCGACGTTAGGGACAGAAGCCAAATCGATGCACTAGTTAAGCAGGCAATTGATCATTTTGGAAGTCTAGACGTCGTTGTTAACAATGCTTTAGTCGGGTTTAAATTTGACCCCGTTAAGCAAAAGGCATTTCAAGATTTATCATGGGATGACTACCAAAAACAAATTGACGGGACCTTGAAGGGTGCTTTTAACGTTACCCAAAGTGTGCTTCCTAATATGATTAAAAATCATTATGGGAAGGTCATTAATATCGGGACGAACCTGTTTCAAAATCCGGTTGTTCCTTACCATGAATACACTACCGCAAAAGCAGCATTGATTGGGTTTACTAGAAACTTAGCAGCCGAACTAGGGAGTGATGGGATTAGTTTCAATATGGTATCAGGGGGATTACTTAGAACCACTAATGCCAGTGCTGTTACTACTCCCGAGGTGTTTGACTTAATTGCCAATCAAACGCCACTTAAATCAGTAACTACTCCGAAACAGGTTGCTAAGATGGTGGTGTTCTTGGGATCAGACGAAAGTGATGGGATTACAGGTCAAAATTACACTGTTGATGGTGGATTAACAATGAACTAAATATCAAATGAAAGGGCAGTAGTAATCACATTCGTGAATGCTACTGCCTTTTTTCATTGATTATTGTTCATTAATGTAATCTAGTATTCTAAACATGACGGCCTTATTTTCAATTGGAACTGGGGTGTTCAATATTTCTTGAGCGCTTTGGCCTAATATCGAGTCCTTAATATATGGAAAATCATTCACTACCATCTCACGAACGTTATTAGCCTTGGGTTCCAAATGAAATTGGAGGCCCGCAATTCGATGGTTCATCACGAACCCTTGGTTCTTTAAGCCAGGGGTGGAAAATAAACGTTCTGCCCCTGCTGGAATTTTGAACATTTCTTCATGCCAGTGAAGGGCAGTGACTTGTTTTGGTAATCCAGAAATGGCATTACTTTCTAGTTTAACAGCTGCCCAACCAACTTCCTTGACTGGCGATTTACCAACTGGGTATCCCATGGCCTTGGTGATTTGTTGCGCGCCATAACAGACCCCAAGCATTGGCGTATTCCGCTTTAAAAGGGTATTGATTAAATCGCGTTCCTGTTGGATCCAGGGGAAGTTATCGTTGGGACTCATCGGTCCTCCTAAAATAACTAACATATCGGTTTCATCTGCAGTAGGTAAGTAGCCGAATTGGTATGGATGATAGGTATAGACTTCATGGTCGTGTGCTTGCGCCCAGTCTAAAATTGATCCTGGTCCTTCGTTTGGAGTGTGTTGTAAGATATTGATTCTCATATTGGTAACCTCACTTTTCTAATAGGTAGTAATAAATAGATAGGTTGATAATCCGATTGCAAAAATCCCCACGCAAATTTCCATCACTTTAGTAGGGATGAATTTAACAATGATCGGTCCTAAATAGCCGCCGACCACTAGTCCAATCGCTAGTGGAATGATAACGATCCAGTCCACTGGTAAAATCAAAATGAAGATAATGGCGCTGATAATGTTACTAGCTAGTGACAAAACGTTTCTAATCGCATTGTAGACATAATACGGGGCATGAATAATTCTGGACAACACTGCGGTTTCTAAAATTCCTGAACCCGCACCAAAGTAGCCGTTATAAAGACCGATGATGGGGAGAAACAGGTACTGAATGCTTCGTATGAAGCGGTTGTCATGGGGCTGGTCTTTTTTGGGGATCAACATCATGATTCCGGCAAACATAATGATAAACGGGACGATCCGTTTAAATTGAGCATTGCTGCTGTTGATTAGGATGAACGTGCCAATTATGCAACCAAATACTGAAAGTAATGTGATGACCCCAGCTTGTTTACGATAACTTTTGATTTCCTTAGCAGATGATAGGACCGAGGTACAACCACTGAATATAATACTAATGGTGGCCGTTACGTTTGCCATGATGGGAGAAACGCCAATTGACAACAGGATGGGATAGATTGTTAAGACCGCCATCCCGACAATCCCATTTAAAACCCCAGCCGCCAGTCCACCGATAATTAAGAAAATAATTGTTGGGATTGATAACATTTTATTTGCCTACTTCCTGAATTAACTTGATGGCAGCTTCTGCATTTCGATCCATCAATGCATCGAACAACTGATTATGATGCTTAATTTTCCCTTTATAGTGTGGATTCTTAGCAATTGATTGACTTAGATGACTTTTCCATAGTGGCTTTAGTTCCTTGAACCACTTAATTAAATACGCATTTTGTGACATTTTGACGATTTGTTCATGGAATAGGATATCTTGTTCAAGGTATTCATTGAATTTGCCTTGTGATAATAATTGATTCCTTCTAGTAAGATATGCTTTGAGGGTGATCCATTCTTCAGGGGTAATATCATTATCAACCAATTCAACAATGGCCTCTTTTTCAAGCATTTTCTCAGTTCGCCATAGCAGGGGATTTTGTTCGTCGATCAGCTCCAATTGTTGAACGTATGTTCCTGATCCTTGTTTAATGCTAACCACGCCTGAATGGGCGAGGATTTGCATTGCTTCTCTAATAGTGGAGCGACCGACCGCTAGTTCATTCATTAATTCAGCTTCTTTGGGTAACTTATCACCAGTAGTTAAGTGGTGTTCCTTAATATACATAATGATTTTTTGGATCGTTTCCGTGCCAAGACTTATATTTTTAGATTGCATGTTAACTTTCCCTCCTTAAATACATCATATCACTTATATAATACATCAGATGTATTTTATTACAAGGGTGATTATTGTTTTTTGCCATAAAAAAAACGACCTAATAATAAAGATGATTAGGTCGTTTTAATATTTAATGATTAATCTTGATATTTTACATCAATTGTTTTTTGATCCTTAACTTTGTGATCCTTTAAGTATTTAATGCCCTTATTGACGTAGCTGGTATCGCCGACTTTACCAAATCTAACTTTATTGGTCTTAACATTGTAATAAACCTTTGTGATTCCTGAGTTAGGCATTGCTTCATCGGTAATTAATTTCTTATCAGCAGCACTCATATTGTGATCATATTTTGATAAGTATGCAGTAATGATATCTCCGGAACTAACGACAAGGGCGTTTTTCCCCTTTTCCTTAGCAGTCCGTTCAGCTACTTCTTTAATGCCTTTGGCTTCACGTTTAACGATTGTAGTACCACTTTCTGCTCGATCAGATTTAGGGAGTTTGGTACTATCTTTGTCAATTTCGTACAATGCATCATGCATCTTAACTACAAAATCAGTTCCAAATTTCTTTTGTAGCTCTGCACGACTAGTGGCGTTGTAGTACTTATTTAAAACAGCATCTTCTTGGTCATAATTGTCTAGTTCGTATTCACCGTTACCAGCTTCTCTAAATAGGGGCGTTTCGTTAACGGTAACTTTACCATTACCAGAGTAAACCAACATGTCTTTAACCGTATCTAAGTGTCGAATTAATTTTCCGCACGCTGCATCAGTAAACTTGATCCCGCGTAATCCAGCACCAACTTCTTCAGCCACTTTTGCGCCCTTAGGGGTTAATGGATAATCATCCCAACCCTCTGCAAGCTCCATTACGTTTCCCGTAGTTTCACCATGGCGAGCTAGGTAGATCGTAACTTCATTCTTGTTAGAACTTGCTTTTGCACTAACGTTGAGAGTCGAACTACTTACTGTCAATAACGAAATACCAATTACACTGATGGGAATCAATTTACTAAAATGCTTCAAAATAATCGCCTTTTTTCTATTTAATTTTTTGATGCATCTTTATCATATCTCTGAAATTGTAAAAAAGTTAGCATAAAAATGTAAAAAATAAGTAATTAATGGGGGCTAACATGATAGAGGACTGCGCATAGTCACAAGCAAATACTTACTTTAACTAAATAAAAAAAGAAAAATTGTTTATAACTAATTTATAACCTATAATTATGAATTAAACATCGTCATAAATAAGGATTTTAAAATATGAACATTAAATGTATTAAATGTGGGTTTATTAGAGTTGATTCAAAAAATGAATGCCCATATTGCTACAAAATAGATAGTAATAAAAATAAAAAATTTTTTAGCACCTGGGAAGGAATTTATTTAAGGTGTAATTTATGTGACTACATTTATTGCATTGATGATCTTGATTACCCAATATTAAATGCTTGTCCTAGATTCAATTGCGATGCAACGTTAGGTGAAACAACCCCATACGACCATCCAGAATTCAATAAAATTAACTACGCTGACGTTAATTTAGCATCGGCAAAAAAGTTAAAATGCCAAAAATGTGGTTATATTTATAATGATTTGCTTAAAGCGTGTCCTTATTGTGATGCTTCCAATGCTAACGCCACATCAGTTGCTGATGACGAACCAGGTGGG
The DNA here is from genome assembly GCF_058509965.1 of Nicoliella sp. ESL1106. NCBI lineage: Bacteria > Bacillati > Bacillota > Bacilli > Lactobacillales > Lactobacillaceae > Nicoliella > Nicoliella sp. ESL1106. The sequence continues at coordinate 17,764 of NZ_CP196341.1, forward strand.
GTGGAGGTAAAATGCTATCGATGCAAACGCATTTACCAGGACACCCAAATAACCTGTCCAGAGTGTGGTTCGATCGATTATCATCCGACCCATGCTGATGAGCGGAAGGCTTCACCACATTTTAACCAAGCACCAAATGTAAAGTGCTCCCGATGTAATTTTGTGTATCCGAGCACTTTTTCAGCATGTCCGAACTGTCCTGCCAGAGCAATATGGGCATCTGGAACGAATGCACCATGTACGGTCAGTGAACTCGAAAACACTGTTGATGAAGAACTCCCAGAAGATCAGCCAAGTTATATAGAGAACATTTTCGTTTGGACATTAACGATTATTTTCGGGTTACCAATTATTATTTGGACATTCTTCGTGGTAGCGTTTTTTGGTTTCATTATCTTATTGATCTTGGTCATGGTATTCAACGTCTAGGTGCGTGGTGCTTGACTTATAGTTAACTCTAGGTGGTTTAATAGTCTTAATCACAGAAGGGGGCAATATTATGACAAAATGGAATGCTTCACAGTTAGAAGCTTTTGCTACTGCAGATGATATGCACATCTCACCATTTTACGACGATGGCAAGACTTACGGGACACCGACGTTCATTTGGTCGGTCGTTGCTGATGGTAATCTTTACGTGCGTGGTTATAACGGTCAACATTCGAGTTGGTACCAATCAGCAATTAAGCAGGGGGCCGGAAAGATCAAATTGGCGGGACAAGAATTTGAAGTAACCTTCAAATCAGCTGCTGGTAATTCACAATTAGATGCAAAGATCAACCAAGCCTATCAGGATAAGTATGGCAGCAGTCCTTACTATCCACCAATGGTTGAGGCAGGCCCTGTTTCTGCAACAGTCGAAATCGATCCTAAGTAGTTGCTTCAATCTAAATAAAATACCCAATGGTTGTTAAAAATTAATAACAATTATTGGGTATTTTTTATTAAATTATTTAGTAGTAACAACTGACTTAATTGTTTTTCTTTCAGCCATTGCTTTATAAGCATCATCAACATCATCAATGTTGTAAGTCGCTGTAAATACTTTTCCAGGATTGATCTGACCATCTAATACTGCTTTTAATAGGATGTTTTTATCATAAGTCGTTACGGATGCAATTCCACCAGCGATGACAACATTATTCCAGAATGCAACTGGGTAGTCAATGTTACCATGGGGAACGCCGACACGACCAACGTGGGCACCAGGACGCGCAACCTTCAAAGCGGTATTAGTCGATAATTCACTTCCGACACATTCGAGTACGGCATCGGCACCAGCGTTGTGGGTAATTTCCATGACTTTTTCGACTGCTTCATCCCCACGTTCTTCAATAATATCGGTCGCCCCAAATTCTTTGGCTAATGCTTGACGATCAGCGTGACGACTCATGGCAACGATCCGCTTAGCACCGAGTAATTGAGCAGCAATGATTCCACAAAGCCCAACTGCGCCGTCCCCAACAACCACAACTGTATCACCATTTTGGACGTTTGCTGTCTTAGCAGCATGAAATCCAGTGGCCATTACATCGGATAGGGCTAAGAATGAATTGAGCATTCCTTGGCTATAATCTTCTGGATTGCCAGGAACCTTCACTAAAGCCCAATTTGCATGTTGGAAGCGCACATATTCTGATTGATACCCGTTACTAAAATTATCAGAATGGCTTTGACAATTCCCATCAAAGCCAGCCCGACAAGCTGCACAATGGCCACACCCATGGGTGAACGGTGCAATCACAAAGTCACCAGGCTTAACCGTGGTGATGGCTTTTCCAACTGATTCAACAATTCCGATTGCTTCATGGCCGTTGTTCAATGAATTAGGTGCTTTCTTATCTAATCCACGGTATGTCCAAAGATCTGATCCGCAGACACAAGCTTGCACAACATGTAAAATAACATCATCGTCTTTTTCAATTTCTGGTTTGGCAACGTCTTTCACTTCGACTTTCCCAGCTTTCACAAAACGTGTTTGTTTCATATTTAAATTCTCCCTTAAAATTAGTTTTTAATCTTTATCACCGTAGTAAAAATCTGCAGTCGCACCACCATCAGCTAGGAAGGTCGCACCAGTGATGAAGGCCCCGCGGTCGCTCATTAATAGCTCAGCAACGTTAGCGATTTCATCAGCCGTACCTGGCCGTCCAGCAGGGGACTTAGCGAACATCTTTTTATAAAAATCACCGCGAATCCCGTTAAATTCGTCAATTGCAAGGGGGGTAACAATGATTCCAGGAGCAATGTCGTTAATCCGCGCACCACGCTTGCCCCATTTAACGGCTTCTGCCATCACTCGTTTTTCGTTACAACGCTTGGCCAGTTGATAAGCCTTAAGGGTATTTTCAATATTATCGGGTTGTAGTAAGGCTAAATCCAATAGTTGTTCAGTTGGGGTACAAGCAAGTTGTTGATCTTCTTCAGCAGTAAGGGCGGGCATTCTAAATCCAGATTGACTGGAAATGGTGACCCCAGTTCCGCCCTTGGCAATAACCTTACCGACTTCTTCTAATAAAACTGCCGTTCCGTATAGATCGACCTTTAAAATCGCTTCGATCGATGCTTGGCTAGGTGATAGTCCCGCCCCGTTAACGAGTTGTTTAATTTCACCATATTGTTGAGCAGTCTGGATCATTTCCTGAATTGATGCCCGTGACGATAGATCCATTTCTACGGCCTCGACATCAAAGCCCGCATTCGTCATCGTTTCAGCAATTCGGTTAGCATTATTAGGGTTCTTATCCCCTAGGATAATCTTTTTATCGGCACCCATCCGTCTAGCAATCGCCATACTTAATTGACCAGCACCCGTTACAATCATTACATCTTTTGCCAAAATATTCATCTACTTTCTTGATTTGATGTTATTAGCTTACAGCTTAAAGTTGGGTTTAAGTCAACGTTTTTTATTTATTAATTTAGGATTCACTATTAAAATACATTCAATTGACTTTAGTTTTTGATAATACTAGCATTTAAGCATAGTAGTAAATTATCATAAGGGTGGAATTAAGATGAAAGCAATTGAATACAATGAATATGGTAATAATTCAGTTCTAAAGTTAGCAGACAAAGTTACTAAAAACCCTGTTGAACATGAAATCATCGTTAAAACTAAGGCGGTCAGCATTAATCCAATGGACTGGAAGTTAATGATGGGCTATATGCAACAGATGATGTCCATGCAATTTCCAGCAACGCCTGGGATCGATGTCACTGGGGTGGTTGAATCCGTTGGATCATCTGTTACCAAATTCAAACCAGGTGATCGGGTCGTATCATTTGTTAATACCTATAAGGGAACGCTTCAAGAAGAAACTGTTACTTTAGATAGTTTAACCGCGATTCTGCCGAGTTCAGTATCATTTGAAGATGGGGCGACGATTCCAGTGGCTGGTTTAACTGCCTATCAATCATTATTCGATAAATTGCACCTTCAAGCAGGTGAACGGTTATTGATCCAAGGTGGCGCAGGAGCAGTGGGGATGTTTGCAATTCAATTTGCTAAAAATGCTGGAGCCAATGTCTCAGTGACCGCTAGTCCTGATCATAATGATTTTTTGCAGGGGTTAGGAGTTGATAAGGTAATTGATTATCACAATTCCGATGCATTTAAAGACGTTGATAAGTTTGATAAAATTTTAGATTTGATTGGTGGCAAGACGCTGGCGGCTAGTTATTCGCTGATTAAAGTCGGTGGAGCAATCGTTTCAACTAGTGGGATGCCTGACCAGGATATTTGTAAGCAACTATCCATTAATGGTGATTTCATTCAGACTGAAGTTAAGCCGAATCAATTAGCTGCAATTGCAGAACAAATTGCTGATAATAAAGTCAAGGTGACCATTTCAAAGCAATATGATTTTAGCTTGGTGAATGTTAAGCAGGCGTTCGAAGAAAGTGAAGCAGGGCATACAACGGGTAAGATTGTAGTTATATTTTAATTAATCAATTTTTAAGATAATAATTATGAAACGATTTAAATGATTATTATCATTTAATCACAATAATTGATTAAATATATTTATTAAATTAAAATATTCATGAGGTGAATATTATGAAAAAAATAAAAACTTTATTGATTTCCACAATTCTGGCTAGTGGGACTGTCTTCGGACTTACATATTCAAATCCTACGAACGTCTCTGCTGCTAAACACGTAGAGCACGTTCAAAAAGATTACGTCCCCCTTGTTAAGGAAATGATTTTAGATGATGCTAACGAAGCAAAATATATTAATATTCGTGGTGCCAAACAAATGAAATTTGATAAGAAATTAAACAAGGAAGCACAGACATATGCCAGCAAAGCAATGAAGTATATCTTTGGTGGTAAACATAGAGCATTTAATGATAAAGCATTCAATAAAATTGCAGGTAAGTACTATGCTAAAAACCACAATAAATCTATTTTTACTTCTAGAGCTTGGAACAATAAACGTTTAAATGCTGCTCAGACAGCAAGTTGGGTAGAACAACCATTATTCAACGCTGGTAGTAGTGGTAAAGTTGGTAAGAATTATAATAAATTCATTAAGACTAAGGGCTTTAAGCGTCTCGGAGTTGGGTTCGTTTATGGATACAATCCAAATAATAGTAAATTCCCCCACGAAAGCATAGCCATTGTGGTTGCTAAAAAATAATCATTAAAAATGAAAGTTTAAATAACCCCTGAATGATGGTTCTTCATCCAGAGGTTATTTTTTAATTATTAGATAATTTAAGCGTAAAAAGACTAAATTAGATAATGTATTGAAGGGGATGGGGAATTCATGATTAAAAAAATCACGACCACTATGTTGTTATCTGCAACATTATTTCTACTGGTAACAAATGCAGTTCATGCCGAAGTAAAAAATGAAGATGGAATCATCGTATCTAATGACCAGGTTCCAGCATCGATTAAATTTTATTGGGACTACTGTCGTGAAATTAAATTGACCCAACCAGTTCAAGCAAAACTAGTTCATTACCCAAGTGATTCTTCAGGGCAAAAGATCGTCACTAAAACAAAAATCATTCCAGCAAATACAATCATCTATGCCAAGGGGATGCGTTCCTATAGTCCACCTAGCAATTCGTATTTTGCAATTACGAAAAGCAAAAATGATCTAATTTATGGAAAAAGCACTTTTTCGGTCACAAAGCCATATTGGACGATTAATTATAATGATATTGTCCACTTTGAATTAACTAGTAACAACGATCAGATTAGTAAAATTAACGTTAAAACATTAACCAGTAATTCATTTACGAATGATAAATGGCAATCAGGATATCTTTCATTAGCTAATTTAACAGATGGTCTTGGGAATAACAGCATTTTTTCTCAATCATATTCTGGGTTAAAACGCTATGAAAAATTAATGAATCAAGATAATGATACTGATACCGACAGTTCGAAAGATAAAAAACTTACTACCCAAATTAAGCGGGTCTTAAAAAATAATTTTATTAATTATAAGGGAAAGGATATTACTAAGGTATTTAAAGTCCGTGCATATAAAGATAAAACAGTTCAAGTAAAAATTGGTAAACATATTTATTATGCAAGTAATTCAAATATTTTACCTTACAACACCACTAGTAATAATGGGATCACATCGTTAGAAAAGCCAACCACAAGCGGTCTTCAGAAAGTGGTGTTAAGGGCTGGTGATACCATATACAATACTAACTACCAATCTTGGAATATTGGATTGTCCGCTAAAAATGGTGATTTTAGTAAAACTAGATATTATAGTTATGAATTTAATGGTCAAAATTGGTATCATAATAGCTATGATGGTCAAAAATGGCACCATAAATTATTAAAATAAATATTTGAAAATATGGAATAAAAAAACTAGTCCAGCTGGACTTGAAGAGACCCCCGTATGTTGGACAGAAAATGTTCAGCATACGGGGGTCTTTATTTTGGCAAAATATAGTTATGAATTTAGATTGAAAGTTGTTTTAGAATACCTTTCTGGAGTTGGATCAACTACGTTGAACCATAAATATGGCATTAAGGGTGTTGCAACAATCTACTCGTGGGTAAAGACGTATAAAAAATTTGGTAAAAAAGCGCTTATTGCAAAACATTATAATCAAGAATATTCTTATATGTATAAATTAAAAGTGCTGAAATGGATGCACCTCTACCACAAGTCGTATCCAGAAACAGCACTTCATTTTAATATTGCATCTCCGTCGAGCATCTTTACATGGCAACGGAGATTAGAGAATGGAAGCCTATATTTAATGAATAAACGTAAGTCCCATCAAAAGAATGTTCTCACAAATAGCGCTGTAAAGCAAATTAAACTGTTAAAAAAGCAAAATTTAGCTTTATCGATTAAACTATCCTATGAAAAATTACTAAGCACTAATAATCAATACGAAAGTATTGATTTATTAGTGAAAAAATTTAGTGATGTTGCAATTTCTAGAATATTATCATCAATTTCATTCCCTAAAAGTAGTTATTATCATCATAGAAAAGCTTCGCTTTCGAAAATAAATGATGAGTTTGATACTGAGGTGAAAAAGGCTGTTAAGGATCATCCTGCTTATGGTTATAGAAGAATAACAGCATTATTTAACAATAATGGATACCATGTTAATCACAAAAGAGTCCAGAGAATTATGCAAAAATACAGTTTACAGTGCCAACTATTTGGAAAAAGAAAACGTAAATATAACTCTTACCATGGCCAAGTAGGCCATGTTGCTGATAATGTTTTAAATGGTGATTTTTCATCTAATAGTTTTGGAGAGAAGATAACAACAGATGTAAGTGAATTTAGATATGGAAATGAAGATATAAACCATCGGGTTTATCTTTCTCCAGTGATGGATTTATATTCTGATAAAATCATTTCATATGGAATTAGCAGCCATCCAACAGTTGAACTAACATTAAAGCCGTTGAACCAGGCACTAAAAAGAATCCAGAACACTGTTAAGCATTCAATTGTGCATAGTGATCAAGGAATTCAATACCAGAGTCATAGTTGGGTTCAAACACTAAACAAATATGAAGCTATTCAGTCCATGTCCCGTAAGGGGACATGTTTAGATAATGCTCAAATGGAATCATTTTTCCATATCATGAAAATTGAAATGATGAATACGCATTATGATACCAAAAAATCCTTAATCAATGCGATGAAAACATGGATTAAGGATTACAATAACAATAGATTAAAAGAAAAACTAGGATACCAATCACCAAATCAATATTTGGGATTGATATCCTAGCAAAAAGTATTAGTCCAACCTATAGGGGTCAGATCAACTAGTTTTTTTATTTAGTAAGCTTACCCTTGTGGACCCAATCTAAAAATGCGTTGACCCATGGCATTAATTCTTTAACTGTCTTAGCTGGGGTCATTTCTGGCTTGTCATCATACCAGATGCTAGAGGCAGATCCAATGATATTCTTGGAAGCTTTTACCTTTGTATAAAAATTTTTTTCGTTAAAAATATTTTCACCAAAATAGGTGTCTAGATCCTTTAAGTAGTACTTGTAATTTTCCTTGGTAACAAAACTCTTTTCAGGTAGTAAATATAGAAAGTATGAATTAATGTTGACTAATTTATACCCATTACTAAGTAATTGGGAAGCAGAAGCATTGTTGGCCAAGTTATCCTTCGTATATGACTTAACATCTTGGTCACCAGTTTGACTCCAGTATTCAATTACAATATCTAAGTTTAGCTTTTTGAACGTTAATTTTTGAGCACTATCATTATACATCCACATTTGATAACCTTTGAGGCTTTCATCTAGTTCATTATCGAACTTGAGCAATGCTTGCTTATGCTTTGCACTCGCTACGGATAGTTCATCACCACCAGTGCCAATCGGGCTACCTGCTGGAATCAACGGTAAATATTCCTGAAAAATAGCTTTCACAAGGTCTTTAGTTGCCGTTTTACCATAACTAAGTTGTTCATACGCAGTATCATATACTTCTTTATCCAACTTCGGATTAGTTACCTTTAAAACATTATGTAACCCAACCGTATGCGAAGGAACATCAATTTCAGGAATCACAGTAATATGTTTTTTTAACCCATATTTAACCAACTCTTTAAATTGTGCTTTGCTCATAAATAGTTTTTTGGTATCAGAATTATAGTAAAGCCCATCCTTCATTTTAGGGTATTTTTTAACTGTTTGACCAATTGTATCATTTTCAATTGCAAAATCCGTATCGTCAGTCAGATGCAATTTAAGGTAATTGCCCTTGTGTTTAGCTACATTATTAATCATGATTTTGATCTGCTTAACATTAGTGGGGTTCCTTGCATCATCATAATCAAGGCCGTGCCACCTAGTACTGGAAGCGCTGGCACTTGTAAAACTCATCCCTAATCCCAAGCCCCCGATTAGGCACACGATAAAAACCATCATCAATGATTTGAATCCGGATTTATTCATATATCATCATCTCTCTTTATGGATAATTATATCACTAACTTATTCATAACATATTTTAATATATATATATTTATATTAAAAGTGGGTTACATTATAAATCATTTTCTTTACAGATCTTTTATGATGATGATAGTTAATAATTAATATATATACATGTAATAGCGAGTTATGTTATTTTTTATTACATTAATCCTTGACATATGAATAAAATTAGAATAATATTAGTAAAAATTAGATATTTATAATTTAATTTTAATTCAACTTTTATATTTCATGGGGTGATATTAATGGATATCTTTAGGAAAAAAGATTTAACAAAAATAACTGCCAATGCATCCCCATTAAAGCGAAGCCTTAAGACCATGGACTTAACTTTATTAGGAATTGGTGAAATTATTGGGACAGGGATTTTTGTATTGACAGGGAAGGCCTCCCTAACTGCTGGTCCTTCGATTATCGTATCGTTCATTATTGCTGCGATTTGTTGTGGGTTTGCTGGACTATGTTACGGTGAATTCGCATCGTTCGCACCAATTTCTGGATCAGCTTATACGTATTCTTACCTAGCATTTGGTGAGATCATTGCATTCATTATTGGATGGGATCTAATTTTGGAATATGCATTAGGTGCTTCCGCCGTTGCTGTAGGTTGGTCAGGGTATTTAACGAGCTTACTACATAGTTTTGGGATTAATATTCCACCATCGTTAGCAAGCGCTGCTGGTACGACTCCTGGAGTAACTTCATACTTCAATGTCCCTGCTTTTCTTTTGATCATTGTTCTTACGTTCATCATCTCACAGGGGATTAACCAAACCAAGCGAATTAATGACATCATGGTGTTCGTAAAAATTGGGGTGATTGTATTATTTATTGTTTCGACCTTCTGGGCGATCAAGAGTTACAATTGGAAACCATTTGCTCCTTATGGATGGTATTCATTCAACCATGGTGTTGCTTCAGGAATTATTCCAGGGGCTTCGATCGTATTCTTCTCATTTATCGGTTTTGATGCCGTTTCGTCTAGTGCTGAAGAAACCGTTAATCCAAGCAAGACCCTTCCAAGAGGAATTATGCTATCGTTGATCATTTCAACTGTTTTATATATCCTAATGACATTAATCATGACTGGGGTAGTTAAATACACTGCATTTGCTAACTACTTGAACGATCCAGTAATTGCCGTATTAAGATCGACTGGTCAAACATGGCTATCAGTAATCGTAAGTGTCGGGGCCATCCTCGGAATGACGACCGTTACACTGGTTTCACTATACGGCCAAACTAGAATTAGTTACTCAATGGGGCGGGACGGCTTATTCCCTAAATTCTTTGGTGAAGTTAATAAGAAGAAACAAGTGCCAGTAAAGGGAACGTGGTTCTTTGGAATTATCACTGCACTAGTTGCTGGAGCCGTTAACTTAAATGTCCTCTCAGAAATGGTTAATATCGGAACATTAGTCGCATTTATCCTTGTATCAGCTGGAATTATTTGGATGCGCAAAAAACACCCAGAAATTCACAGAGGCTTCAAGGTTCCAGGGGTTCCTTTCGTTCCATTGATTTCAATTGCATTTTGTATCCTGTTGATCTTAGGATTGAACTGGGAAACATGGGTCAGATTCGTCGTTTGGTTCGCAATTGGGATGGTCGTATATGTCCTATATGGCAAGCATCACTCCAAGCTAGAAAAGCAAAGTTAGAATAAAATGAAAATAAATTAAAATAAAATGTCAAAAAGTGTTGACTTTATAATTTTAGGGTATATACTTGTAGACAATCAGATAAACAAATAGCGATTATAAGAAAAAACGAATTAATCAATCTTTCAGAAAGCATTGGGTTGATGTGACAATGCATTGAGATTATGAGTAGTTATCATTCTTTAGTTAGTAGACTGAACTTAAAGTAAGTCCTACCGGAAGCACCCGTTATCATGCCAGCGTATCGTTGATTTTTAAATTAACCGTACGTCGAGGTCAAGCGATTCTTGCTTGGCGAATTAAGGTGGTAACGCGCGTGAGCGCCCTTAGGATCCCAATTCATTTGGGAGGCTAAGGGCGCTTTTTGCTTTTCTGAAATAATAATAAGAAAGAAGTGGTTCGTATGAAATCAGACATTAGCAACAACTCAGATGACAGCGAGATTCAGATTAAAAATTACATTAGGATGATAGTACGAATCATTTCAATTGATTCGTTCTAAAAATTAAGGAGCGATTTATTATGACAAACACTAACACTAACCAAGAAAACTTAACTGTAGTAGAATTAAATGACGCTGAAGAAAAATTAGCACAAGCACTTTTCAATGCTTATACTAACCGCGAAGCTCTTAAGATGGATGAATGGGCAAACTTACTTAGTGATGAAGATGCATCATATCGAGTACAACGTCGATTAATGGAACTTAAGTCACAACCATTAGGTGGTTACAAAGTTAGTCTAACTAGCAAGCAAACCCAAGACATGTTCGATTCTACCGAACCACTATATGGAGCTCAAGTTCAAGAACATTTCGTTAAGTCACCAGCAACATTATCATTAAGTAGTGATTTAATGGATCCACTTGCTGAAGTTGAATTAGTTTTCAAGGCCAAAGAAGACCTATCAGTTAACGATTCACTTGAAGATTTAGCTCGTAAGACGACCGTTGCTTCAGGAGTTGAAGTTCCTGATTGCCGCTTCTCTGACTGGTTCCCATCATTATCTAAATACTTAGTCATGGCAGATGCCGCTGTTGGTGGATACGTAGTCTACGGTGAAGAACGAGATACCAGCGAATTCAGTTTGAAGGACTTAGAAAACGTCCATACCAAACTTTATCATGATGGTAAAGAAGAAGTCGATGGGGTTTCATCTGAAGTATTAGGCAACCCATTAAATTCACTTCAATGGCTTGTGAAGAAATTACACGAACAAGGCCAATCATTTAAAGCTGGTCAACGTGTATCATCAGGTACTTTCTTATTACCACCACGCTTAACTGCTGGTGATTGGACTGCTAAGTTCGACAATGGATTTAGCGATGTTACCGTTAACGTTAAGGAATAATCAATTTTAAGCCAATAAATAAAAATAAAAAGCGGATTAATTTCACGATCAAGAAATTAATCCGCTTTTTATTTTTCAATAAGTTAATCTAAATTAACATCACTTGAAAATAATTTGAAAATGATTATAATATAATTAGAAAAATAAAATATTTGCATAAACAATTTGAGCAGGAGAGTAATTAAGTGACACTACTAAGAAAGTCCATGGTCGATGTAAATGGATTAGCTGTTGGTTAATGAAAATGACCTGTGATTTGGTATTATCGATATTAGATAATAATGCCTTGGCACCCCATTAACGGTGCACACGTTTTTGAATCTTTCAAAAACGTTAATAAGTTGACTCATAATATAACGAGTCTAAATTAGAATGGTACCACGGAGCCTCCGTTTCTAGACAGTGTAGAAATGGGGGCTTTTGTTTATCTGTAAATTAAATCATTTAGATAGTGAGGCGTTGAAAATGGACCTATCAAGTAAAATTAACAATACGGTAAAACAAATGAAGTCAAACGAGATTGTCGAATTTAATTTAAAAATTGCCGACATCCCTGGTTTAATTTCATTGACATATGGAGAACCTGATTTTGCCACTCCTCGACACATCAAGGATGCTGCTATTAAAGCAATTGAGGATGATGAAAGTCACTATACTGATCCCAGGGGGATCAAACCGCTGCGCCAGAACGCAGTTAAATTTTTAAAAGATAAGTATGGTCTAAATTATGATCCAGATACTCAAATCACCACCACTGTTGGCTTAGCAGAAGGGATTCACGATGTTTTTACGACCATTTTAAATCCAGGAGACGAGGTGTTAATTCCGACCCCTACCTATCCATTATATGCTGCTAACGTAAAGTTTAATAAGGCCACTCCTGTATTCATTGATACCTCTGATAATGACTTTATTTTATCACCAGAAAAACTCAAAAATGCTTTTCAAGAACATCCCAATGCAAAGGCAATTATTATTAATTACCCTAATAATCCAGTTGGTAATACATATACCAAAGATCAATTAGTTGCATTAGCTAATGTTATTAAGCAACACGAGGTCTTTTTGATTAGTGATGAAATCTATAGTGAGCTAACGTATGATGAACCGCATACTTCTTTTGGAAAGCTACTCCCTGACCAAACGATCGTTATGAACGGAGCCTCCAAAACATTCGCAATGACTGGCTGGCGAATCGGAATCGTTTGCGGGCCTGCAAATATTATTAGTAAAATCAACGCCGTTCATACCTTGATTAATACTAATGCAACCGATAATGCCCAATACGCTGCTAGTGAAGCATTTAAAAATGGGCAAAATGACGGGATCGAAATGAAAAAGACCTATTTAAAGCGGCGAAAGTTACTTCGTGATGGTTTAACGCGTGCTGGATTTACCAGCCCTGAACCGAGTGGGGGATTTTATATTTTTGCCAAAATTCCAGAACAATTTGAACAAGACAGCTATAAATTCGGTTATCAACTTGCAAAAGAGGCATTGGTTGGAATCATGCCAGGTGCAATCTTTGGCCCTGGTGGCGATGGCTATGTCAGATTTAGCTATGCCGCTAGTACTGAAGACCTAACTGAAGTTGTGAATCGCGTTCAAAAGTTTGTTGATGAACACTAATTTCATAACGACTAAAATGATAAATCTATTAATAAGGTTTATCATTTTCTTTTCCAGCCCAATTGTTGATTGGACCGAATTCATGACCAACAATAATTTCGTTTTTGATTGCTAAATCAACGTAGCTTTTAGCATCACGAACTGATTTTTCAATTGAGTGTCCCCTTGCTAATCCAGCAGCAATGGCAGCAGAAAGCGCATCCCCAGTCCCATTTTTACGATTCGTTTTAAAGTAGGGGCCATTTAGCCATACTTGTTTGCCAGATGCTAATAATAAAAGATCACTCACGATTTCTTGTTGTTGACCATTACGATCATGACGCCCCTTGATCATTACATTTTCACACCCTAGCTCCAATAGTTGATTGGCGACCTTAACCATATCTGATTTTTTTTGAATTTTAGAACCAGTCAACACCTCTGCTTCATAGTAGTTAGGAGTAATAATGGTGGCGATCGGGATTAATGCCTCCTTTAAGGTGTCAATCGCAATTTGATCTAATAACACCTCACCGGTTTTGGCTAATATGACTGGATCTACAACCAGAGGACCGAAGTCATGCTGATGATAATTATTAACCACTAATTTAATTAATTCAGCATTTTCTAATAATCCAGTTTTACAAGACTTAATATCGTAGTCAGCACTTAAGGCTTTAAATTCATTTTGAATGAATGAAATCGGTAGCATATGACTATCTAAAATCCCGTATGAATTAGCTGCGACAGTGGTGGTCACTACTGAAAGACCATATACCTTCATTGCCATCATCGTCTTAAGATCGATCGGCATGCCACCACCACCGTCACTATCGATCCCAGCAATCGTTAGGGCTTCTGGAAATTGTTGCATTCGAATGCACCTCGTTTCTAAATTCAGTTAACATTAGTATTAATTATATCAAAATTGAAGGGGGGCGTTAATTTAAAAATAAGTTGGCACCAAGTAACTACATACCTAGGAGGATTTTAATATGAAAATTAAAGCAACTGATGAATTAAGATATTTAGAACAAGTTTTTAATAAGAAGGGGTTTTCAGAAGCAGACAGTAAACTATTGGCAGATACACTTGTGGATGCTGATTTAAGGGGAATCTCATCCCATGGAATCCAGCGGTTAGCATGGTATTTAAAAATGGTGGATGATGGGACAATTCAACCGCAAAATCAGGTTAAGATTCTTAAAGAGGCTCCGACCAGTATGTTAGTGGACGCAAATCAAAATATGGGCCAAATTGCATGTAATGTTGCAATGAATAAACTAATTCAAAAAGCAAAGGAAACGGTAATTTCGATGGCCGTCATCAGCAATTCCAACCACTTTGGAACTGCTGGCTATTGGGCAAGAAAGGCAGTGGCAGAAGGATTAATCGGCATTGCGTTCACGAATACAAGGCCATTGGTCGTGCCAACAAATGCATTAGAATCTTTTCTAGGTTCGAATGCATTCGCATTTACTTTCCCAGCTGAACCACATCCATTTGTATTTGATGGAGCAACTTCGGTCGTTTCTGGTGGAAAGATTCAAGTTTTAGACAAGAAAAAACAACCCCTTCCTGGTGAGTGGGCGGTTGACAAGCAACGCAACGTCGTCTCAGATGCAAAACAAGCGGAAGATATTTTAGCCACTGCAGCATTAACGCCAACTCAAAAGGGGGGCGGTGTTTTAACGCTTGGTGGTGCAAACGAACACAATTCTAACTATAAGGGATTCGGAAACTCACTAGTTGTTGAAATTTTAACTGGAATCTTAGCACAAGGGTCAATTTCTGCTGATACTAATGTTGGAAAACATGATTTTAGCCAATGTTTAATTACAATTGATCCCTCGTTTTTTGGCAACTTAGCTGATCTAAGAGCTAAGGCGACCGATATGTTTAACCGCATTAGAAACTTAGATCACCTCCCAGAAACTGAAATTAAGATTCCTGGTGATCGTGAATATAAAAACTATGCGCATAATCAAAAACATGGGGTATCGATCGATGATGTAACGTCAGCACAAATTCAACAAATTGCTACGGAACTATCAATCCCAGCACCACAGGCACTTTAATCTGAAATCGGGATATAATTATCTACTGGTAAGCAGAGTAATTATGTCCCGATTTTTTATGCTTTAATCATTTTCCAAACATAAAAACACCGCTAAACCTAGCCTTCAGTTTAGCGGTGTTTTTATTAAAAGAATTGTGGTTAAGAATTTGATCGATTTAAACTAGGTCGATGTGCATATCATCCTTCTTGATCTTCTTAGAAGCTCGGAGGAATTTACCAAGAACGTAAGCGATAACTGCGGGAACAACAACACCGAGAACCAAGTACATAACGAACGTCCCCATGTTTTGGGATGCTAGCGTAATTGGGGCAATCAGTGAGTTCAAACCAAGCCCAGCTAACTTAAATGAAACTGAGAAGTGGAAGAAAAGCGTTCCAATTGGAGCAACAACTGCTGCTGAAACCATTCCTGGAATTGCAATGTAAGGGTTCTCAGTGACGTTACCAAATTGAACCTTTGGAGTGATCAAGCCTTGGGCGATGTTTGCACCAGGCTTGTTTTCTCTAAATGACATTACAGTGTAACTGACGAATTGGGCAGTCGTTCCTAATAACGCAGCCCCTGAAGAAAGGGGATCAAGCATAACTGCGATGGCAAGGGCTGCAGAAGATGCAGGAGTCATCACGAAGACTGACCAAACAATTGAGATCACTACTGAACCCAATAGTGGGTTGATCGTCATTGTTTTAGCAATTACTCCGGAAAGCCAAACCAGGGCGGGAGTAGTAACAGAAGCCATTCCTAATGCTGAAACCGTTCCTACTAAGGTAGCTGCGAATGGAACTAAGAACATATCCAATGGGGTTTTCCCGGTTAAGTATTTACCAACAAGTGTTGCAACAACTGCTCCACCCAAGGCACTAACTGGTTGACCAATCATGAAGATGGCAGATCCAGCTGGTTGAGCTAATAAATGTCCCGTTGCGGTCGTCGCATTCATCGGTCCGCTAGTAAAGAAGACATTGTTCGCACCAACAGTAGCAGCAACCATAGAACTAAAAAGAACTAACGTGTTCGTCTTTAATTGTGAGGCCACCGCCGCACCAATTGCTGGTGCTAATAAGTATTGACAAATCAATCCGATTTGCGCAAGTGCTTGCCAATGAACAAAGTTCGAAATGGCACCAAGCAATAATCCAACACCTAAGGTAACTAAAATTGCATTGGACACCCCATTAAAAACTAGATAAGCACTTTCTTTGAAACTAGACTTTGCTTTAACATTTGACATGTTAGCAGCATTCATCTGTGGTGAATCTTTTTCTGTCGAATTCATCATATTGAATCAACTCCTTTACTATGAAATATATATTATGTATCGATTAGAAAAAGTTAGAATTTGATTAAATTTCTTTTCGATGTTTATAATTAAAACATAATCTTTTTAATTCGTCAAGCAAAATTTTAGATTTCATAAATAAATCAGTGTATAATTATTTAGTTTACTAATAATAAAGGAGTGTTCATCTTGAATATTTTAGTTGGTGCACCTAATGAAAACTTTGATATCGAACAAATGAAACAAAAAATGGTTAAACATCCTGGTTTGATGAAAGAAAACCTCTTTTTTGCTGACCAACAATTATCTGAAATGGATTTAAATTCAATTGACGTCATCATTGGTTACGATCATAAATTGGTTCCAACAATTATTAATAATCCAAAAAGTCAATTAAAATGGATACAAGCCCTTTCAGTCGGGGTAGATTATTTCCCACTTGCAAAAATGAGGGAACGGGGGATTAGATTAGCTACGGTCAAGGGAATTCATTCTGAACCGATTGCTGAAACGATCATGGGGATGATTTTTAATCAATATCGGAACTTAGAGCGGATCACCAAAATGAACCGATGGGAAAAGCCGACGCATCCATTCAAGATCCTAGAAGATCGCAGTGTGGTAATTTATGGGACTGGTGCAATTGGGATGCGGTTAGCAGAAATTTTACATGTGTTTAACGTTAAAACTATTGGAATCAATCGCAATGGACATCAAGCTAAGTTCTTTGATGAAACATTCACCATGACGGACTTTAATGCGGACGTAGTGAATGCGGATATTATTATTAATTCACTACCCTTGATTCCAGCCACCGATAAATTCTTTGACCAAGCCTTTTTCAACCGTTTAACTAATCATCCCATATTCATCAATGTGGGACGCGGTGGCAGCGTCGTTACAAATGATTTGATCGATGCATTGAATCAACAAATTGTAAGTGCAGCATCCTTAGACGTAGTGGATCAAGAGCCATTAACAGATAACAGCCCGCTTTGGCAAATGGAAAATGTATTTATTTCTCCGCACATTGCTAGTTTGTTCGATCAGTATGGCGAACAATCGTTAGAAATTTTCTCAGAAAATCTTCGCGAGTATGAATATGACGGTGCATTATTGGTCAATGAGGTTAATTTGAACAAATAAAATAAAAGGGTCCCATTTTTAACTGGAAAATGGGACCCTTTTGGGACTATAATTGAATAATATTACATAAAAAGGTAGTGAAAAAATGCATTTTAGTATTAGTCAACTCCTACTACTTTTTCCGTTCGGCTTTCTTGCGGGAATCGTAAGTAGTACGGTCGGCATGGCTTCACTAGTGTCTTATCCAGCGTTATTATACGTTGCTGGATTACCACCAGTCTATGCGAATGTCACCAATAGTTCATCAGTTATTTTTAACGGGATCGGTTCTGGATTGTCATCAATGCCGGAATTGAAGGGACACGTAAAGCAGTTAATTACCACCTCCATCTTTATTTTTGGTGGTAGTATCATGGGAACGTTCCTATTACTTCATTTTTCAAGTGCTTCTTTTACCAAGTTAGTACCATTCTTCATCTTATTTGCTGCACTTACGATGATATGGCCAAAGAAAAAGGGAGCAGAGCTTCAGAAACGTGAAGTTGGTAAATTAGGACAGATCCTATACTCAGTTGCCATCTTTTTAACGGGAGCCTATGTTGGTTACTTTGGGGCCGCTTCTGGAATTATCGTTAATGCAATCTTATCAAAAATCACTAATGAGAAATACGCTGTTTACAACGCGATTAGAAACGTTTCATCATTCTTCGGTAATTTGGTTGCCATGATTATTTATGCATTTCAATCCCATGTTTACTGGATTTTAGTGTTACCACTGGGATCTGGATCGTTAATCGGCAGTTACATTGGCCCTAAGATCGTACGGATCATCCCTGAAAAGGTAATCAAATGGATCGTGGCCATCTTAGCATTCGGCCTTGCAATCCAATTGTTTATTCAAGCATATTAAAATAAAAAGCGTCTTACCTGATGGTAGGGCGCTTTTGTGTGTCGTAATCAAAAATTGTAAATTATAATTGATGGATTTTCATTCGCGTATCGATTTCATTATCATTGATCGTTGCTAGTTGGTTATATAATTCAACGAAAAATGATGCTGGTTGGTTAGGGTATTTTTCCCCCGCAATTTCACCAGCGATACTAAAGGTAGCAGTTGCTCGAACTAACGATTTAAGATCATTTTCAACTGCAATTGCGGTAGCTAAGATCCCATCTAGCATGTCACCAGAACCAACGTTTGTTTGAAAATATGGATGGCCGTTATCGACTGAGTAGGTTGTATTGCCATCTGTAACGATATCTCTTTCTCCAGATAAGACGACCCAACAATCGTATTTTTGAGCCACTTTTTGGGCAATTGACGCAACATCTGCATCTCCATTTCCAGCATCGATTCCATTTGCAGTCCAGTTAACGTTTGCAAGATAGGCGATTTCACCAGCATTACCACGGATCACATTGAACTTGACTTCCTTAGCAGCACGGAAAAAATTATCCTGGCGTAGTTCAGTTGCACCAATGGCAACTGGATCGATCACGACGGGAATCCCACGTTTATTTGCGACCTTCCCACTTGCGATTACATTTTTCAACGTATCTTCATTAGTGGATCCCATGTTGAAAACAGCTGCTGATGCAATGTTAGTTAGGGCAGCTGCCTCGCGTTCATCCGTGAACATGATGGGTGAGCCTCCGTAAAAATTGATTGCATCCGCTACGTGTTGGGGGGTCACCATGTTGGCAACGTTTAAAATCACTGGATTGAGCTTATGAATTGATTCAATCGTTAACATTATGCTTCTCCTTTCAATACCTGAATCGTATGGGCAACTTCTTTACTTTGCATAATATCAGAAATAACGGCAACACCACTAACAGAATGCTTTAGAACTGATGCTACATTATTTTCATGGATTCCACCAATGGCAACAATGGGCTTCAATGTCGCTTGGTTCATCTGAAATAGGCCATCTAAACCAATCGGTTCCTTAGCATTATCCTTACTGTGAGTTGAAAAGACTGGGCCGACACCTAAGTAATCAACGCCCGTTAAGTCACCGCTAGCAACTAATTCATCAATATTATGAACTGATAGACCAACAATCATCCCATTTGCTTCAGCTACGACGTCTTGAATTGGTGTGTCACTTTGGCCAACGTGAATTCCATCAGCATTAATTTGGCGCGCTAACTCAAAATCATCATCCACAATTAATGGAATCGAGTACTTGCTAGTAATCTGACGAACTTGTTTTCCTAATGCTAAGCGATCATCACCGCTCAAGGATCCATGGTCTTTTTCACGGTATTGGAACATAGTAATTCCATTTTGACAAGCCAGCGTTAATTGCTCAATAAATTTATCCTTATCTCCATCAATGTTTTGGGTACCACCAATAAAGTAGACCTTCAACATATCCGTATTAAATTTTAACATCTGTTCCTTCAGCTCCCCAATGATTTAGTGGTCCGTGTCCTTGCCCAACATGAATTTCATGTTGCAAGATCTCATTCATGTAGGCTTTAGCACACTTAATTGCTTTTTCAACATGACAACCCTTGGCAAGTTCTGCCACCATTACTGATGAAAGGGTATCACCAGTACCGTGCTTGCGCTTAGAGTCAACATGTTTACCAGTCATCCAAAAATCGGTGCCATCGGCCAATAGTACATAATCAGCGTTCTCGGGACCATCGCTATGGCCACCCTTAATAACGACATTCCTAGCGCCCAATCTTTGAATTTCTCGAGCAGCATCTTTAATTGCCTCTTTACCTTCGATCTTATGTTTAACGATCGTTTCAGCTTCAGGCATATTAGGTGTAATAATGTCAGCTAACGGGATGAGATCTGAAATCACAGTATCGATCGCATCATCGCTCAGTAGTTTCGCACCACCTTTAGCAACCATAACTGGGTCCACCACTAAGCTGCCGAACGAGTATTTCTTAATATTTTTAGCAACGCATGCAACGTGTTCAGAATCAAATAGCGCCCCTGTCTTAGCCGCCTTAATCACAAAATCATCAGCGATTGAAGCAAACTGAGCATCCACCATTTCGAGGGGAAGGGGATATACCTTTTGAACATCCAATGTATTTTGAGCGGTTACTCCGACCACCACGCTAGTGCTAAACACATGACATTCCTGCATGGTTTTAATATCAGCCATCATCCCAGCACCGCCACCAGAATCAGTTCCAGCAATCGTTAAAGTTTCAGGAAATTCTTTCATTACTTATATTCCTCCTTAGCAGCTTCTAGAGATTCCTTAAATTGCCAGTCTTGTTGATAAAACGCCTGTTCCCAGAACTGCCATTCTAGTTCACAACTCTTTAAGAAGTATTGACTTGCTTCTGCTAGTTCTTCATTAGAAGCATGTTCAGCAAATCGATCAACAAATTCAAACACAGTATCACTCATGGTCTTATCATTTTCCTTACTAGCATAGAACATAATCCAATCATAATAGGGATTATCCTTAGTAGCATACCCTTCACTAACCAAGTGATCAGCGATTTCTGAATAGGTCCAAGGACATGGTTGAAAAGCGGCTAAAATATTCAGTAACGAACCCGTTTCTCCTGCCCGATGCATATGTGATTCATATAAATATGCCTTAGGCGATGGGGTAGCGTGTTGTTGACTTTCATATGTGACCCCCGCAATGTCACAGAAAATATGATGGGGATGAATTTCACTATTTAAGATAAAACTAATTTGACCATTAAAGAAATTCATTAATTCACGGTCATTACATTTAGCAATCGCATTACCATAAATTTTAATGAATTCACTAAGGTATTGATAATCTTGTTGAACATAGAATTTCAATGCCTTGGCAGGGACCTCACCATTAGCAATCCCCTTGATGAAGGGATGTTCGAAAATTCCCTTTAGAATTGGTTGTGCTTGTTGTTTCAATTGATCTGAAAACATGTTGAATCCTCCTAATTAATAACCATCCTGGGAAATAAAAAAAGCTTCCTGAGCAATTCAGAAAGCGCCTATTAATCGTTTTTATTTCGACTTCAGCCACGTTCCTACGCTAGTATTATCTAGAATCAGGTTCAATGGGTATTATCTCAGCCATACGGCACCCCAGTGGACAGTTAGATTATTTAATTACAAAACTAATATACCATATCTACTATTTAGTGTCTATTCACAAACACATAATGGAGTTAAGATTGACATTCTTTAATGGTTAGATTAGAATTCAATTAAAATAATATTAAGTAGGTGATCATTTGACTTATAAAATTGCATTAGCCCAAGCATATTCCGATATTGACCAAAATGTTAATCAAGTTAAATTTAATGACTTTGTTAATCAAGCTGCGGAACACGGCGCTGAATTAGTTGTCTTTCCAGAAATGTTCATGAGCACCATATCACCAACGGCTGGATTGGATGAAATTAATCAACATTCTGAAGCCCTGGATGGCCCATTTGTAACCAATGCAAGACAAACAGCGATGACAAAGCATGTCTGGATCATATTCGGGATGCGTGAAACTAATGATGATAATAATGATAAACGGGTCTATAACACGATCGTTGTCATCAATGATAAGGGTAACATTGTTAGCACCTATCATAAAACGCATCTCTACGATGCATTTGGGACTAAGGAGTCTGATCAGATTAAGCCTGGTAATAAATTATTTGAACCGATTGATACGCCATTCGGTAAAATTGGCTTATTTGTTTGTTATGAGCTTCGGTTCCCAGAAGTAGCGCGTTATGAAGCAATTCATGGCGCTGATATTATTATCATTCCAACAGCTTGGGTTAGCGGGCCACTAAAAGAATATCACTGGAGTTCCTTATTGAAAGCTCGTGCAATTGAAAACACGACCTTCATTGTGGGATGCGATAAACCCGATAGTGACAACCGAGTTGGGTTGAGTCAAGTAGTCGATCCAATGGGAATCGTCGCTGCCCAAGCAGGAACTAACGAAACCATCTTGTATGCTGATATTGATTTAGATGTGATTAAGAAGGTGCGCCAAAAATTACCATCTGCTGCACAACGGATGCCAGAACTATATTATTAGAATAAATTATCCAATAATAAAAACGGTAGCTCCATTTCACTATGGAACTACCGTTTTTTTATTATTGATTGTTATTTGAGAATGCACCAATAACTCCTAATACCACTAAGATGATTGCTCCCCAGAAAAACACTTTCAACATCCAGATGATAGCTGCAAATAATAGGATCCACCAAAGCCAACTACTGAAAAACTTCCATACTAACCAGAGCATCAAAATCGTTATTAATAATACGATAATCACTTCACACCATCCCTTTAAATTAGTCAATTCATTTTAGCACATGAGCAATTTAAATCAACAATCATGTAATAACTTAATTTTAAATTGTGAATCAATTCACTAAGTGTAGAATAAGTAATCTACTATTATTTTGAATGGTTTTCTATATCACTATTATATAGTAACCGTGATATACAAGCCAATTTGGATGATTTATTGTCTGTTACTGAGACGCGCTCAGTGATTGACTTCGCCTTTATAGCTATATAATCATACGAAGTTGTTCAATTAAACTGAATAATAATTTACAAATAAAATAAGCATCTGATCAATTTGCTTTTGATCAGGTGCTTATTTTATTTTTTCAGCTGATTAAGAATATTTAACACATCAGCTTTATTTACTAGCCGATGTGATTTGTAATTATAAAACATCGGTTGATTCGTTTCGATTTGGTCTAAATCATCTTGATTGCTAGTTGATTGAGCAACATCACATGCATCCGCAATTCCGTTAATATCAGGATAACCAAGTTCATCCATGAGGCTACCCAATACTACATCAGGTGATTCGTGCTTTAGTGCTTCAACATACTTTTGCTTATCCACATAGTTCACCTTCCTTAATTAATATTAGCCTAATTTTAACACAGTTGATTCAAAGGGCTTTAAAATAATCACTAAGATAAATTAATTAAATTAGTATTAGATTTTAATTAGATGTTTAATATGGTATGATATTAAAATATATAAAATAAGGAGTTAATATATGATTAAAAACGCAAACGCAATTAAAGAGGGGATTTTAAACGTCCTAAACGGTGTCAGCATCGCAGTAGTGGTTACCCTAATGCCTGCAGCGCTGTTAAATGAAATTCTTAATTACGCTCAACGCTTTTTTCCGAGTTTATCAATTATCAATTCATTAGTTTCATTTGCAATGGTCCTGCTACCAGCTATTTCTGGATTATGTGTCGCAATGTATTTTAAAATGAAGACACTAGAAAGTGCATCGTTAGCATTAGTTGGAGCGATGGGAGCTGGTAACTGGATGATTAGTCCAGCAGGGGGCTTCTCTGTAAAGGGAACTGGTGATGTAATCAACATTATGATCACCATTGCAATTGGGGTGATTATAATTAAGTTAATTAGTCCATGGCTCGGAAGTTATAACGTCTTATTATTACCAACTTTATTAATTATTATTGCTGGTGGTATTGGTCTATTGACCCTCAAACCAGTGCGAATGATTACAAAATTAATTGGTGATCTAGCATTATCTGCAACTGAACTGCAGCCAATTATAATGGGAACTGTAATTGGAATTATCTTTGCAATCCTAATCTTAAGTCCCATTTCTTCAGTAGGAGTTGCTACCGCAATATCACTAAATGGTATTGCGTCAGGATCTGCAAATATTGGAATCACTGCTGCCGCAATTGCATTAGCGATTTATGGTAGTAAAGTTAATTCATTTGGTACCAGTATTGCACACTTTATCGGAACTCCTAAGATTCAAATGGCTAATGTTTTAAAAAAGCCCAAAGTATTATTGCCATTGGCCATTAATGCTGGAATCGCTGGTGGAATTAGTGCATTTTTTGAAATTAAGGGAACGCCCTTAAGTGCTGGATTTGGTTCAGCTGGATTGGTAGGCCCAATTAACGCCCTTAAAGGCGGTGCTGAAATTATGATCATTATTATTACATTCTTGATCGTACCAATTGTTATTGGTTACCTGAGTAAGTATATCTTTATGACAAAAATCCATTACATGTCTGCTGATGATTTTTATTTAAATTATAAATAATGAAAAAAATTCCAACTGAATTAGTTGGAATTTTTTTGTTAAAAGCAAGTTAGGGAATTGAGAATTAATGATATTTGCATTTACTTTACATAACATTTATTATCTGAAGTTATATCTAAAAGGGACTTGTCAATATCATATTCATAATGATTATCTGATTAATGGTTAAATCTATAATTCACATTTCTCCATTTTAAAAATAAGTATGTTAATGATATCATTTCTAGTATAATCGTCTTATAATTAACATAATTTATAAACAAGAAGGTGCTAATAAATGCATATTAATTTTCCTAAACTATCTAAGGATAATCCAACAATTGGCAAAAATAGTAAAATTAAAGATACCAATTTCGGTCAATGGATCGAAATTGGTGAAAGTAACTTAATTGATAACTGTACATTTGGTGACTATGATTACACTGGTCAATATTGTTTTATGCAAAACACGGATCTAGGTAAGTTTAATAGTATTGCCGCAATGGTAAGAATCGGCCCTACTAATCATCCTTATGATCGTGCCGCTCAGCACATCTTTTCTTATAACGGTGGTGCCTATGGCTTTGAGCCTAAGGATCAAGAATACCTAACTAAGCGTAAGGCAATCCGAACTAAGATTGGTAATGATGTTTGGATCGGGCACGGTGTATTGATTCAAAGCGGATTAACCGTTGGTGATGGTGCTGTAATCGGTTCTGGTGCAGTCGTGACCCATGATGTTGAACCATACACAATTGTTGGTGGGGTTCCTGGTAAGAAAATTAAGGATCGATTCCCTGATGAAATCAAGACTGACTTAGCAAAAATCGCCTGGTGGGATTGGTCGCGAGAAAAATTAGAAAAATACTACTTGGACTTTAGATTACCGATTGATGAATTTGTTGCTAAACATATTAATGATTAATAGGATTTAGTGAACTTGTTACTATCGTTCCCTTTAACATATTAAAAAGCAGAGCCCCTGGCCCTGCTTTTTATATTAATATAACAATTCCAAAGATAACAACTGCCACCGTCATCGCAATTGCCATTAACCGATGATCTCGTCGGCTGTCTGGATCATGGTTAATGAAAATCAGCAACCACGTTAAAATGGCTAATGAAAGTAAGATTAGGAATGCTTGGGTTTGACTATTCATACTAATCAACGATCCGCTTGCCTAAAATATTTAGGCTCCGTTGCTTACCATCCATTACAGCAACGTTAGGCATGTGGCCCCAGTCTTTATAACCATTTTTGTGAAATAAATGGAGGCTTGGATCATTATGAGCAAAGATAAATGCGACGATATTTTTCACACCCAGGCGGGCAGCGATTTTTTCAGCGTGGTTCACAGCCGCGTTTCCGATGCCCTTGTGTTGAAATTGATTATCAATGTAAATGCTGATTTCGACTGTTTCCTCATAGGCAGGCCGACCGTAGAAACTGCTTAGGCTGAGCCAGCCAGCTCTGTCATCGTCGTAATTAATTATTAATAACGGACGGTGTTTGGAATCATGCTGTCTGAACCAATCAACACGATCAGCCACTGAAATTGGTTCGAGATCTGCGGTTGCCATTCTGCCTGGAATTGATTCATTATATACATCCACAATGTATGGCAAATCTGATTTAGTAGCGGCGTTAAATTCAATATCGATATTTTCATCATCTAAGTTCATGTTATAAATCCTCCCATTGGCTTAATATCTTATATTATAGTTAAAAACCGCCAATAATGCACCCTTTTTGATTAATTATTAGATTTAATTTTGATATCTCCATCAACTGAATCAATCCGATAAGGTTTATTAGCAAATGTATCTTTCAAACCCTTATCAATTGAGATGTCACCATCGCTTGCGTGAGCACTAATTTTAGCATTGTCTGTACGATCAACCACCCCATCAATATCGCCATCCTCTGTTTTAATGCTTAGGGAGCTTTGAACGTCCTGGTGGTCGAATGTAACATCACCATCAGCGCTGCTAACCTTTAAGTCGTTCCACTTATTTTGACCCAAAGTAACATCACCATCAGTGCTGCCGACTTCACTAATCCCGTTTTTAGTAGTGTTATTGTTCAACTTGATATCCCCATCCGTTGAACTAACCTTTAGGGTGTTGAACTGGTTGGAAGTCAGCTTAATGTCACCATCAGTAGTTTCAATGCTACTGTTGCCACTAAAATGACTGTTCTTAACGTTAATATCGCCATCTGCAGAATCAATGTTAATTCCCTCGGCGCTAACTTTATTCAAGGTGACATCACTAATGTCAGTCAATGATAACTTATTTGTGATCTTAATATTATCCATCACTAGATCAGAATTTGCATTTGCCTGCTGGTAACTGCTTAATGCCTTATCCTTAGGGATGGTAATCGTAATTTTGGCGTTATACTGGGGCGTGGTCCAACCCATAATGTTAAAACCGCCCTTTTCCTTATTACTACCGCTAATTACTAACTCGCCGTTTTGGACCGCATAGTTAGTGTGATACCCGTTGGCATCCGCGCCACTGACTTGATAGCTATCCCCCTGCTTGATAGTGACGTGTGCCTTTTCAGTAACCCGAATGCGATCAAAGGCGGCTAATTTCTTGGTAGATGCTTTACCGTATGATTTTTCACTGACTGAAAAGAATTCATTATGTAAATTGTGCCAGTTGAACCCAACTCGTGAAAGCCCAAATACTGAAATCACGATGCCAAAAAGTAGCAATATTAATCCTGTAATCGTAAATTTTTTCATCATTAACCCCTCTTCTGCTTTTCTGCATCGTTTCTTTTAATCGTCTTATGAGCAAGCCAAGTGCTGAAACTTTTGATTCCCCCGACCAACGCTTTGTAAGACATTAATGCAAACGGAATTAAAATTAGTGAGATTCCTAAAACAATTAATCCCCCACCAATCAACAAGATGCTAACTGTAAAGAAGGTCAACAGATGGGTAAGTGCCCAGAAAAGTACCGCAAAGAACGTAACGATTCCAGCAAAGATGATTACAGCTAGCCCAAATAGTAAGACGAATGCTGCTAATAATAGGCCCAGGATTGTAAGCGATGCCCCCAGTGCTAATGGCACCCAGACTGGCGAGCCCACGATCGCAATTATTATTAACCAAATCGATGGTGTTGAACTACCCTTTGTTTCCCTCCTGGTTGCCATCCGACTATCAGAATCGGTATTGACATAGTCATCTGCTAAGATTTTATTTGCCAACGCTTTGGGACTGCCTAGTTCCTTAACGCAATCTTCGTAATTATCGAAGCCCCCATCTGCTAAATAGTTTTGGTAGTAATCAATACTATCGACCAAATCAGACTCATCTAACCGACCCAAGAGTTTTCTTAACTCTTCAATATATCTATTCAATTTCATCACTTCCTATTAATTCATTAATTCCCGTTTTAAAATCAATCCATTCAGATCGAATCATTTTTAAATGTTCAATCCCTAAATCGGTGATTTTATAATAGCGACGATTCCGTCCCTTATAAGGCTGATCATAAGTTGTTACCAATCCATCTTTATTTAAACGCCTCATTACTGGATACATCGTCGAGTTGGAAACCGTTATTGACTTTTGAACCCGTTTCGTAAGCTCATAGCCATATAAATCCTCCTTGTTAAGGAGGCCCAACACACAACCATCGAGCAAATCAGTACTAATTTTAATCGCCATGTTATCCCCCTCTAATATTATATGATATATAGTATATGCTGTATAGTATTATTTTTCAAATATAAATGGATAAAAAAATTTATTTGTGAGGCAAATGGTGGTATTGTAGTTATAATTTAAATTAGAAGCATTATTTAAAAAGATTTAAATTAAAAAGGGAAGTGATTAACTTGTTGAATAAAATCGGGAATCAAATTGTTAAGCAGCGCCTTGTTCACACGCTATTAAATATTTCAACTGGAATCGAAATTGAGAGAATGCGTTGTGATGAGAGTGGCAATATGAAGCTGACCACCCACCCGAGTGGTGCGGGGAGTCCGTTTAAAAATCCCTGGATTACCAAGGATTACCTTGAATCGATGACTGAAATTGTGACGCCCCCCGCCAACCTTAATGACACCTTACAATTTGACGGAGCATTGACGAACGTATTAAGAAAAGTTCTCCCCACGGGTGAACTACTATGGCCGCTTTCAATGCCCGCTATTTTACCAAAGCAAAAGGATAAATCACTACTAGCGATTGAACCACCAGAAAAGCAAGCCTACTTTGAAAGCATTTGTGAACGGTATGGAATTACTCGTGGTGCACCTTGTGGAGTGCATATTAACTTAAGCATTAGTGATGAGGTGATGAATAGTATCGTTGATGACGGGGATGCCAATATTGTAACAGTCCGTAATCATGTTTATCCGCGAATTGCACAGGGGTTTATTAAATACCGCTGGCTACTGACCTATTTGTTTGGTGCCAGCCCTGTTGCTCAAGCGAACTACTTTGATCAAAATAGTGGTCCAAGTCATCCGATTCGGAGCATTCGACAGAGTCACTTTGGATTTATTGATTCATTCGATGTTGACTATTCAAGTGTTGATAACTACGTCGATCGCATTATGGAAGCATTTCGGTCCGGAAAAATTGCTGGGGTATCCGAATTTCACGGTTCCGTGCGTTTTCGTGGTGGTAAACAGCTTCCCGATTTAAAAACAAACGGTGTGAAGTACTTAGAGTTAAGAATGTTCGATCTTGACCCCACCGTGGATGTTGCAATCAAAGATACCACGTTGCGGTTTATTCGACTTCTGGTTGCCTACTTCTTGATGACCGATGGTGAAACGTTGAATGGTGATATTATCAAGCAACTTGACCATGCTGACCAGATGAATGAACGAGTGTCAATGGAAAAGCCAGATCAAGTTTGTGAATATGTTGATGATGCGCGTCAACTGATTAGTCGTTTGCGTAAGTTTACTAACCAGCTAGTCCTTGGTCCTGAATACTTAGAGGTTCTCGATGCCGTAACTGCAAAAATCGAAGATCCAACCTTGACGCTCAGTGGCCGATTAATGAATGAGATTAAGGATAATTCACTCCTCGAATACGGATTAAAGCAGGCCCAGCGTTTCCAAAAAGATGCGCTAGCTGGACATTTTAGTTATGATGGGTTTAAGCAAAGCGATGGCAACATTTCAGCAGCTGAATTAAGACAAGGTTTATTCAATGGTTCTTGGTTACCACAGAAATAGATTCTAAAATATCATTTAAAATTTCTTAATTTTGCGACAAACCATTCATTTATCGTGATATTATAGTAAGCAAATTTTATCAATGGGAGTATCTACTATGAATCAAAATCATGAACCAGAAACCCGTGAACAATTGCACCGAAATTATCGGCATTCGATTTCAGCCGACAATTCAGATGGTAATGATGAAGTCCATACCCGTCAACGTAATCCGCGAAATGCTAAGAAACGAAAACATCACTATGGAAGATGGATCACTGCAATTATTGCCGTGTTGATAGTCATTGGCATCTTTAACGTTGGCCATCAAATTAATGAACTCAGCAATACACAACGAAAGACCGATACCACATTGGATAAGGTGATCAAAAAGCAAGGAGAACAAATTGCGGAACAAAAAGTCCCAACGGAGGTCAAACCTCAGGTGATCAAGATTATTCAAACCACTCCGTTAAGCGAACTTCAAAAAGCTGCTAATGATCAAGCGTTGTTTAATCAGATTGCTACCAATAATCAAATTCCGCAACAATATATTCAAGCTGCACAGTCAGAATGGTTCAATGCAAATAATCAAGAACTACGGGACAAGATTGCAAATGGGAACCTGTTGGCTGCCTATAATGATTTTAAAAATGAAGATAGTACTAGTAACGCCAGTTCTAACTAAAAAAATCCTAAACCATAATTCTATGGTTTAGGATTTTTTGATTATTTTTGATTTTTAAGATCGTTTACTTCTTGTTCTAATTTTGCCACTTTTTGCTGTAAATCATCGTGCTTATCCCTACTGTGATGTTTATCAATGATAATTAAAGTGGCGCAAATGATTGCGACAATTGTAATTATTACTCCCCACATACTAAAGCCTCCCAATCTATTTAATAGTCTTATTTTAGTATATATTAAAATGAAAGAAAAGAAACAGGATGTTTAGGGATGCTATTAATTCCCCTGCTCCACCCATTATTTTGAAATA
This sequence comes from Nicoliella sp. ESL1106, assembly GCF_058509965.1. Lineage (NCBI taxonomy): Bacteria > Bacillati > Bacillota > Bacilli > Lactobacillales > Lactobacillaceae > Nicoliella > Nicoliella sp. ESL1106. The sequence goes on from NZ_CP196341.1 coordinate 48,522, forward strand.
ATCGAGTCGTGATTACTCCTTAGAATATCTTGAATCGTCTTGTCCAGTTGATTCAAGAGCTGCTTAATTTCACGGAGAGCAGTGATTTCATCGTTCAAACCACCGCTAAATTGAGCGATCAGATCATTACTCAGTTGCTGATTATCCTTCGCATCGTTGAATAATTTACTAATTTTACGGTAGGCAACCACCAGGTCGCGGTTACTTTTGAATAACGCAGAATCAATTTTGTCCACCCTATCAATTGCTTTACTATCAATATCTAATGACATTAATCGATTCCTGGCAAAACTATAAAAACTAGTAAATTGATTAGAATCGAAGCTATCGATAAAATTCTGGGTATATTTCTCAATTTCAACTAAATTATGGTTTTGTTCAAAATAGCGGTTAATGACCTTCACCCTTCTTCCATAATCGAGTGAAACATTCTTAATGTGATAAAGGTCATTCAACAATGAATTTAACATCTGGTAATGCTCAATGAATAATGAATTATTTAGGCTATCTAGCCGTTCAGTTTTGATCTGCATCCGCGTAATGATTACCGTACCGATAACGGCAACAATCGAGCCAAGGTAACTCCCGATAAAGGTTAACCAGATATCTGGAGAGGTTTCCTTCGGGAAAATCATGTGTAAAATTAACAGTGGTCCAACAATAAAAATGCCGAAAATGAAAATATATATTAGTGTATCTAAGATGATTCTCTTTATTTTTGGGTTCATAATTTACCTCCTACTAAAATTATACAAGAAAAAAGCGACTAACGTTTACGTTAGTCGCTTTTTTAAGATTGGGCTAGCTGGGTTCGAACCAGCGCATCACGGGATCAAAACCCGTTGCCTTACCACTTGGCTATAGCCCAATAATATGAGTTGTGATGGATATGAACCACCATCTCCTGAATAAAGAGTCCAGGGCTTTACAATTAAGCTAACAACTCGAGGGCGGTATGTGGGAATCGAACCCACGCGTGTCGGATCCACAAACCGATGTGTTAACCACTTCACCAATACCGCCAAGACTTCATCATTACAGGGATAGTAGGAATTGAACCCACATCAACGGTTTTGGAGACCGGTATTCTTCCTTTGAACTATATCCCTATAACTATGGAGGGGAGTGGATTCGAACCACCGAACCCGAAGGAGCGGATTTACAGTCCGCCGCGTTTAGCCAGACTTCGCTACCCCTCCGAAATCTGTTTGATATAAATATCAAAACAACAATTAATATGATACCTAATTCTCATTAATTAGTCAACCTTTTTTTGTTTTATATATTATAGTTAAAGTAAAAATAAACAAATTACTTATATGTATCCAGATAATCTATTTATCTGGAGTTTATCCCTATCTAGTTAGCCTTAAATTATTTGCACTAGTTACCAAATACCCTAAGGATGTTTTATAAACTACCTTTCCATTTCGATTCTTTAGTTGCTTCAAAATTTTATATTTTTTATTCGCTTTCAATTTCTTACTATTTTTTAAATTAATCGTCTTTCCACTAGCATTACTATAAAGTTTGACTGTCTTTAAGTGTTTAATTTTAAAATACTTAATGTCCTTACTTTTTTTATTTTTCTTAACATTATTAATTTCTGATTTTTTTAGATTAGTGTTTTGACTATTTATGTCTGTTTTCTTTTTTGAATCATTATCAATCGATTGTGAATTATTAACCGCATTATTAACACTTCCTAAGTTATTATCTTTTTGGAAGTGATCTTCATTGTATTTTGAAGCATTTGATTGATCATTTTTGTTTGCGGATGAATTGATTATTCCATAACTATTTTTATATCCAGTGTTACTGTCGCTTTGAATATTATTTAAAAAATAATTTGGGGTCAAAGATTTCGATGCACTACTATGTGAGCTAGTTATCAATGATGATTTTGCCACACTACTCGATGCAATTGGTTCTGCTACTGAGGATTCAGCTGCACTACTCGATGCAATTGGTTCTGCTACTGAGGATTCAGCTGCACTACTCGATGCAATTGGTTCTGCTACTGAGGATTCAGCTGCACTACTCGATGCAATTGGTTCTGCTACTGAGGATTCAGCTGCACTACTCGATGCAATTGGTTCTGCTACTGAGGATTCAGCTGCACTACTCGATGCAATTGGTTCTGCTACTGAGGACTCAACTGCACTACTCGATGCAATTGGTTCTGCCACTGATGATTCAGCTGCACTACTCGATGCAATTGGTTCTGCCACTGATGATTCAGCTGCACTACTCGATGCAATTGGTTCTGCCACTGATGATTCAGCTGCACTACTCGATGCAATTGGTTCTGATACTGACGATTCAGCCGCACTGCTTGATGAGCTTGGTGCAGACGCTGATGATTCAGCAACTGTTGATTCGGATGTAGCTTCATTATTTTCATTTTCAACTAACCGCGTCCCAGAAAGTTGAGTATTATTTAAATGAACTTGCAATTCATTCCCCATAATAATATCAAAGCTAAACAATCCATTTTTATTCGTTCCTAACAAATTACCATTAAAAAATGAAATATTGGTATTTTCAGATTCTAGGTTCACTCTAAATTGAAGCATCCCAAAATTGAGCTGATGCCCATTTAAATCGATTAATAATTCACGCCCTGGAATTCTAATTCGATTAGTCTTAGTAGATACATCATAGCCGTCTTTTACAAGCTGATTTAAGTTAAGTTCGCTAAGATCGATATCGTTTGACAACTTAATCTGTTTTAGAGAACCGTTGTTCATTGCATTCACAAAATCTTTAGCGTTTCCAATCGAATTATCAATTTGGGTGTTTGCAGAATCAGCATTAGCAGTTTGGTTTGAATTGATCGAATATCCACAAGTAGTTGCAAAAGCTAATGCTACAGTAAATACCACCCAGCGCTTCTTTACCTTTCGTAATTTCTTTTTTTCATTTATATTTTTATTAAACATATTGTTTAACACCTCCGTTAATATATATATTCGTAATTTATCTAATTTTATTTTTTTATTTTTGAGAATAAGGCTAAATATAGTAATCATTTTTATAAAATATGATAATATAAAAACAAGTTGAACTATGATATGTCTACATAACTTAAATACAATACGAAAGGATTTTTAATTTGAATTCAAATCAAACCGCTTTAAATAAAATTAGATCACTCAGCGAAAGTGCTCAAAAAAACAATGAAACAAAAAATTATTATTATGAGGACGTTCTGCTATACACTCATTTTCTAGAACTATGGTCAAAAGAAGATAATCGGGATGCCTTTAGTGAAGATGATCAATCAAGGATTGAAAATTATCTTAATGTTTTAAATAATAAATTTATTTCGGAATACCAAGCAGCTTTAAATAACTTTGATGATGATTTAAATTTACAAAGTGCCGATCTACTCCATCTCACTCCCAAGGATAATAAAGCGAACTTAAAAGAATATGTAACAATTCAGCAATACTTCAATAACCAACTTACTCCTAATGCAGTTATTGATGATATTAACAATATTGATGAACCGGTTAAAAAATTAATCGAGCATAAAGAACTTCCAGAATACGCAAATAAATTAAGCTGGATGGAACTGTACCTTCTCATTAATGCAATTGCTTATCAACATTGGTTCAATAAATAATAAAAGGAATGGATAAATCCATTCCTTTTATATTTGATCATTTTTACTAAAATTATGTTTTAACCTAGGTAAAATCAATTTATCAGAAAATTGAATAATCGGGCCAAGAAGAAAGAATCCAATAATTGTAATGATACCGATTGAATCAATGCTTCTTAAAATAACTGAACATATGAAAATAATAATTGCAATAAACCCCATATCTGCAAACTGAGCTTTAATTGCACTTCCGTGAAAATACTTAAATCGTAAGATATTAGTAGTATCATCATTAGGATGCATGAGAATGTTAGCACGTTGATATACAGAAATCGCTGCCCCGATTAAAATAATTCCTAGAATTGAAACTAACAGGCTTAGCCACTTATTCAAATTGGTTATTCCCATGGCAAGGTTAAATTTATTAAAAATATCAATAAAATAACTGAAAAAGGCCATGTAGATAAGGCCACTAATGATTCGCCACCAGTCAATACGCCTAACTAAAAATTGATTCAAAACAATATTAATGATTCCAAATATAAATAACGTCCATGCAACTGACAGCCCAAACAACTGATTAAAATCAACTGCTACCGCCGTCCAGATTCCATTCCCATTATTAGTCATAATCGTCAGACTATTCCCATAGGCATCAACAAAAAGTCCTAAGATCAATGCAAACATTCTTAATTTAAAAGAATTATAATTTTGATTCAATTCAATCACCCCATTTATAAGTAACAATTATACCAGAAATTAATCTTATGATTTTATAATTAGTTATTTATTAGTAATTATAAATAATAAAAATAATGGTAAGTGGACAATTTTATTATTTGTGCTATTCTTAATAAAAATGATAACATCAAAGGGGTATCTTATATTATGAAAGATAAAAAACGTTTTATTCCCAAGGGGCGCGCAGAGATAATTACTGTTGTTTGTTTACTAGTCGAGATCATGATTCTAATGCCAATGTTGATTAGTAAAATTGCAGGATTAGTTAATAGCAAGTCCGCATCACTACCTGGGTTATGGGCAGTAATTGATTTATTAGTGATCAATATCATTTGGATTTTAACTTGGTTACTTACATACCGATTTGCGCATCGTTATATTACAGTAGTTTTAAAAACACGTAACGTTAAAATGATCCTATTGGTAATTGGTACAATCTATACATTAGAAACGGTTATTAATAATAACCATGCATTGGTTGCCGTATTTTCAATCATCGCATACCTTAGCCTTTGGGCTTGGTTCGATTATGTATTTGCACATCCAGTCGAAAGTAATGAATTAATTGATAAGACCGATCATTTTATAAGGGAACACAAACATTTAAATCGGGGTGAAGTCCAAGATTTAATTCATAAAAATAACCATGAAGTCATTGACTGGTTAGAAACCCATCTAAATGATAATCAAGAGCGAAAAGATAAACACTAATAAAAAAACGACTTTGCAGTTAATCAAAGTCGTTTTTTTATTAAGCCATTGGCCAATTGCGTTGATAATAAGCCATGTCCCAAAATAAATATTCATAACGAGTCGTATTTAGAAAAATTTGGCTCAGTTCTGATAATTCAGACTTAGACTTACCAGATGCCAATTCATCTAATAAGGAAATCGTCCAATTAGTTAAGTTCGTGTACTCATCATCGCTATACATTGATACCCAATTCGAATACAGTGGATGGCTGGCTGCTGGTGTATTCAATAGCTGCTTGCCAATTAAATTATAACTCCACATACATGGTAACAATGCAACTAAGACCTTATCTAAGCCCCCACTTTGGCCAACTGATAGCATATAATTTGTATAACTTAAAGTTACAGGAGTCGGTTGAGCATTTTCTAACTCTGCTTCGCTGATGCCAAATTCACTAGCGTATTTACGATGCAAACCCATTTCGGTGTTCAAAGTAGAACTGAGCAACTCAGCAAACTTTCCCTCTACTTTTAAATCAGAAGCTTTGAGCGCTCCTAGGGCAAACAGCTTCGCATAATCAATTAAATAAATGTAATCTTGAATCATATAAAATTTAAACTTATCAACTGGTAATGTTCCATCCGCTAGTTCTTTTACGAATGGATGGTTATGATTGGCTTCCCAAACAGGTTTTAATTCTGTTACTAACCGTTCACTAAATTTCATTAATTGGACTCCTTTTTGGTATTTAACCATTCATAAATAAATTGAAGTAAAACTTTGGTATATTGAACTAAATCATCAATTTCTAGTGATTCATCTACAGAATGAGCTTCATCAATCGTGCCTGGTCCATAAATAGCAGCTGGAATATTAGCATGACCGAACCATCCCCCATCAGTAACACTTGGCGAAACGTCGACTATTGGTCGTTCGTTCGTTACTTGATAGTGAGCATCTCTTAGTAATTCAACTGGTTTTGATTTCGCATCAAGATCAAGGGCTGGAAAGACTTCCCCACGCTCTTCGACCATTGACTTGCCACCCCACTTATAAATGGGCATGTGATCCTTCATCCAAAGGTCTGCCTTGGCAACTTGATCAATGTGATCTTCAACTTCTCTTATTACATCTCGATAGTCCTCATTTGGATAAAAATGAACCGTTACCCACAGTCTACATTCATCTGCAATAAAAGCGGCATTGCGACCCCCTTCAATTACAGCAGGATTAATCGTATCAGAACCAGGTTCTACTCCAGGATAACTTTTATTGACCGCCCAATCTCTTTCTAACTCGTTGAGACCAGAAATTACCTTTGCCATCTTTTCAATTGCGCTAGCAGCCCGTAGCTTTCCACCAGCATTCATCATCTGGCGTCTAGTAGCATCATGAAACGTTTGATCACTTTTGATCGTAATCCAACCAGTAATTACTCCGCCTTGGCCTTGAATATGAAAATCACTAATATCACCGACGATCGCAAAATCAGCTTTATGACCATGTTTGATTGCATCCCAAGTTCCGGCTTCACCACTTTCTTCACCAATAACTGATTCGAATTTTAATTCACCAGGTAGCTCTAATCCAGACTTATTCAACAATTGAATTGCCATCAGCATTGCAGCAAGGGCACCCTTCATATCTGCTACCCCGCGACCGATGACTATATCATCCTTAATGACCATCTTGAACGGATCTGAATGCCATTTTTCATCCGATTGAATCGAGGCTACATCCATATGCCCATTTAAAATCAAACTTTGGTATTGATCAGATCCTGGTTTCGTCCCAACAACAATTGAATCATGGGGATAAAGATCCCATTGATCAACATTAAACCCATTTTGTTCAAGAAAGTCCCTAACAAATGCCTGAGCATCATCTGAGTTTCTGCCCGGTGGAGCGGGAGTGGGAAATGCCACTAGCTTACTTAATATTGCTAATAACTGATCTTTATTTTGATCAACATCGTTAATCAACGTCTTAATATCATTTACCATTAAAATAGCTCCCTATTTGTCACTATAATAAAAAGGAGATACTTCAAACAGAAGCATCCCCCCTAAATTCGCAAACCATTAGCTAATTTCAAAGGGCCACTTCCTTGCGCTGGTGCTAACCAGATTCAAGTTCAAAGGGTCAAATTAATTCTCAGCCAAATAGCTCCCCTAGTGACAGTTTATTTTTAATTTTAACGCCTTAATTATAAATTAAAGCTGCTTTTTAATCAAACTAAAATATCAAATCAAAATGACACCCTAATTGATCAGTTTGTTGCGATTTCTACTCAAGTATTTAAATATCAACATGACCATTCCAATTAAAAACGGGATGAAGTAATAACAGATCCGATAGATCAAGGCCCAAATTACAATAATATCAGTTGAAATCCCCGCTCTTTGTAAACCAAATGTTAATGCGACTTCAAATGAACCGATTCCACCAGGAATTAATGACATCGCTCCCACAATTCCAGCAAAGACTAGCCCTAAGTAAGCTGCTCGTACATCAAAATGAATGTGCATGAAGTAACCGATACTCAAAAAGAATGCTAAACAACACACCCACTCCAAAGTTGAGCCAATCAAGAGGTGGAATAGATCACGACGATTCAATGTATCGTTTTTGGCAATGAACGGAACTAATAAATAAAGCGGGAACAATAGGCACACTGCCTTAATCCAAAGTGGTTCCATTCCAAAGCGATCAATGTTAAGCAGTATTGCAAGAATATCATTAACGACTAAGCCCGTCATCGTGAACAAGGCGATTTGAGTAACGATCTTAGCAGTCTCTTTATTATTTTCCTGAACGCTGCCGAATAAAAAGATCCTAAGGCTCGCCCCGACCAATCCACCAGATCCCCCGATGTTTGTGAACGTATTGATTACATAACTACTTGTGATCAATTCTGGCATTGAAATATCCATTTTGACCTTGCGAGTATAAGTAAAATCATAAATCATCATTGGAACGATCGAAAGAGCTCCTAAGATTATCAATGCAGCTAAACTGCCGATTGAAAGTAAATGACTAGCATGCACTAACTTATGCCAAGAAATTTGTTCAAAAATGGAATGGATCGAATAAACCACAAAAACTAAAATTAATACTACATAAATCCGTTTAATAACGTTAGAGTAACTAGAAAAAGCATCTGCAATCTTATCAATAATTTTAATCTAACTCACCACTTTCTAGTTATCATTAACCAATTCTGTTAACCTAGTATAAAAGTCGGGTAATTGCTTTTGAATGTTGATAATCTTACCATCTATGTCTAAAAAGCAGTGCTCGCTACTAGCCCGGCAAACTAGCTGGTCCTTGACCGTCATTAGATAACTTAATATCAACCGATGCTTACTGACCTTGGCAACACGGGTCTCAATCTTAATTACATCAGGAAAGGTAGTCGTCTTTTTATAATCCGCAACGACCTTAGACACTGGCGATATAATTTGATTAGCTTCAAATTGATCATAGGCCCACCCAATTTGTTCCAAAAAATCACTACGCGCTTCTTCCATGAACCGAATGTAATTCGTATGACTAGTAATTTTCATTTTATCAGTTTCATAGTATTGTACCTTATGAAAATATGGATTAACCATTTTAATATCCTCTTCTCTAAATTATTCCATAGTAATTTTATCATAAACCAGCTATTTCTTGATATAATTAAATTAAATTGCAATAAGGGAGTCCTTACAATGAATGAGCCAAGACCCAATTTTCAAGTTAATGCTGACTTTACAGCAATGGATTCAATTACCGCTTCTAAATATATTGATAACGCGCTTAATTTTATTAATCAATTGGAATGGGCATCCAATCAAGTTGATCAAAATGTATATGATGATCTAAATAATCGTTACAGTAATGGACCGACCAGTAGCGAACGACTTAAATTGATCGCTAACCAATTTGATAATGATGATTTCTTACTCAGTATCATTGATCAGCTCCGTGATAAAATTAACGACAGTGCCAAAAGCAATCAACTATACTCGATTACCCTCGGTGATGATGAAAAGCCCCTCAATGATGATGAGATTCAAGACCTGGTCGCTAACCATGAAATCACATTACATAAAGTTTCTGGCAATGACGCTAAATTAGTCCAGACCCAGGTCAAAAGATTATTGGAACAGTATCACAATAATAATTAAATACGAAAAAAGCTGAGACAAATTGTCTCAGCTTTTATTATGAGTCGGGCCAGGATTGAACTAACATCTTCTCGGAAAAGGACCGAGTGCTCTGCTTGAGCTACCGACTCAAAAGAATACTTAATAATATTATCAGAAGTGAGTCTTAATTACAACCATTTCAGGAAAAATATTTCAAAATTTCTTGAGGAGTTTTAAAATCGTACTTTGCATAACCATTTCTTAGCTCTTGATCAATATCTCCCCAACCAGCTAAGCCAAAATCAACCCGTGCGTTCTTAGCACATCCCTCGTCAGTAAAAGAATCACCAATATACAACGTTTCGTTGCGACTAACCCCCATTTGATCGATTGCAAATAACAATGGTTCTGGAGCAGGCTTATGATAAGGTAACCGATCGGATGTCACAATTACCCATACCTGTTTCATAAAAGCAAAATGATCCTTTAAACTTTGCATATCTTCATTACTTCCAGAAGTGACGATTCCCAATGCCACATCGGGATAACTATCTTGTAGCCGTTGGAAAAATTCATCAAACCCTGGATATAAAACAGGTTTTTGGTTCAATTGAGCTGCTGCGATCGTATAGTCAATTGCCATTTGGTTACTAAATCGACTGGGAATCCCCAGATAATCGATTGTCTGGACCGCAGTTAATGGGAACGTCGCATGCAGTTCAGCATCGGATATATCTTTAATTCCATACTTAGGCGTAATCAGTTTCATAATTGCTGCATAGCGTGGAAAACTATCAATTAAAGTCCCATCTACATCAAAAACTACTGCTTTATACTTCATCATAAATCACCCCGTTAGTTATTATACTATAACAAATCAAAAGGTGTTATAACATGATAAAAAATTGAAAAGTGGTAAAATGAACGTATATCAAAATTTTGTACTATATTTCGGATCAGGAGGATTATCTAATGGAAAATAAAAAAACGATCAAGGCCAGTGTGGCCCTTTTAAAGGTCCTCGAATCATGGGGCGTAAAGGACGTTTATGGATACCCTGGTGGTTCAATTAATTCATTACTAGATGGATTACAAATTGAACAAAAAAATATTAACTTCATTCAAGTTCGCCACGAGCAGGTAGCAGCACTTACTGCCGCAGCCCATGCTAAATTGACTGGTAAGATTGGGGTCGCATTTGGCTCAGCTGGTCCTGGTGCAGTTAACCTGTTGAACGGACTTTACGATGCGAAGGCTGATCATGCTCCCGTTTTAGCGCTAGTCGGACAAGTTCCTAATACGAATATGAACTATGACTACTTCCAAGAAATGCCTGAAACCCCTGTTTTTAGGGATGTGGCATGCTATGACCGAATTGTGATGACGCCCGAAAGTCTCCCCCACGTGGTCGATGAAGCAATCAAATCCGCTTATAAAAACAATGGTGTGGCCGTGGTTGTTATTCCTAATAACTTTGGTTATGAACAGATTCCAGAAAAGAAGTACTCCTCAGCGAGTTTAAGTGATGAAAAGGTTGCTCCAGAACCTGAAGCAACCGATTCAGAAGTCGACAAATTCTTGACGTTAGTTAAATCAGCTAAACGTCCTGTCTTCCACGCTGGTCGTGGAATCAAGGATGGCGGCGAAAAGTTAGTTGAGCTTTCCAAAAAATTACAAATTCCAATTATCATCGATGGATTAGCAAGTGGATTGGTTCCTAGAGACTACGAAGGCCTATTAGGAACTGCTAACCGTGCTGCCTCCAAGGCTGCAGATGAAATTATGTCAGTTGCAGACCTTGTGATCGCAATTGGTGGTGACTTCCCATTTGCCAACACCTACTACGCTAGCCATCCATTTACCTATGTACAAGTTGACAACGATCGTAGTATGTTAGGGCGTCATCATACCTTAGACCTTGGTATCTGGTCAGATGCAACCCAATTTATTGAAAAAGCAATTGAAAGAAGCACTAAGGTCGCTAACACGAACTACTTTAAGGCTGCTGTCGCTGACATGCAGAATTGGAAAGAATATCTAGAAATCATGAAAAATTCAGATGCATCGCCATTATTACCAGGCCAGATGTATAAGGCGATCAATGAAGTGGCAGATGATAATGCTTCCTTCTCAATTGATGTTGGGGATAACATTATCAATACCTTTAGATACCTCGACCTTACTAAGCAAAACAAGTGGGTGATTTCTGCCCTCTTTGCAACGATGGGAAGTGGGCTCCCTGGTGCAATCGCTGCTAAACGTGAATATCCAGATAGACAATCTTGGAATATTGCTGGTGATGGAGCCCTAGCAATGGTGCTTCAAGACCTTGCCACCATTGTAAAATACAAGGTTCCAGTAATCAATGTGGTTACCTCCAACAATGACCTCAGCTTTATTGAAGGGGAACAAGAAGATGCCCCAATGCAAATCTTTGGATTGGATCTGGAACCAATTGACTTCGCAAAGGTCGCAGCAGGATTTGGGATTGATGCAGTAACCGTTACTAAGGTCTCTGAATTAAAACCAGCTTTTGAAAAAGCAGCTGCCACAGTTAAGGCTGGCAAGCCATTTTTAGTTGATGTCGAAATTGGCAATCAAAGAGGCCTTCCAGTTGAAGATCTTCAATTAAGCATCGTTAATGGTAAATTAGATGAATCCGTTAGTCCTAAGTACCTTGACGATAAACCTGCGGATGTTCACTATACACCAAAGGAATTATTCAAACGTTACAATGGCGATAATCTTAAGACATTACCCGAATTCTTTGATGAATTTAACGTTGAACTATAATTCTTGCTATTTTCTTGAACAATTAATAGCAATTTAAAAGAGCTCTATGACGATAATCATTCGTCATAGAGCTCTTTTGTTGTATATATTTAATCTTTAACTTCATTCACTGGTGTATTTGGTTGCTTACCGGCAAATACGTTCAAAATATTGTTCAAGGCTGCATGGGCCATTTCATTCCAAGCTTCAACGGAGTTCCCACTACAATGTGGTGTAATAAAAACATTGTCTAATTGACGGATGGGACTATCCATTGGCAATGGTTCCTTATCAAAAACATCCAATGCAGCGCCAGCAATGTGATGGTTTTTAAGCGCATCGACCATATCATTCTCGTTAGTCAAAGGCCCCCGCCCTAGGTTAACTAGGTATGCTGAATCTTTCATCATGTCAAATTCTTTCTTTGCAACACTCCCGATCGTTCCCTGAACTGCTGGTAAGTGAAGTGACACAAAGTCAGACTGCTTGAACAATTCATCCCAAGCAACCATTTTACCGTACTTAGTTTCCCGTGGCGTCCGATTATAAATTAATACGTCCATCCCAAATCCAGCTGCCATCTTAGCAACTTGTTGACCGATATGACCGTAACCAACGATCCCAAGGGTTTTACCACTAATTTGTGTTGCCATCTGCTTTTCGCCATAAGAGCTATCACCCTCACGCATTTTAGTGGAGATCGTAAATAAATGCTTAGATAAAATTAGCATATCGGCAATCGCATTTTCAGCCACTTCCACTGCATTTCCACCAGGGGTATTTGAAACCCAAACCCCGTTTTCAGCAGCAAACTTAGCATCAACATTATCATACCCCACGCCTTGTCGAGCTAAAACTTTTAAATTCGGCATTTTAGCGAACATCGAATTCGGAAACGGATCTGCCATTAAAATAATTCCATCAACATCGCTAGCTTTATCTAAAATCAACTGAGCATCTTGACCATCAACAACGACTGGTTCGAAACCCTTATCCTTAATTTCTTGACCCACAAAACGATTAATTGCTGGTGTAATCAATATTTTTTTAGTCATTTCAATCATCCTTTCATATGTTTAAAGTATAATCCAGTCACCGTTTAAAAGTACAGCGATAAACAATTTCATGCAACCACATTTCAAATTAGACCGAACCAATTTTAAACTTAAACCGTCTTAATGTTTGAATTTTAAAATTGAATGAGCTATACTGGATAAATAATTTAGCATATAGCATACATAGAATAAAAGGGAGGTAATATTATGAGTCAATATACACAATTAAAGACAAACTTGACTAATAACACGCTACCAAGTGAATATATCAAGGAAGCCTTAGCTTACGCTAATTACTTTCAAACAGATCATCACGGTGTTTTGAATACTAACTACGTTGATATCATCAATGATCACTATGCTACGGCAGACTATTTAATTAAACTATTTAAACAAATCAATTTATCATTAAAATTTAAATCACAAGATCAAGCAGCACTATATAAAGTCGTTTTAGAAAGTGAAAACCAACCAATTAACCTGGAATCAATTACTAAGGATGATGTGCAAAATATCCGCATCGTTCCAGTTAGTGTTCAAGATAAGGAAATCATTTTCAAAATCATCGACGATATGGTTGAAGAATACTTGGATGAAACTGATTCCGTTCACTTATAAAATAAAAAGTATCTTGACATTCGTATCATTTAATAATATCATTAACTCGTAAATTAAATATGTGGTCTGGGGCGCTGATTAAATTCGGCTGAGAAGTACTCATGGAACCTGATGCAGTTAGTACTGACGAAGGGAGACCGCTTAGTCATTGTCTACACGATTGATCGTGTTAGATACTATTTTTATTACTACTAAAAAGACTAGGGACCGCAAACTATTAAAAGAATAGGAGTGGTCCTTTTTGATTTAATAAAAATAGTATTTTCAAACGTCAGTTAAACACAATCAATTAATGTAGGGAGTTTGATAAAATGTCATTTTCACAAGAATTAATCAAAGAAGCACAACCATTTCTAGAATCAATCAAAAAGTGTGATTTTATCCAAGGAGTATTGGATAACAATCTAGATCCAAAGGCATTGGATTACTATGTTTCTCAAGATCTTCAGTATGGTAACACTGAAACGATCGTCCAAGCATACTTAATTATCTATAGCGATCAATTCACCGATCAAAAAGATTTTGCCAAGTTATTGAGTGATCACTTGGGAATCGATGAAGACGTTTTCGAAGGGATGACCGATGAAGATTGGGACACCATCAAAACTGCTAAGATGGAACCAGTCACATACCTATACACCCACCACCTTTTAGACCCAATCAAAACTAGAAATGCCATTGAAATTTTGGCACCATTTGAAGCTGGGGTCTGGGTATATGTAGAATTGATCAAGTACCTTGCTAGTACGAACAAAGTGACTAAGGACAACCCCTTCCATGGTTGGCTAGACTGTCTTGAAGGTGATGATTATCAACAAGTATCAGATGGTTTCTTAGCAGTCATGGACCGTGAAGCTGAAAAATGCTCCCCAGAAAAGTTAGCTGAAATCAAGGAAAGCTTCTTAAGAAGCTGTATGTTCGAATGGTACTTCTTTGATGCTTCATTCAAGCAAACCACTTGGGCTGATTGGAACAAAAACGTATTAGAAAACCAATGTCGAGGTAACTTACTATGAAATTAAGAACTCCACACTGGAATTTACAACAAATTATTATCGTAACACTCGTCGGGATTATCTGTGGGACTATCTATGCCTACGGTGTTAACTCCCTCTATAACTTCGCCAAAGTGGCATTGACGCCAGTTGGATTAAGCCCCTTTGTTGACAGTATTTTCACAGGGCTTTGGTTCATTGCTGCCCCACTAAGTATGTATTTCGTACCTGTCATGGGAGCTGGTATCATCGGGGAAACCATTGCTGCTACATTTGAAATGTTTCTTGGGGGGCAATGGGGAGCGCTCACGATCTTCTTCGGATTGATTCAAGGACTTGGGAATGAATTTGGTTTCTTCCCACATAACTACCAACGATTTTCTTGGACTAGTTGCTTATTAGGTGCATTTGGCGCAAACTTTATCGCATTTATATACATGCTATTCACTTCAGGATACAGTAGCTACAAACCAGCAATGGTCATTGCCATTTTTATCGTTTCTACAATTTCAAGCCTCCTATTAGATGGCGTCTTAGTTAAATTGATTACGATGCAATTTGACCGCGTTTTTGAAAAATCAGATGTTAAAACAAACAATTAATTATATCAATTAAAAAATGACTGACCAGGACTTATCCTGATCAGTCATTTTGATTTTAAATTATCAATTACTTTAAGGCATCCACAATTGCTTTATTGAAGTAATCTAAATCATCTGGAGTCCGACTAGTAATTAAGTTATGCTTTTCATCAACCACTACGGGTTCATCCTTAACGTTACCACCTGCATAGTATAAATCAGGCATAACAGTTACATATGCAGTCAATGTTAATTCACTTACTAAGCCCGTTTGAATGAATAATTGTGGACCATGGCAAATCGCAAATACTGGCTTGCCACTCAATAAGAACTTTTTAGCAAAATTAACGTAACGGTCATCTGCACGAAGTTGATCAGGTGAGAAACCACCAGGAACTAGTAATGCATCGTAATCTTCGACTTTGGCATCGTCAATTGATTTATCAACGTTTTGCTTGTCGCCATGCTTACCTTCAATGGTTCCATTTGCTTCATTTTCAACAATATCAACTTGGTTACCAGCATCTTCTAAGGCTTTCTTAGGGGATGTTAATTCAACATCTTCATACATACTTGTAACAATTGCAGCAACTTTACTCATAACTAAATCCTCCTAAATATTATTTAATAATTTTTAGTACGTGATCTAAATCCATCCGCGGAGCATTGATCCGATTGATGGGGGCATTATCATCGGCATAGCCAAGGCCAATCCCAATAATAAAATCACGCTCATCTGAAACCGATAATGCTTCGCGTAAAAGGTCTGGATATTTAATAAATTCAAAGGCAGGGATGGAATCAATCCCAAGTGCTTGAGCAGCAACCATTATCGCTTCACCAAACGCACCTAAGTCATATAATGACCATGGTGTGTAATGTTTAGGCAACGTTAAATAGGCAACAGCTTGGGCATTGAATAGCAATGCAGATTGGCTACTCTTCATTTGATTCCACTTATCTGGACCAAAGATCTTAGGTCCAGTCGCTCCCCGAGTGGTCATATTGAATTGGGATTCTTCATCCCACTCAGCAATCGGGATAAATGGAACATCGGAGTTAGTGTGAACGTTCGGATCAGCATTCAATTCCTGATGCCGTTTACGCATTGCTTCTAATTTATCACCAGTCGCAATCACTACCCGACCAGGTTGAGAATCAATCCAAGAAGGTGCTTTTTGCGCCACTTTAACAATCTCCGTCAATTGTTCATCACTAAGTGGCGTTGACTTAAATGCCCTCACCGCACGACGATTTAAAATCGCCTGTTTTGCGTCAACCAATTTCATCCCTCCTTTAATTTACTACTAAAAAGTAACACATCAAAAACCCAAATTCAAAAGATTTGCTTATTTATATTATAGAAGAAAATAATCGAAATCAATTTCAATCAAATTAATGATAATAACTCATCTTCAACCAACCATTATCTTGTTCCTTAAAACCAATTCGATCATAAACACTAAGCAGATTTTCATCAAAGGGTTTTGCCACTTTGGCAAATTGACAATCAAAAAACCGACTCCCAACTTCCAGGACTCGATAAACTAATCGTTCAGGGTCAACTAAATTGTTAAACCGTAAACGATCGAATGTTAAATCACCCTCTAGATCATAGATCCGAACATATGAAATCATTTGGCCATTAACACATGCCCACACATGGTATGCTTTACGATCAACAAGATTATTACCATTGACAGCAATAAAATTTTGAATTGATTGGTTTTCTGCTAACGTTAATTCACTGAATGGCTTCACGTACCATTGAATCACAGCTATCACTCCTGACATTTAAGTCTATAATATAATATTTTAAACCAAAATAAAAATTAGTTTTCAATTTAACTAATTTTAGATATGATATAAAGTGGTTTAATTTTACATAATGAAAGGATTTTTATATGAACCGTAAATCGTTATTTACTATTTTAGCAGTTGCAATCGTATCATTCTTAGGAACTGTCGATATGAGTATCGTCAATACTGCCCTTCCACAAATATCAAAAGATCTTGCCATTCCAATGAATCAAGCTGAATGGATTTCTTCTGCCTACCTCATTTTAATCTGTATGTCGTTGATTCTTTTTGGTAAGTTAGGTGATCAAACTAGTAAGGTTAAAATCTTTCAACTAGGGACCCTCTTATTTACCGCGAGCTCATTACTATGTGGATTAAGCACCAACTTAGTCGTCTTATTAATTGCCCGTGGACTCCAGGGGCTGGGGGCATCAATGACGATGGCCACTAATCTCGGTATCATTACTAGTTCAGTTCCCTTTGAGATCCGTGGGCGTGCGCTGGGCATCAATACCACGATTGGTCAACTGGGCTACATTGCAGGCCCCGCAGTTGCTGGGTTGATCCTCTCAATTGCCAATTGGAATTGGATCTTTTTATTCAACGTCCCAATTGGAATCATTGCATTTGGGTTCGGGCACTTCGTATACCCTAAGCAAACCAAACATGCCTCTCAAATCAATATTGATTGGCTAGGCTTCACGATTTTAGCCACATTAATTATGATTTTCTTCTTAGCTGTATTCATTGGCCAAGAAAGCGGTTTTAACCAACCCATTATCATCGCAGGCTTTATCACCACCGCCATCTTAATCGCCATTTTTATCTGGGTCGAAAATCACGTTGCCGAACCAATTCTGGCCCTTGAACTATTTAAAAATCCAGGATTTACGATTAGTATTATTTCATTAATGTTCATGTACATTATCATCTACTTTAATAACGTCTTATTACCCTTTTACATCCAAAACACCCTTAAGTTCTCACCATCTAAAATGGGTTTAATTATGAGTATTCTCCCCATTGTCAATGTCTTTACCGCTTATTTAGGGGGCGTTCTATGCGATCGCTATGGTGCCGTGCACATGTCATTTAGAGCATCCATCATTTTCGTAGGCGCAGAAATAATTTTCGCAATTATTCAGCCAGCCTGGTCACTAGCGTTTCTATTGTTTGGATTCATCGTATTCGCAACCGCCAACGGGTTGTTCCAAAACAATCCAATGGTGATGGAACACGCCAGTAAGGATCAACAGGGAATCGCTGGTTCGATTTTAGCCCTCAGTCGAAACATCGGATTTGCGGTCGGACTATCACTAGCTACTTCAATGCTCTATTCTGGAATGAGCCTCAAGGCAAACCACCAAATCACAACATACCCATTTGGTCATGATGACTGGTTCGTTTTCGGCATGCACTTTACGTATTGGATTGCTGCCATTATCATGGGTAGCGTTACTATCATGTTGTGGTGGCTATTGAAGAATAATCGCTCCACAAAATAAAAGAATCCCGAATAAAATAAATCGGGATTCTTTCCATATACTAATATTAATCAGGCAAATTAAAATTACTATCAGAGTGCTTATCACCATCATAGATAATGGTTGGAACACTTGGAACATCAGTTGATTCAATATTTGATTTAACAGCTGCTAAGAATTCAGCATCATTTACTTTTTGAATCGCAAAGTGATCAGTTAGGAATGCTTGCGCATCATCCTTTGGCAACCGATGCCATTCTGGTTGAATGTCAAAAGCCTTTTTAACAAATTCAATTGCTTGATCAGGATTTGAATAATCAATATATTCATGTGCTAAATTACCATCTTGTAAATCTAGCTTATCCTTGTCTAGAAATTTAAAGTGGGCGAGAAGCTTGCCAGATTGAACTTCAGATTGTAATTTATCAAAATTGTTTTCATACCACTTTCTACAGAATGGACATGCCATGTTAGTAATCACCGTTACCTCGTGGGGGGCGTTAACATCTCCAAAAGTAAGCGTATCCTTATCTGATAAATCTAAACTCATATTCTCAACTCCAATTCCTATATTTGCCTATATATTAACATAACTATGATTGTTCCGTAGCTTTAATGCTTGTAATTTGAACATAGATGATACTTAAAATTAAGCCAACCGCAATAAATGGAATAAAGTCAAGTCCTTCATTATATAGTGGGATGGTGTTCAATGCCCAACCATTAATTGCTTGTAATAATGGTAATTTAGCAAAAAATGGTGGTAAGTTATGAATAAAATCTAAAATGGCAGGAATCAATGTAAGGATGATCGTCGTTCTGTAAATAATCTTGTTCTTACCAATCCACTTGTTAAGTAACCCTAAAATAATAATTGCGATTGCAATTGGGTAGATAAAGTTAAGTAGTGGTGATGAGTATAAAATAATTTGTTCAAGTCCAAAGTTAGCAATGATGAACGATCCAAGCGCTGCAATCGTTAAGAAGAAACGGTAGCCGAGCTTTGGAAAACGATCTCCCCAGTCTTGAGCCAGGGATGTAATCAAACCAATTTCAGTGGTAATACATGCTAAGAATGTAAGGGCTGCTAAAATTCCAGCTCCAGCTAGTCCAGTATAGTGGGTCATGATTTGGGTAAACGCAGTTCCACCATCTGCTGCTGGCTTTAAGTATGATAAGCTTGATGCTCCTAATGCAATTAAGAAAATATAGATAAGCCCTTCAAAGCCCATTGTTAAGGCTCCAACCTTAGCAACTGCTTTAGACCGTTGTAATTTATCGGTCAAGCCAAATTGCTTAAGAGCGGCAATAATTGTAACCCCGAACCCAAGTCCAGCAACGGCATCCATTGTATTATAACCTTGTAAGAAGCCATTGATCATGCTAGCTCCGGAGTTGTTAGTGGTTGGTAATAAATTAATGTGACTTAAATCACCCTTGATGAAGAATGCAAGGATGAAAACCCCTGCTAAAATAATAACGAAAATTGGGTTCAAAATTTTTCCAACGTATTCGGTAATTTTCGTTTGGTTATAAGCCAATGCATATGCTAAACCAAAGAAGAAAATTGAAAAGATGAACAAAGCAATGTGCGAATCAGCCTTTGGCAAAAATGGTTGAACCCCCATTGAGAAAGTAACCGTTGCTGTTCTTGGTGATGCAATCAAAACCCCTAGTGACAAGTGAACGATTGCTAGAAAGATCAGCGCGAACCAATGACCAACAGGTTTCCCTAAGTCATATAAACTACTACTTTCAGTATAACTAATTGCTAAAATTGATAATAACGGTAAAACAATTGCTGAAATTAAAAAGCCAAATGCTGCAGGGAGCCAACTGGTACTACTCGCCTGTCCTAAGAAGATTGGGAAAATTAAGTTCCCAGCCCCAAAGAATAACCCAAAAAGTAATGATGCTAAAATAATGTATTGCTTTGCATTTAATTTATCTGTTTTCATATTAATTTCCTCCTCGAATAAAATGCAATGACCAACAAAAAAACGCCCTTAGTAAATATTTACTAAGGACGCTCGAGACGTGGTACCACCTATTTTCCCCACTACCTCACGGTAGTAGGCTCCAAAAGTACTGCTCAAAAAAAAGAGCAAGACTTCATTGCTGTAATGGGCGCACTCCCAATAACCACTAATTAATTCATGGTTATGACTTGTGGATTACTTTTACGATATTCGTCAATCCCCTTTCGCACTTAACAGGGTTCACTTAATTGATTCCAACCGCTACTCTTCCACGCATTGTCTTTTAATCGGTCTTTAATTTATATTTCTAATTATATTTAAAATATTTCAAATGTCAACAACAATTTTTATTTAAATCATTTAAAATGAAATCATAAAAAGATTTAATGTGTGTTACAATGGTGATAATTCAATAATATTAGGTGAGAAAAAAATGAAAAATAATGTCAAAAAATGTTTAGTAGATAACAAGGAATATCTATCAAATGAGGGGCGTTTGCTAAAAGATCTCGACTCAACCATTCTTGGTCATATTAAGCATGATTACACTAAAGCTGGCGATGGTGACTTTATTTGTAATCAGCACTTATTGAAGTACCAAGTTGAAATGGTGAATCAGTTAATTCGCGATGATGAACACCGAAATGAAAAAATCGATCGTAAATTAACTAAAACAATTCGTGATAACGATTATCAAATTAGAGATATTAATAAAGCCCTTAATTCTTCAGAAACATTTGGGCAAAAAGTTGCTGACCAAGTTGCTAAGTTCGGGGGAAGCTGGAGCTTTATCCTAACTTTTATCATCTTTTTACTAAGTTGGATGTTCATCAATGTGTTCCACCTATTTGGGGCTCACTTTGATCCATATCCATTCATCTTACTTAACTTAGCACTAAGTTGTATTTCTGCTATTCAGGCACCAATCATCATGATGAGCCAAAATCGTTCTAGTCACCGTGACCATTTAGGCGCAGATAACGATTACCACGTTAATATCAAGTCAGAAAATGAACTAAGAATCCTGCATGCTAAACTTGATCAATTAAATCAAAATCAAATGCCACATAATTTTGAGATTGAAAAACTGCAATTAGAAATTTTAGGCGAAATCAGGAATGAATTGGACATCATTCACAATGAACGAATCGAATTGCTCAATGAAGAAAAGCGTCAAAATGATCTATTAAATCAAAACACTAATCAAAATAACAATGACCAGGATAAAAAATAAGGATGCAGATTAATCTGCATCCTTTTTTTACCATTTTTGAGCTTTAATGGCGTTAGTCGGACACCAAGGTCCTGACCACCAACCTAGGGGCCCAACATTCTTAATTAAAATCCGACTAAAACCAGCCTGTTTTAAAAAACTACGATATTGATTTGAATTCAATCCCCGCTCAATAATCAATATTCGTCCCCCTTTTTTTATCACTCGTGCTGCTTCTTGAAGGGCCTTCATTTTTTTCACGTGCGGTCTAATATCTTGAAATGTATTATTTACAATTACAAAGTCATATGATTCATTATCATATGGTAGCTCCGTAAAGTTTTCGTTAACTAGTGAAACCATACTACTTTGTTTTAATTTTTGGATGGTTTGATCAATTAAGAGCTCAGAATTACCATTAAGAATTAAAATTAAACTATCAGGTTTAACTTTCAAATCAACGACCTGCTGAGCAAAAATCTCCTTTGCACCTAGCCAAAATGTATTTAAATAAATCAAGGCACTGATCAACATCCCCCAACTAATTAAAATAATCAACAAGCTATCATTAGCAATATAAAAACCAACTATCGAAAATATCAATAGTACTAATGATACGGTTGGTAGATTAACATTAATTGAAACTGAGAATCGTTGATTGCCTTTTTTACGTTCCCTTCTTGATCTAGCCATCTAAATGCTCCTACATTAATTTTTCGTTTGCCATTACATAGTGATGAACCCAGTCAAAGCCATCAACCATTTGTAAGATTCCACTAACAACATCAGATTCGCTAAATTGATCTACATACTTAGTAGCATCATTTAATTCACCGATTTCAATTCCAAATTCACTACTAAGGATATTTTTAGCAAAATTAAGTTTTTCAGTATTTTTGGATAATAAGTTAAAATTAATTGATTTAAGGTATTCAAACTCCTTAAAAGTAAATACACTTTCATCTTCCTCATCACTACCAATAAAAATAGAGCATCCATCAACATCAACTCTAAAATGAGGCATCTCAGGATCAAAAGGATCGATCAAATCATCAGAAATCCGAACTTGACTATGTAATTCTTTACTCTCATTGAGTAGTGCTTTTATGCGATTTAGATCAAAATCAATTTTCATTTATAATTCCTCCAATTCTTATTACTTAAATAATATCATGGTTTAATAATAAAATCAGAAAAAACAAAAAAGTCCGCAAAATTGCGGACTTTTAGGTAAATATTATAAAATTATGGTATAATAATACCGTCTTGGTTTGTCGTAATAACTAATCATCTGTATAAATAACTTAATTACTGCCCCCAAAAGCAAGTTAATTGGTTTTCAGAACTATAATCAAGATAATAATACTAATTACCATTGCCCTGGTAATTAGTTTTTTTATTTAATAAATCATCATAGTTATATATAACCATACTTTGATATATTTTTCAAGCAAAAGATTAATCAATTTGTTCTTCAATATGATTATGAAGAACTTGGAGCAGTTCTTTGACATGATTATCAGTTAATTGATAAACCTTTTCCTTACCGTTTTGCTTACTGGTAATCAACTGTGAATCAAATAAAATTCTCAAGTGTCTAGAAACAGCTGGTTGCGAAATATTCACTTGATTAACTAAATTCGTAACGTTACTTTTTCCGTGTTCAGATAGATAATATAAAATTTGAATTCGAACAGGATGATTTAACGCCCGAGTGATTCGATATAATTTCTGATTATAATCGTTATCCACTCTACAACCCTCTTTCAATAATATTAATAATATCATTTTAGCATATAAATGAAAAAGAGACCGATTTATTGGTCTCTTTATTATTAATTTTAAAATATTTTATTACAAAATCTAAAAATAAACTAAGACATATTATTAAATAACAGTCATTGCACGACTACCACGTTTAGAAGTATGCCAAATTTTTAGAAAATCACTAGTTGAAGTCCAAAATACCTTGTTTGGTGAATTCTTTCTCATGTAAGGATCTGCGATTAAGAATTTA
Organism: Nicoliella sp. ESL1106; assembly: GCF_058509965.1. Classification (NCBI taxonomy): domain Bacteria; kingdom Bacillati; phylum Bacillota; class Bacilli; order Lactobacillales; family Lactobacillaceae; genus Nicoliella; species Nicoliella sp. ESL1106. The sequence continues at coordinate 72,211 of NZ_CP196341.1, forward strand.
CCTGGTTTGTAACCCAGAATCACTAATACGTGATCGGACTTAGAATTAACGATCATTCTCCAAGAACCTTCGAACACGACCGGATTGCCCCGCTTAACATTGGAAATAATATTGCTTAAGCTGGTATTCGTGATGTCTTTTGATCCACTAGCATATCTTTTAGCAAAATTAGCTAATGCATTAGGGTAAATAGTTGCTCCAGCACCCTTAGTAAATGGATCGTTTTTATAACCTTTGTTAGGGTCAGAACTTCTTGGAATTAAGTTAATGAATTTATCTAGTGGGATGTTAAGTGCTTCACCCTTGGTACTTAATGCCATCTTCAAAGCTGCCGCTTCACATCCACTTGGTGCATAAATGGGGTAAAGCTGACTAGTATATACATATGGCATTTCATAATCATCAGTGTAGCTTAAGTAACTCTTGTAAATCCAACCCAAATCTTGACCTTGATAAGTAATATGGTAATAGAGACTTCCATCAGAACCACTGGCTGTTTGAATGATTTTAATCAATTTACCCTTCAAATTAGTAGTTCGATTGCTTACCTTACTTGAAGATGTGTATGGTGTGTCCCAAATTTTAACAGAATCATTATTAATAACTCTCATTACATAGTTATTAACTGTCTTAACCGTGTAAGTTACTTTATTACTGTTACTGCTTGAAGAGGTACTACTAGATGAAGAACTAGTGCTGCTAGCCTGCGAACTAGATGAAGTAGAACTAGCTGAACTAAAACTGGCACTGCTAGCTGCACTACTTGATCCACTACTACTGGAGCTACTTGAACTAGAAATAACACTTGAGGCAGCGCTACTTCCCGAAGTAGTATTATCTGCGTTAGTTTTTAAGGGAGCAGATAGCGTCATAAAACTTAGCATCCCTGAGAAAAGCAATGAACCAATTATCTTTTTGGTCTTATTTTTCATAACTTTAAACCCTTTCCTTAATAATTAATATCTTTATTATACTAATAACAAGTAAGTAAGTCTGGTAATTAACTTTTTCTTAACGTAAATGATATAAACCCTTAACATTTGAAAAATTCCGTTTCTCAATAAGAGTAAATAACTTTTATTATATTTTACTCTAAACAATCGCTTAAGCAAGCCTTTAGTTTTGAGCATATTGGTTAAAACTAATTCAACTTCAGCGTATAATTGAGAATTGAAATTAATGATTACAAGAGGGTATAATTATGAAAAATGAAAGCATTCGATCAATCTTTTCATTCAAGATGCTAATTAAATTGGTTTTAATTATTATTGTATTATTTGCAACGAGGATCGGTTATGATGCTGTTTCACAGGCACTTTCACAAAATTATCAGGATAATAATTCAACTGTTAATAAAATATTGCCACCATTACTCAAGAAGCAAAAGGATCTCTCTAAGGCTTTAACTGCTGCAAAACACGATAAAATCATTGTTAATTATCACTACAAGCAAGTATTTAATAAGAAAAATTCGAAAGATGCGACCCTTCGTAAATGGATTAATAAAAAGCAAAAAGTGGAAGATCAAACTAGTGACTTAAATACTGCTATTCAGGAAAATAATAAAAAAGTTAATCATTACCAAAATGCTTACATTTCTAAGGAAAATGTTCATAATGCAACCTTTAACTTAAAATCAATTGCTATTGTCATCGTTTCGATTGTTGTTTTCTTCATAATTAGTTTTTAAAATTTAAATGTTAATATCGGAAGCTAAAATAATTAAAGGGGTTTTAAAAATGAAAAAAATATTTGTCAAAACTATATTGACATCCGTATTATTGACTGGCGCATTTAGTTTTTTCGTATCACCAACGATCAACGGACGTGCTGATGCAACCGCCAAAGTTACTAATAATGCTGGAGTTAAAAACAAAAAGTATTTTAACTACCAAGTTAACCAATACATGAAACTATTGAATCAATCTACTAAGACTAGCTTAATAAATGAACTAATTAAAGATGGTAGACCTAGCTCTTTAAGTGATCTAGGGAGTCAACTTAGTGTGTATTCTGATCGTGATGCTGCTAAATCAACAAATGATGCTAGGGCAAATGCTATGTTTTACCTTAGATTTAACCGTATTTTCTATAAAAACATTAATCATAGTTTCCAGTGTGACGATGGAAATAAGCTTTCCGATAATTTAAGAAAAATTAGAGGAAACGTTAATGCTCAAAAAGATCTTACAAACGTTTCAATAATTGGAATGGGGATTGGCGATTCGCTAGATTTTGGTAATCGGCCTAGTTCCACCATTGCTAAATAAAAAAGATGATGACCATAATGGTCATCATCTTTTTTTATTTAATATCATCAGTTGCCCAATGGTTAATTGGACCATATTTATGACCTACTAAAATTTCATTTTGAATCGCACGATCAACATATGCTTTAGCAATGCGAATCGCATCTTCGATCGCAGTCCCCTTAGCCAATTCTGCAGTAATTCCAGCAGAAAGGGTATCACCAGTTCCATTCTTACGATCAGTAGAAAAGTACTTCCCTGTAAGCCAGAAATGGCTACCATCTTCTAATAATACTAAGTCAGTAACTTCATCTTGATCGTCACTATCATGACGTCCCTTTACCATTACGTTCTTAGCACCCATTTCACGAAGCTTTTTAGCAGCAGTTAGCATGTCGTCCTTACTGTTAATTTCCATTTCAGCTAACTTTTGGGCTTCATAAAAGTTAGGAGTGATTATTGTTGCCAATGGAATCAGTTTTTCTTTTAAAGTATCGAATGCTTCTTGTTCTAAAAGCATTGCGCCATGCTTAGTAATGATTACTGGATCAACAACCAGTGGTCCAAAATCATACTTAGTATAATTTTCAACCACCGTGTTGATTAATTCACTATCACTCAGCATCCCTGTTTTTGATGCTCGAATTTGGTAATCATCAGCCAAATCTTTAAATTCATTCGCAATAAATGAAGTTGGCATTGTAACACTATCATGAATTCCATAAGAGTTTCCTGCAACACATGCTGTAATCACAGACGTTCCATGTACCTTTAAAGCTTGAAAAGTGTGTAAATCTGCTTGCATTCCGGCACTTCCATCACTGTCTGAACCAGCAATAGTTAAAGCTTGTGGATATTGATTCATAATTAAAACACCCCTATCATTAAATTATTAACATTATATGCTAATTAAATGTTTTAAACAACTATAAATACGAACAATCGTCTCATTTATAAACTAATTTTATATTTTAGTTCGTAAAATATAATCTTAAGATTCTAAATTAATAATAAAAACAGGGGTAAAACTGATGAATAGATCAGTTTTATCCCCGCTTTTTATTTTAAGCCCCCGATTAATTAGTAATTAATTGATCCTCAATATCCTGACAGCTAGCATTTCCATGAAAAATGGAATTATTTATGACTGACTCAAGATCTTGATTAGAATTAATTGCATCGGTTAGCAAACAACCATTAACGTAATTTCGATACTTAGCAGGCTTAAAATGGCCGCCTAAGTTATCAGAATAGTAACGGTCAACCATTTGGAAAAATGGTTCATTCAAGTCGAAAATGATTATTCGACGGTCAGTAAAATATTGATCGAACAAATCAAGCAAGCCTTTTCGAATTCCAGATTCATTGTTGATATCACTGTGCGCGTACCTTGCTGCAACATCTTCTAAAAAATACTGAGTGCCAACCACTCGATATCCACTATCAAAATCATTGATCATTGTCATGAACATTCCCAAATACTTTGATGAATAAACGTTTTTAGATAAACCGGAACGTACGTCCGCACTAACATCAACACAATCTTCAAAAGCAGCTAAGATTGATTTTGTCATTCTAATCATCCTCTCTATCCATAGCCATTCAAGATGGCTAACTAACAAATCAGCAAACTATCGATAGAAACAATCTGGTACCGCTAATAATATAACATAAAACGAGGCACAATATAAGGTATATCATAATATTTTTTTAGGTTTGCCTAATAAAAATGAAATAAAAAGAATGACCTTTCCCAGTCATTCCTTACTGAATTGCAACAGCATATTTTTTATATTGATATGAGCGTTCAAATAAATTAGCCTTAACCCAATATTTGCCACGATTTGGATCAGATACATGATAGTACCCTTTTTCATATCCATCCAACAATACTACGTGACTGTTTGTAATTCCAGTTCCCCAAAAGTACTTCTGAAACTTAGGTTTCAAATAGTAACTAACAATGTAGGTTACGACTGGATTGCCAATTTTGACCTGATGCTTAAGTTCATTTATAGAAGCACCACTAATATCTTTTACGGAATGGTACCGATTCCCCCACTTAGCAAGTGCTTTGGGAAAGATTGATTGAAAAATGCTGGATTGCAGCTTGATATATGGTGATCCTGCATATCCATTATAAGGATTATTGTCCTTACTTCTTGGCATTTGCTTCAAAAAAGTTCGTAAATCTGTTTTTAAAAGGACGCCCTTGGATTGCAATCCAGCTAACAAACTAGCTGCCTCACATCCATTCCATGCCTTAATCGCCTTTTGACTGATATATGGAGCATTTAATTGAACAGAGTTGGCATTAATTTCAAATGGTTCGTTGACATAAGTTCCTGGAATTTGGCCCTTGCTTTTAATTGAGATGGTTTTAGTTATTGCAATGACAGTAATTAACACTAATCCGAATGTAATTAATAGTTTTTGCTTTTTTTTCAAAATAAACGCCTACCTAATAGATTATTGAACGATGTATTTCCTATACTACTCCAAGTAATATCAGGAATCTATTTATTGGCAATTATTTTATCATAAAAAATAACGATCCCAAATTAATAGGAATCGTTATTAATCAAACTATTATTGAACTGAATCAGTTAAGAGCTGCTTTTTTAATGCTTCAGCACTAATAAAATCATTAGTAAAGATACCAGCCACTCCTGCTTTAAACAATTTAGCTTGTTCAGCGGCATCATCAATCGTCCAAATTCTTTCATGTTTCTCAAGCCCTGGAATGTAATAACCGGGGTGCAAACCATTCAAATGTTCCTTTTTCATGGTAAGTTGCGGATCACTCAACTTCTTTTCAAATAAAAAGTTATAGTCTTGGTCTTCGTCTAACATTCTAGCAATACGAAGACTATCAATATTAAAGGACGAATAGATGACGTGGTGCTTAAGTTTCGCTGCATTCATCTTTTGTAAAACAATCTTTTCAATCCCCAGGTAATGAATCTTATTGGTTTTAAACTCTAGATTCAACCAGATATCCTTATTTTCAACTAATTCAATAAATTCATCTAGGGTTGGCACCTTTTCACCATTTGCAAGCTTAAATTGACTTAATTCTTCATAGGTATATGAATTGATCAATCCACTACCGTCAGTTGTTCGATCAATTTTTTCATCATGCATGATGACCGGAACATTATCCTTAGTTAAATGGATATCAAACTCTAAACCAGCCGCACCGTTTTCTAAACAGTACTTAAAGCCACTTAATGAGTTTTCAGGTTCTTGAACTGGAATTCCACGATGGGCAAAAACCATTGTTTTCATCTAAATTCCCTCTTTACTATTTATTAGTGTAGCCGTTAGCCTTATTATGCTGTGCTAAATATGAATTAAATTGGTTTTCAGCATCTTTCAATGCATCATTAACATTTCGGCCAGCATAAATTTGTTGCATTGCGTTTTGCGTAATGGTCCGCATTTGAACTAACCCTTCCATTAAAATTCCTGAGTTAGTAGCGTTAGGCTTAGTTCTGGCAAGTTGGTTGCTTGGAACTTGTGATTCAGGACGTTGCTTATAAAGTTCCTTCAACACTGGTTCATTTTGTGAATCCTTGTTAAGGGCAATGTAACCAGTTGCTTTTTGCCAGTCAGCTTGATTTTCAGGTTCCATTAGATATTTAATGAATTCCCATGCTCCCTGTTGGGTAGTAGAATCCTTATCATTTGAAATCCAAATCGAAGCACCACCAATTGCAACCCCATTCGCCTTTTGGCCATTTGGTCTTGGGTAGTATGTTACACCTAAATCACCAGGTTTGGAAGCAGATTGTAATTGACCCATTGATGCAGAAGATTGTAGCATAATGCCAAGCTTTCCTGAAAGGAATGAAGCAATTTCGTTTGAAGCTGAGGTACTTCCTGAGCCAAAGCTAATGAATGAACCGTTTTTATTCATACTTTGAAGCCAGTTCATTGCATTAACGGTCGCTTGGTTCGTAAAGTTTACCTTGGTTGGGAAACCAGTATGACCATCTTCTTCATTGGCAAGGGATTGACCACTATTAGCCATGAATTCTTCAAAGTACCAACCATAAGCATCTACGGTTGCCCCTTTAACGGCCCCCTTAGATTTTTCAGTAAGTTCTTTAGCCGCTTTTTCAATATCATCGTAAGAAGGATCAACTGGTAAGTCTTTTACCCCATACTTACGAAAAACTGCCTTATTATAGAATAACGTTGGTTGTGAAGTATTGAATGGCATTGATAATTGTTCGCCACCCTTACTGTAAAAAGCACGTGCAGCGGGCATAATCTTGCTCATATCATACTTATCTTGATCAATAAACTTTTGAACTGGCGTCGTGATGTTTGCATTTCTCATTTGACCAGTTGAAACGTCCATTGATTGGAAGATTGCAGGTGAAGCATTCGTACCGTGAGTTTGTAATACCTTTTGAATCGCTTGGTTATAACTTCCTTCATACTCAGGGATAACTTCATACTTGGTTTGCTTTTTGTTAAAATTATCGGCAAATTGTTGAATTTGAGCTGCACCAGCTCCAGTCATTTCGTGCCAGAAAATAATCTTGGTTCTATTTCCAGATTGAGCAGACTCATCTGCACTTGAATTGGAACTAGCCATTACTCCGAAGATGGATAGTAAAATAACTCCAATAACTCCTATGATCCATAACCGCTTTTTCATGTTAATCCTCCTTATTTTACAGATCCATCGTTTAAGCCAGACTTAAAGAAATGTTGACCAGCAAATAGGATAATAAGTGTAGGAATAACTACGATAACGGCACTAGCCATGATCATTCCCCAGTTATTAAATGTTTCAGTGGATTGCATTTGTCTCAAACCAGCTTGAACGGTTCTGTATTTATCACTAAAAGTGGTTAACATTGGCCATAGATATTCATTCCAACTCGATAAGAAGCTATAAGCTGCCAGGGTTAATAATGAAATCTTAGAGTATGGTAATACAACGTGCCAGTAGTATTGAAGGTGTGATAAGCCTTCAATATCTGATTCTTCCTTTAAATCCTTAGGCATTTGGAGGAATGCTTGTCTTAACATAAAGGTCCCAAATGCTGATGTCAAAAATGGAATGATCATTACTGAGTAAGTGTTCAATAGGTTCATTGACTTAACAGTCATGAAATTGGGAATTACTTCAGCTTCAAACGGTAGCATCATGGTTGCTAAGAAAACAAAGAAAAGGAAGTTCCGACCTTTGAATTTAAGAAACACAAATGCGTATGCAGCTAGTGAACAGAAGAAGACTTCGCCAATTGTTCTAATTACTGAAACAACAAAACTATTTAATAGGTATCTAAGCACTGGAGTTGTATTAATCGCAGTAGCGTAGTTATCAAAAGTTAATTTACCAGCTAATGACCCCTTTGTAATACTATCAGTAGGTAGAAAACTAGTCCAAAGGCCTAATAGAAATGGCCCAATCACGATCAAAGCTAAAATAATCAAAAGTAAATATTGAAAAACATTACTAATCTTAAATTTGCGTTTACTGTCTGTTTGACTATTATTTGCAACATCCATTAGTAGTTCACCCGCTTTTCTAAGACTTTAAATTGAATAATGGTCATAACCGCAATGATAATGGTCAATACGATTGATTCAGTACTTGCTTGGCTATAGTTACCATTTAAGAATGCATCTTGATAGATTCTATAAACCAAAAGGTTAGTGGCGTTATTAGGTCCCCCGGCCGTCATTAAATCAATCAACCCAAAACTCTTGAAAGCCCCGATCAACGTAACGATCCCGACGAAAAAGAGTGATGGTGAAATCATTGGAATGGTAATTTTAAATAATTGGTATGGCTTAGACGCCCCTTCGATATCTGCAGCATCGTAAAGTGATTGAGGAACCGCTTGTAAAGCTCCAAATAAAACTAAGAACGTAAATCCAAGGTTCATCCAAACGGTAGAAACAATAACGGTAATCATTGCTAGGTTAGGATCTGTCATCCAATTTAGTTGTGGTAAATGTACCAACCCTGCAAATTGATTTAGCAATCCACTTGTGGGGTTGAAAACAAATAGGAAGAAGATCGCTGCAACGGAAACTGAAACCCCCATCGTTGATGAGAAAATCGTTCTAAAGAACTGAATCCCACGAAGCTTTTGATTTGCAAAAACTGCTAATGCTAAACCAAAAACAATGGTCAAAATCATGACAGCAATCACGTAAACAAAGGTTGATAACAAACTAGAAATGAATGATGCTGATTTCAGTAGTGAGATGTAATTATTCAACCCCACAAAGATAGTCGTTTGCCCAAAGTTATTAGTCAAGAACAAACTCATATATAAGGTCTTGAGCATTGGATAAAAAACAAATACCCCTAGCAATAAGATCGAAGGCCCCAAGAATAAGATGGCATATAAAGCATCACTGTGCTTTTTTAATGCTTTTTTAGTAGTTGAAGTTTCGGAAGTCTTAGAATTATTAACTTCATCATCATTATTAAAATTATTTCCTTCAAACGACTTAAGCATTTAATAAAACTCCCTTCTTAACGCTCACTAAGCTGCGATCATCAGCATCGAAAACGAAGTATCCATTTGCACCTTCGATTTGAATAAATTGTTGTGGGCGAATATCAACTTGACCGTTTAAAACGATTCTAATTTCTTGTTGGTTCCCCAATAATGCTTCGACCATGGTCCGATCACCAAGTTGTGATACATTGACTACTTGTGCGTTTCCATTGTTAACATCAATTTTGATATTAACTTGGTTAGGTCTGATTCCAACCTTGTACTTGTGGCCTTCGATTAATGAATCATCAGTATCCAAAATGAAGTCTTCATCCATCTTAAGGGAACCCTTTTCATAAGTAGCACTAATTAAGTTAATTTGTGGCGTTCCAAAGAATGAAGCAACGAATTCATTTGCTGGTTGTTGGTACACACCTAGTGGTGTATCGATTTGTTGAACATGGTGGTTGTTAAGAACCATTACATGATCAGCCATCGTCATTGCTTCCACTTGATCATGGGTAACGTAAATCACAGTTAAACCTAATTTCCGTTGTAGTTCTTTCAATTCAATTCTCATCTTAGCTCTTAATTGGGCATCAAGGTTTGATAGTGGTTCATCCATCAAACAAATTTTAGATTCATTGGCAATTGCACGTGCTAATGCTACCCGTTGTCTTTGACCACCTGATAGATCCTTTGGCTTACGATCCTTGTAGTCATTAAGGTTGACTAATGATAATGCTTTTTCAACACGTTTTTTAATTTCTTCTTTTGGTTGCTTACGTGCCTTCAAGCCAAACGCAACGTTATCAAAAACAGATAAAAATGGGTATAAAGCATAGCTTTGAAATACCATTGATAATTTCCGATCCTTTGGTTCTAAGTCGTTTGCGACTTCACCGTTTAAATACAGGCTTCCTGAAGTGATGGGAATAATTCCCGCAATCATTCTAAGTAATGTACTTTTCCCACAACCTGATGGTCCAACGATTGCAAAAAATTCATTATCTTCGATGTGCGCAGAAACATTTTCTAAAACTGGTGTATCTGATCCTTCGTATTTCTTTTCAAGATGCTTTAGTTGAATTGACAATATTCTCACCTATCCTTATGGAATTGTTAAATTCATTAACTTTTCTTAACGATTTCAAGAATAACATTCTAATTTAGATAAGTTGTAAAACAAATGTGTTTTTTTTGTAAAAATAAATGCGCAAAAATTAATTTTAGAACCAATTATGTAAATTTTTGGTAAAAGAACGGCTAATTATTATTAATATAATAGTTTAAATTAAGTATTGTTTATTTAATAAATTGATCCAAATTTGTACTACAGTGTTAGCAATTGTTTAAATAATATTAAAAATAATTATATCTTTTAAATTATAATAATAGTATAATTAGTATTGTATTGATCAATACATACTAATTATGAAAAATGGAGGAACACAGGGATTGAATAATAATGTCAAAAAAATAATTACATTGTTAGCAACAACCACTGCATTCTTAATGTTTGGAGGCACTTTAAATAGTAACGGTGATTCCGTTAATGCTGCAACCCATAAAAACAGTAAGAAAGAACCTAAAAAATCAGCTAAAAAAGCTGTTAAAAAAAATCATAAGCAAAAGAAGGTAAAAAAAGCCCGACCTAACCACCCCAATATCAAACTTTTGAAGGGACCTAAGGGAGATACAGGTAAACAAGGCGCTAAGGGTAACACTGGTGCGACTGGTCAACAGGGGCCTAAGGGTGATACTGGGGCTACTGGACTACAGGGGCCTAAGGGTGACACTGGTACTGCTGGACTACAAGGCCCTAAGGGGGACATCGGTGCAACTGGTCTACAAGGTCCTAAGGGGGACACCGGTGCTGCTGGGACGAGTACTCCAGGAGTAAAGGGAGATACTGGAGCAAATGGAGCAAAGGGTGACACTGGTGCTCAAGGCCCAAAGGGTGATACTGGTCAAAATGGTAAAGATGCCCTATCTGATGTTTACTACAAATTAACTGATTACGGCGTTAAAAGCGGCGATACCAATACTGATTCTGGAGCAATCATTAACAAGATTATTTCCCAGATGCCATCTTCTGGTGGAACCATTTTAATTCCAAATGGTGACTTTTATCTTAAAACACCAGTAGTTATTGATAGTAACCATGTTCGCATCAAAGGAATCAATGCGGGATTACGTTCTAATGTTGATTCTCAAAACGGTACGTTGGTTACAGGGGGTGGTAGTCGATTAATCATCGCTGATGGTAACACGACGGGGATTCAAATTGGGGTTGCTAACAAGTCACCTCGAATAAGCGGAATCGAAATTGACCATCTCAATATGATCGGTAGTAATAATCCTAACAGCATTCAAACGCTAATAAGCGGTCCACAAGATTCTGATGGGTTAAAAATTCATGATATAGCAATGAAAAACGCTACCTACGGAATTACCTTAAGTGGTGCCGATACTCCAGATATCAGAGATAACTGGATTTCAGAGTTGACCAATGGTGTCCAATTGCTAGGAGCGTCACAGCAAGCTAAAATTGTTAATAACTTTATCGGTGCTCAACCTGGTGGTATTTCTGTTAAATTAGACAATCCATATGCTGCAAATATCTCCAATAACAACATTTATCCAGATGGATTCACCAATGTTGAAGTTAATAACGGTGATCATGTTATGATTTCAAACAATAACATTCAATCATACTATAGTCGGGCAATCTATATTACTGGGAACTATAACACCCTATCTAATAACTCGATTTATATTCGTGGTGATAAGGACAATCCAAAGGGCTTTGATAAAAAAATCGGGGATGTTTACATCTCAGGAAATAATAATGTCCTTCAAGGAAATCACCTCACTTCAGAACAAGAATCTGAGGCCACCCGTGAGTTAATTATGGGGGGCAATAATAACACGATTAAATTAGATACAATTGACGGAGCTACATCAAACTCCAAGGTTGTTATCAACGGAAATGCAAGTAATAACAAGGTGCTATATTCAATTAACAATGATGAATTTCAAAATGGTAATAACCCTACCAACGTCAATATTCCAATTGGCAATTAATGGTAGACACCAAATTAAATAGCATCAAAAAAGCGTAGCTATGAATGACATAGCTACGCTTTTAATTTTTAATGCAATTAATTTTTGAAGAATAACCGTTGAATCCTTTTAAATTGATTTGTTTTTACTAACTTAAGGAGAATCAAGTATGCAATGATTGATCCTGAAATTGCCCCACCAAAAAAGCGAGGTGTAAATACAAACCAAAACAATTGACTATGTGTACCAGTATACCAAACCATTACTGGATATGATGCTAGCGAGCCAATTAACCCAGTGCCAATTACTTCCCCAATAATTGCCATCCAGGTATTACGCTTATATAAGTACAATATTCCAGCTAAGAATGCTCCAAAGACAGCCCCAGTAAATGCTAATGGTGGGATTCCTAAAAATAACATTCTCATCAATGCACACACGACTGCCATAACCGTTGCATAAACTGGCCCCATCATTACTGCAGCAGTAACGTTTAAGACACTAGACATTGGTGCCATCCCTTCAATTCTGAAAATCGGTGATAGCACAAAATCCAATGCAATCATAATTGCCAAAATCGTTACCTTTTGAATTCGATTTTGTTGACCCATTCTTCATCCTCCTGTGTATAAATAAATAATAGTGTCCCAAAATAAAAAATCCCTATCTAAATAGATAGAGATTATTATGGTTGAATTATGATTAATCCCTATCGCCAGCATTACCTGGATCAGGTTCATGGGTATAATCTCAGCCAACAATCGGCACCCCATTAATATTTATACTTTAAATTATTATAACGTAATCAATACTACTATAATGCATAAAATTAGTCAAAACTAATTATTTAACAACGTGATATTCGATCTGTCTAAGTACTTCAGTTAAATCATCAGTATTATTAACATAATCATAACGATTACCATTAATCTTCATTTTAGGACTTTCACGATAACTATCATACCAACGTTGATATGCTAACTGTAATTTTTGATAGTAATCCAATAAATGTTGATTATTATTAACCTGTTCAAACTCACGGCCCCGCCGTTTAATATGCTCTAATTGGTGATTAATATCAATATCAATGAAAACCAATAAGTCTGGTTTTTTCTTACGGTTGGAATTTGGTATTTCTTGCATCATATTGTTCAAAAGGCTATCATAAACGTTCTTTTCAGTTAAGTTAATATTACCCAATTTATAGTTAACATCTGTAAAAACGGAGTCTTCATAAATTGAACGATCTAAAACATTGTTATGATGAGTCTGCGCCTTTTTAATCATTTCCAATCGTTTATTCAAAAAATAAATTTGTAAAAGAAAACCATACTTTTTTGGATTTGCATAAAACTTTGGTAAAATTGGATTACTTTCAACGGGTTCCAAAAAAGCATCCGTATCTAAATGTTCTGCTAGCTTCTGCGCTAATGATGTTTTACCAGAACCAACTGTACCAGCTAATGTAATCATTAAGATCACCCCCATTAAATAGTTATTTCCATTATATCAAATCAGTTTAATAATATCCTAGTGGAAGTAGTGTTTCAAAATGATTACCTCTTGAGCTGTGAAATTACGAAACTCAATCGACAGGTGACACTCTTGATTTAAAAATCTTAAAATTAAAAACAACGCATTCATGTCGTAATCATCAATTTCATGAAGTGGAACCACCCTAGTAAGCGTTTGATTTCGGCTAATTTCCATATAAAAATTATAGCAACGATCATATTGATCATTTACCAAAATTAAACGATATCTAGTATTAAAAAGACCTTTGAACCAAGGTTGCAATCGCTTAAGTATTAAGTTAGCGTGATGTTTAGCTTCCATCTCATTCATATCTTATTTACTTTCTTCCAATCATAAACTACTTTAAGTATGCTACAGCAATATCATAATATAATTTAATGAATCGATAATATGAATCTAGATCCATCCATTCATTTGCTTGGTGCGCAGTGTTATTACCGGGCCCTAAAACAATTAGGTCCAAATGTGGGTTGCGCTTCTTGTATTGAGAGCCATCGGTCCCCATTGAAATTTGCATTAAGGGTAATGATAACTGCTCCGCTAAATCATTATTCGCAAATTGCTTTGCAATTTTTATGATCTCAGCATTGGAATTGCTTTTGACAGGATCGCCACTAAATTCAACCGTTAATTTTAATTTGAAATTTAACTGTTGGTTAAATAAATTAACTAACGTTCTTAGTTTACTAATAATCTGATCATTAGATAATTGCGGAATCGTCCGAACCATTACCTCTTGATAAGCATAGTCAGGAATACTATTTACTTGCTTGCCACCAACAAAAATATCTGGAGTATATATAGTTGATCCTAAATCATCGTCTGACGATTTCAAACTATCAAATAGTTTGTGTTCAGCAACACGATATTCAAATAAATTATCAATTGCACTAACTCCTAACTTAGGAGTAGAACTATGGGCAGCCTTACCAAAGCTCTCAATTTTATAAATTAATGCTCCCTTATGCGCATCGACGATAAAGTGTTGTTCAAAATGCGAAGAGCCGCTTAACAAATTTAGATTTTCAGAGTTCGTATTATTACCACCACTATTAAAATAGCTGTGAAGATCTTTAATTGGTACACCAGTCGGCTCCCCAATTATCATTGCATTTAAATCGTCAACATACCCCTTTTCACTTAATAAATGCGCACCGCCTTGCGTCAATTCTTCTGAAATCGTTGCCATAAATCTTAAAGTCCCATTTAGCTCAACATTAGAATCTGCAATTATGACCATTGCAATTACTTGAGCAGCCAAACCACCCTTCATATCAGTCACTCCACGGCCATATATAACCCCATCCTTAACCGTTGCGTCAAATGGTGGCGTTTGCCAATCGCTATCGTTCCCCTGATGAACGGTATCTTCATGCCCTGCAAAAGCCAATTTGGGGCCATGGCCATTCCCAATTTCAGCTAACAAATTCGCTCTCCCAGAAAATTGATCGACTAATTGGTTCTTAATTCCATGCTTATCAAAAATGCCCTTAATATATTTAGCAATCATCGCCTCATTATCAGCAACGGTATTAGTGTTAACTAAGTGTTTAAGAATATCTAGTTGCTCTCTTTGTTCCACGCAATCATCACCCCTTCCATCCATAATGATTAAAAAACATAATATTGCATAATTATTAGCTAATATTCTAGTCTCGTTATATTAAATGTCAATTCTTTAGCAATCAAAAAGGGGCCGTAAACCAAAAAGTCTACGCCCCAGGGGATTAAATTAAATCATTTATTATTATACAATAATTACTGTAAATTTTTAGTAAATTAAAGGTAAAAAACTTATCATTAAATTTGAATAACCATTTAACCATTACTAAGTTTACGAACTATTAATAAATTAACACTAGCTATGATTGCTGTTGCGATAAAAACACCTCGATAGCCACCAAATAATACTACTGAAGAACCAATCATCGGTCCAGACACGTTACCAGCGGCTTGAAAACTCTGGTTCCAACTAAATACCTGACTGATCCTATCCTTTGGACTGCTTTTTGCTAACATTGCTTGAACCATTGGCAGTAATGCGGCATCTGATACCCCCACTAAAAGACGACAGATGCCTAGTTCCCAAATGTTTTGGGTTAACGAAGTAGCTAAGAACACCCCCGTGGCAAAGAATAATCCAAACATCAATACTTTATTAGCACCAATTTTATCGCCGAGCCTACCAAAGAATGGGGCAGTTAAGATCATCGTAATTCCGTTAATTGATTGAATAGCCCCTGCAAATAAGGCTATTGATGTGGAAGTAGGTAGTAGTTGTTTAACGTACAAGCTTAAAATTGGGGAAATAGAGTTATTAGTGGCCTGAACAAATAAGGTCGTTAAAAACATCGCAATGATTACCTTAGCTGTTGAAATGCCCTGTAAGAAATGAGGACTTTTCTCATTGGCACCCTTAGCAATCGGTTTAAAATGTTCATGCACCAAAAATAAACTAAGTAAGAATGCTAATAGCATTGCAAGACCCGTAATTAAAAACGTAAATCGATAGCCAAAACTAGTTGCTATCAAACCACCAATCAATGGTCCAATTAAAGTTCCAGATACATTTCCAGTCGATATCTTACCAGAAGCTTGACCAATATGCTCAGATGGTGTTTCTGCGGCAACTAATGCAATTGCATTACTAATAAATCCTGCAAAAACCCCCTGTAACAACCTTAAACCAATTAGCTCATACGCATTAGTGACCAAACTCATCGAACCGATCACAATGGCCATCCCTAATGATGCCCTTAACAACATTGGCTTTCTGCCATACCGATCAGCTAATATTCCCCACAGCGGAGACACAAACATTTTTACAATAAATGGGGCTGCAAAAGCCAATCCACTTAGCAAAGATACTTGTTCATTACCATAATGCCCCAATTGACCAATAAACAGTGCAATAAAGGGACTGATAGAACTAAACCCGATACCAGCAATAAAATTACCGAACCACAACACGTTTAAATTTCTTCGCCAGTATTCGACTTTTTTCATTATTAAGGCCCGCTTTCTAAAATTAAGTAACGAAAGTTAGTATATCACAGTTATTTTAAACTAAAAAAGCCAGCCTTAAGTTAGGCTGGCTTTTAATTTAACCACTAGGAACTAATTAACTAGTTTCATATTTTTAGTAACATCTTCTCGATCACTTGGTTCTGTATCAGCAAACATGACGACTAATTGAACAATTGCCATGTATTCGCTAATGTCGTTACTCAATTTTTCAATAATTGTAAATTTATTTTTTTTATTCATGTTAATCGTAAGTAAAGTATGTGAATTGTCGTTAATAATTCCAGAATTAGTAGAAATAATTAAAAAATTATTCTTTGTCCGTTTAAATTTGAGAGGGGTTCCAATCATTTTAATAATGTGTGATTTAAAATCCTTTAACTTCATAATTAAATACCAACCTTTCTATGTCAGTAACATTTCAAATGAATATGGCTCATTTATTTCATATATTACAAAACTTTTTGATTAGAATCAATCTAATTTTCAATTATTTTCAATTTTTTTAAATAATTTTTGATCCAATTCCAAATTAGGTAGCCAATCAGAACCACCCAACTGAATGCCATCATCAACACTGCCATGTTGAACCATCGGGTTGGTTGATAATAAATTTTAGCATGATTGAGCCCAGGCTTAGAATCAATAAATATTTTACCGATCGTTGATGTATCAACGCTTACCTTCTTGCCATTCATTTCTACTATCGTATTAGCATACTTGATAACTGGAATGGAAACCCACCACTTATGATCCAGTGGATTGGTCCAAGAAATATCTAGCGCATTATTGTTTACAGTTTTTTTAATGGGTGCCATCTTCTGTTTAGTTTTTTTATCTTGAACGGATAGATTAGTCAAAATTTGTGACTTATAAAGGTGATATGGATGGTACACCCAATACTGATCTGGACTAATCTTAACAAAAAACGGTAGGTAATCAGGAGTGGGTTTATTAAAAGCGTTAATGGCATCAGATAAATTATCATCATTAAACATGGCTCTAAGTTTAGCAGGCTTATCGGGGCTAACCGTTAAATTACGATCTGGCAATACCACTTGCTTGGACCGATAGGTATTCACTCCGTTTTGAATTTCATGGTTCACATTTCGATTGAAAGTTATAAGAATAAAAACTGCAAAAATAACTTTACCACAATTAACGATAATAGAATGATTCAGATTAGATAAGCACATCCCAAACGCTAGTAATAATAAGACCGTTGCAACTACCAAAAATCGTGATGGAAATTGGATATAGTCAACGGAAGGAATCCAATCCGCTAAATGGTGCCACGGAAAGTAATCTGAAGCGATCCACAAAAATAAAATTCCATTTCCCGTAACTAACCATACTAAACCCTGCACCCGCTTAAAATTAAACACTAAGTATAAACCAATCGATATTAAAATAAATAAAAACGCTGCACTAACACCAAGCGTATTTAAACCAGAACCAACCCCTGTACTAGCAGCACTTGCCAATACTGCCTGTGATTGACCAGCTATCCGTGGTGCAGTAACACTTACATTAATCCCAGGTGCAACTGGTAACAAATTATTAGAGGTTGATAATTCTAACATTCCACCCCAAACATTTGCAGTTAATATTAGTGTTAAACCAATGGATAACAATAACTGATAAATCAACTTTAGGCGCTGTGTTGATAAATACAAAGCTGCAAAGAAAAATGGAATCAAGGCTAACGCTGCCATCAGTGATGTCATAACATGGATCTGTAATAAAAGTGCCATTGCAATTGCTAATCTAATAACTGATATTCGCCTTTTACGAACCATTTCAGTGCCCATTAATAAAGATAGCGGCAAAATAGCTGCTCCCCATCCAGTAAATTGTTGTCCAACGATCCACGCCATTACTGGATCAGACATCATATAAATTACCGCAATAAAAATCCCAACATAGTTCTTAATATTATTTTTAACTGCTAAACGATACATCAAACTACCGCTAATAAATAAAA
The DNA here is from genome assembly GCF_058509965.1 of Nicoliella sp. ESL1106. NCBI lineage: Bacteria > Bacillati > Bacillota > Bacilli > Lactobacillales > Lactobacillaceae > Nicoliella > Nicoliella sp. ESL1106. The sequence continues at coordinate 90,543 of NZ_CP196341.1, forward strand.
CTAGGAAGGAACTTAAAATTTGGTAACGATACCAAGTCTTTGCTAATAACAATAGCAATCCATTAAAATAAGCAAATAAGGGACCATAAAGAGCATTGACAACACGACCAGATTGTTGAAAGCCAAAAAAAGATTGAAAATAACTATATTGACCCGTTTTTATTTGCATTGCTGTATCATAGAATCGATTCATATGAAACGCAGAATCTACTCCATAAATAAAAGCATGTGAATGCACTTGCGGGTACAAAATCACTAATGCAATTATTAGTATTATTATGTATGGATAACCACTTTTTAATCGCAAGTTATTGGTTCCTTTCATTATTTTTAACTCAATCATTTAATTATACAATTATCCATACTATAATTAAATCAATGAAATGTAAAAAAATTGTAAATTTAAGGGGGAATGATTATGAGGATGTTTATAATCAATCTGTGCGTTGTTGCTTCAGCAATCTGGTTAACTGCTGGTTTTTCTCATCTCATCATCGGTTGGTATAGCTTTGATCAAATACAAAAATTTAATTGGATCTTCTGGAAAGCCCAATTATTAGGAACATTAATCCTAACGATTGCCTTTATCGCCCTGTGGAGTGTGCATGTTAAATTTCTTACTAATAAGCCATTATTACTAGAGGGCATGTTTATAATTTTAATTACCGTTGGGATTCCGATTATCAAGTTCCCAATTATGCAATTGTATCTATCATTTAAAAATTACGAGGAAAAATAACCTCTCAGTGGTCCACTGATGTTGAAAAAAGTTAATGCGAACAAAGTCATTTAAAATATTATTAAATATTCACCAAAAAATCCTTAATCCATAAAGTCAAAGTATGGATTAAGGATTTTATACATAGAATAGTGGAGATAAAATCACTTATTTATTAATTTGATTAGCATCAAAAAGTAGGGTCTTACTATTAATATTTTCAGAGCTAATCCCAAACTCACTAGCTTTACTATTCATTAAAGCCAATCCATTCCCATAAATTTTAACATGATCACCTAGCTTAATCTTATTGAAAACAACTGGTTTTCCATATACTAGGTATGTTTGATCTTTAGAAGTAATGACCATTGATTTTTGGTTATCCTTAACCTTACCAATGGTTTTAACCGCTCCATTGATAATCAATTTTTTATTGGCAATCTGCGCCTTGGCACTAGCAATTTGATCTTTATTCAACGCATTTTGAATCGTTGCGGAATCAATTTTTTGATAATCAGCAGTCCTAAGCATATTATTATTTCTTTCAGACTGACTTTTAGCCTCTTTTTTAGAACGATTAACTGCAACTGTAATCCCCTTTGAGTGGCCAGAAAATTGACCGTCACTACTCTCACTCGAACATCCTGCTAATAAAATGGACATTCCAAGTACAGTTAACATCAATTTAGTTTTCATTAATATAATCACCCCAGTATATTTTAATCCTAATCATTAAATAATAGTGTTTCAATGTAGTTACAAATTAATGCCTATTTTCGATTCCTTAATAAAATAATGATGATCGTAACAATCGAAGCAATTAAGATCGTCCCCGTCAATAACCATAATGTTCGGTCATCTAACGTATAGCCATGCAATTGTTGCCTAAAGAAAAGTAGTAATTTAATAGTATTCATCTCCTTACGGGATAACAACGTTAGTTTTACTACGTCCCTGCCCTAGCGGTGTTACCCTTAGTTGAATCGGAATTTGTTCTTGAAGAGTGGCAACGTGGCTAATAATCCCAATCGTTCTGTCTGAAGATTCAATATTTGCAAGTGCTTCCATTGCTGTCTGCAATGTTTCGCGATCCAAAGAACCAAATCCTTCGTCAATAAATAAGGTGTCAATACTAATTCCACCAGACTCATTTTGAATGACTTCTCCTAATGCTAATGCCAGACTCAAAGACGCAATAAAACTTTCGCCCCCGGATAACGTACTAACCCCACGTGATTGACCAACATTATCATCAAACACATCAATCTCAAGGCCCGTATCTTTTTGACTAGCACCGATTCCTTCATGCAAATTTAATCGATAGCGATTCGAGCTTAGTTCATCCAGATATTGGTTCGCTACTAATAAAATTTCTACTAGTTGAGCTCTTAATACATATCGTTCTAAGCTTAACTTAGCATCCCCCTTCCCATTGACAGTTTCGGAAAGAAGGGTCAACTCATTTAGTTTTTGTGCTTGGCTACCAATTTGGTTATAGCTATTAATAACTTGATTTAAAAGCGTGTCATTTAAGTTAAAGGCATCCCGTTTTTGCTGATATTGATTCTTTAAATCAACTACAATCTGATTTAAATGGGTCAACTTTGCATTCGCTTGAATCAAATCAACGGTTTTTTGATTCCCCACTAGCTTTCGATAAGTAACGATGTTATTTTCGACCAAATCAACGTCACGGTGATATTTGGTAACCCTTGATTGTAACATACTTAATTCATCTAACTGGCTTAACAAATGAATGAATTTGTCATAATCATTATCCTTAAAATATTTTAAAATTTGCGAATCCAAATACGCTTTTTTACTTTGGTAATCCTTTTTTAAACCATCAACATCATCTTGCAGTTTTTTTAATTGTGTTTCTAATGAAACGATTGATTCACGATTATCAGTTTTTCTTTGATTAAGCTGATTAACTTTGTTTTGATAATCATCAATGGCAATTTTTAATTCACTTACTTTAGCATCCAATGAATCTAAATCCTTAATTTCATTAGGCATACTACTATTAATATCAATTAATTGCGTTCGAATAGTTTGAATTTCCATATCACTTTGATTTTTAGATTGCACAAATTCATCATACTCATCATTTAATTGTAAAAGCTCTATTTGCATTTTAGAATCCAATTTAGTTAATTGATCTAATTCCTGTATCTGTTCAAAATTGGTATTAAGGGATTGCTGGGCTGTCCTTAATTGTTCATTGATTACAGTATCTAACTCGGTTCCAGTGATAGTATTCTGGATTGTAGTCAGCCGACTAGTTTCACTAATTATTCCATTTTTAATCTTTTCAATAGCATCATTTTGCTTAGCAACCTGACCACTTTGCTCGCTTACCTTAGATTTAAGTTCGGTCAATTTCTGCTCAGCTTGATGGTACTCATCATTAGCAATATTCACTAACTCTTCAGTAATATTTTTATTTTCAACATCTTCAGCGGGACGAGGATGTTGAATACTACCACAAACTGGACAGGGAACCCCATCCTTTAGTTTGCTAGAAAGAACTAAGATTTGATTAGTTATAAAATCATTATTCAATGCTTCGTAATGGGCTTTTAAATTTTGAACATTGGTATGCGCAACTTTAATTTGAGATTGATTATGGTCGAGTTCATTTTGTAAACGATTTAAATCGTTAATTTGGGCATTTAACTGCTCAACTCTTGGAACAAGCGGCTTTAATTGGTTAATTCGATTTTCAATTCGGAGTTGATCTTCCCTTAATGTAGTTAATTTACTTGTTTTGTCAGCATTAGCTTGCCTTTTTTGAGTTAAATCTTTTTGCTGATCGGATAATTCATCAATCTTTGATTGGATTTTTATTGCTTCTGCCAAAGCTGATTTTAGCTCGTTTTGTTTCAATTGGTGCTTTTCAAAAAGTGGCCTTTGTTGTTTATAAATGGAAAGCTGATCAGTTCGTCTTTTTTGAGCTTGCAAATCATTAGCTAATTCTTGACTTTCAGAATCAAGGGTTACTCGTGCTTGCTTTTTCGTTGTTAGTTCTTGATCTACGCTAGCCAATTTCAGGTTTAAATTATCAATCTGATCTTTCATTTCGTTGATTCTTTGATTGGTAGGTTGTTGATTCTTAGCCCATTCCAATTCACTAATTTGCTGTTCTATTTGCATAAAAGCTGCTTTTTTAGCATACAGGGATACTCTTTGTTGTTCATAATCATTTAATTCTTCAATCTGTTCATTAATTTTTTGGGCAGCGTTTATTTTCTGATTTAAATCATCATAATCCGACTGCGCATTGTGCATTTTAACTTCATCATCATTAAGTTTCCCCAATTCAGATGTCCTTTGCTGCTTCAAAATTTCAATTTTTTGTCCAAAACTTAGTTCCTGAAATTCACTATCAGCAGTTTGCCAATCAATACTACTAAGATCCTTTTCAATCGCTAATTCCCATTCTTTATTCTGATTAGCTTCAACCTTTAATCGTTCTTTTAAATTATCCCCCCATTTTTGATATAATTGCGTCTTAAAAATCCGCCGTAAGACGGTTTCTTTATCAGCACTATCAGCATCTAAGAAATTTTTAAAATCTCCTTGTGGTAATAGAATAATTTGAATGAATTGTTGGCGATTAATCTGTAATACGTCGTTTAATTTGAGGTTAATTTGTTGTAGCTTAGTAATCTCGGCTTTTTCAATGCCATTTTCAAAAATTTTTAAGCGCCCCAGCGCTCCGTATTCTTTTTGTCCGTCTCCACGTTTCTTATTTCGTAACTGTTTTGGTTCGCGATGAACTAAATACACCGTTCCTTGATGCTCAAATTTAAAATCAACAGAAGTCTCTAAATTAGGATTAGCAAAATCAGAACGCATTTGCTCAACAGAGCGATCATCACTAGCACCAGCACCATAGAGTGCAAATGTAATTGCATCAAAAATGGTCGTTTTTCCGCTACCAGTTGGTCCCGAGATTAAAAAAAGTAATGATTTATTCAGTTGGGTAAAATCAATCAATTCATCTTCATATGGTCCAAAATTTTTTAATCTTAAAGTTAATGGTTTCATTTATCCTTACCCCCATTTTGAACATCCTTAAGGGCCGCTTGGGCCCACTTCAACTGATCCTCAGTTAATTCCTGCTTAGCTATTTTACGATAGAATCGCTTCATCAATTCTAACGGATCGGCGGATCTAATCTGTTTAGCACTTTCACCGCTATATTTAAAGGCCATCTCATAACCATTTTGACGTTTTAGTTCAATAATTTTGGGGTAAATTTTCCGTAACTGCGCCATCATATTTGCAATTTGATTTTGATTAGTAATGCTAATCCCAATGTAATCATCCCGATTTATATCTTGATAGTAATTAGGATCCATTAATGTTTCAAAAGATTCAGTTAACTGTTTAACATCATGCAATGGTGAAATTGGAAAGAACTGACGGTTGGTTACATCATTTGTATCAACGATAAATATTCCCTTTTGTTGATTAGCTTCAGACAGCGAAAATTTAACAGGAGACCCGCTATATTGAATCCGTGCTTCATGAATTGCATCCTTCCCATGAAGATGGCCTAATGCTACATAGTCAAAATCGGTAAGCATTGCAGTCGGAACTGCTGCTAAGCCCCCCACGGTTAACCGAGTCTCAGAATCAGTGGTCGCACTACCAGCAGCAAAGAAGTGGGAAACTAAGACGTGTTTTTTATTAGGCGCAAAACTTTTTTTCATCTCATCAATAATTGCAGCGAAAGCTTGATCAATATGTTGAATTGAATCATCATTAAAATATTGACGGACTTCAAACGGTTCAAAAAAGGGTAATAAAAATAACTGCACGTCCGAAAACTCAATTGGTGAAAAAGCCTGAGCCACCTTAGTATTGATATACAGATTAGTATCTCTGAACCATTCACTACCCGTCGATAAACGTGTTGCACTATCATGATTTCCTGAAATTGCGTAAATCGGGAGCTGATCGGTTAGGTTCAATTTTTTCAACGTTTGGTTCAACAATTGAACTGATTGTTCTGATGGTAAACTACGATCGTATAAGTCGCCAGCAATTATAATGCCGTCAACTTTCTCATCCCTTGCAATTTGTTCAATTTGAGCAAATGCATTGCGCTGTTCTGCTTCTAGATCAAATCCATGCAAGCGCCTTCCGATATGCCAATCTGCAGTGTGTAATAATCGCATTAATCAATTCTCCTTAATTTATTTATTTTTTTGCCAACCGTTATTAGGTAAAACATCCCGCTTTAAAATTCCAGAAACATAAGAATTACCAGCGACATAAAACCTAAGCGGCAACTTAGCAGAAGGACCGTTTTGGTTAACTCCAATTCTAGCACCCGTTCCTATCTTTTGTGGCATTTTTCGATCATTTAGATCGATTTTGATGGGACAATCATTTACAAATAACTGGTTCATTTTCATATCTTGAATTCCAAATGCTTCCATCAATTTGCCTGGGCCATTGGTTAAGTCCTTGCCGTGTTTAGCTCGATTCTTATTCATAATATCGATCCCAGAACATGGTTCTCCAGCACGAATCAAAATCCCCTGTGGAACGTCCTTTTGTTGGGTAACCACATCAAATAAATACCGTCCGTGAATGGAATAAATGTAGACAGTTCCAGGCTCACCATATAGCGGTTCAACAGAAGCCGTCCTTCGCCCGTGATAAGCGTGTGCAGTAGAATCATTTTCACCAAGGTACGCCTCAGCTTCAACAATATATACGGAAACAATACCAAATGGCCCGTTATAAATTAACTTACGCCCCAGACAATCTTCAGTAATCGCCTCTGTCGGCCGATTGCTAAAAAAGTGCTTAACTAAATCAATTTGATTAGATTTCATAACCAATTCCTCCGTTATTTAATTATTATATATAAAGTTCATTCTAATAAAAAGGTTGCAATTTAATTTGAAAGTGATAAAATTATTAAAAATCAATTAGATTGGAGTGACTTTTATGAAATATACAGTTTTAGGCGCTGGAGCCATGGGATTAAGAATCGGTGTTTTACTACAGGAGGCTGGTTTCCCAGTTGACTTTGTCGATGATTGGGAACCAGAAGTAAACAAAATTAAGGAACAAGGTGGCGTTTATGTCTCAAGAGATGGTCAAGGCCGCCATTTAGTCCCAGTTAATATTTACTTCCCTGAAGAATATAAGGGCAATCCTGATGCATACATAGTATTTACTAAGCAAATGGGCTTGTCTGAGATGTTAGAACGATGTGCTCATTTCTTCACAGACAAGCAATACGTCGTTAGTGGAATGAACGGAATGGGGCATATCGAAAAGTTCGATAAATACTTCGCCGAAGATAAGGTGATCGGTGGAACTGCTCTAATCGGAACCGTTCTTAACAAGCCTGGAGATGTTGACTTTATTGGTAAGCCTGGTGCGGGTTCAATGCACTTCGCTAACCAAACTGAAAAGCCTGACGATACTACCCATCAAATTATGGATGATTTTCAAAAAGCGAACTTAAACCCAACGTTAACCACTAACTTTATGGGGACTTTATTATCAAAGATCATCTTTAACTCAGTTGTTAACACCCTCTGTACGATGATGAAGATTCCAATGGGTGAATTCATTCAATCACCAACTGCTGAAAAGTTATCCCGTCAATTAATTAACGAAGCATACGATGTTTGTGAAAGAGCAAACATTAAACTATTAGGGACTCGTGAAGATGAATGGGAAACGGTTAAGTACGTTAGTGAAGTTGGAAATCCCCTTCACTATCCATCAATGTACCAAGACTTTTCAAAGGGACGGCCAACCGAAGTTGATTACATCAATGGTTACATCTATGATTTAGGTGTTAAGTATCACTATGAAGCTTCAACTCATGATTTCTTACGTAACTTAGTTCACCTTGCAGAATTTGCCGGAAACTTTGACCTTGCATCCTATGTTGAACATGTCCAGAATAGCTAATTAATATTCTGAAAAAATCTAATGTTCAACACAGGAGGAAATTATTATGTTAAATAAAGTAGTTAGTGCTCTTTGTCCTATTATTGTAACCTTATTGGTTGGGTATTATGCTTCCTATCGAAAAAAATTCGACTTAAACGATGCCACTAAGTTCAATTCATTTATATTGGGCTATGCACTTCCGTTCAGTTTATTTGGAAGCATCATCTCGATCAAAAGTGCTACAATCATTGATAACCTTGCAGTCGGTTTTTGGGTAATGGTTGCCATGATTGGTGGATATATAATCACATTTGCCATTTCACACTATCTACTTAAAAGACCAATTAGTATTGCTGGGATTAGAGCATTGGCAATTAATGGTCCATCAATCGTTTATGTGGGTCCAATCATTTTGGGAGCAGTATTTCCAAAGGAAAGTGCCCTCATTATCTCATTTGGTGGAATTATTTTGAATCTATTTCAAATGCCTGTTACTATCATCTTAATTTCAATGGATAAAAGTGGCGATACTAACTATCTCAGCCACTTTGCTGCTGCATTTAAGAAACCTGTTGTTTTTGCACCCATTATTGCTTCTATCTTGGTATTACTAGGCTTTACTATCGATCCAGTCTGGGCTAGGGTATTTACCGTTCTTGGTGGGACGACGAGTGGTATGGCGTTATTCTCATCAGGAATTATTCTACAACGACTCAAGCCAAGTATGTCGTTCAATGTTGCTAAAAATGTATTTCTAAAGTTGATCATTGTTCCAATCATCATGTTCTTGTTAATGACCCTTACAAATACTAATCAACCAGTAATGACTCAAATTTTAGTTACAACTGGAATCCCAAGTGCTGCAATTATTACAACTTTTGCTAATCAATACCATGTTGCTGAACAAGAAATGGTTTCTACGCTCTTTTTCTCAACCGTTATTTCCATTTTCACATTAGCAGCAATTATGTTAATTAGAGGTATCTAAAACTGAATTGCTTAAAAATCCCACTACTTTTATCAAGTAGTGGGATTTTTTTATTTCGGTTGCCAATTTCCATCGAATAACCCTTGTTTTAATTCATGGATATCAACATTGCCGTCAGTCCCCTTGAATCCATCGAAGGAATAATCAGCTTCTAGGCCGTCTTCTTGGTATTGCTTTGCTTTTTGAATTCCAAAATCTAGTAAGGATCCGTCCTTAATTTTAGTAACTAAGTAACCATTAAGGGTATGATTAGGATCATCAATTTTATCCTGCACACTATCAAGCACTTCCAAATACTCAGGGCCTAATTCCAAATAGTTAACAAATCGACGTAAATTAGCAATAAATTCACGTGCCTCTTTTTCATATTCACACTTATTAGCAGGATTTTCGGTTGCCACATGCTCGTTCATTAACTGGGCTTTTTTCAATTCGGCTTCAACATTAGCATCAGCACTCACTGGATTGACCATCACAAAATACATCATTAATAGTCGAACAAACCTCAACGTCGTAGTTCTCAACGCAACATCAGTAGTGGGATCTAAATCAAACATTCTTAATTCTAAGTATTTAATTCCCTTTTCAACTAATTCGTTCAAGTCCTTACTACCCTTGAAACGAACCGCACCGTAAAATTCAGCAATTGACATGATCTTGCCATCATTAACAGCATTCATAATTTTTTCAGCATATTTTTCAACACTTGAATAATCAACCGCAAAAGAAGTTGGGTAGCCATAACTACTTTGCCGAATACTTCTAATTGGATGACTAGGCCCCTCACCATTTTCAAAATAGTTGGCCTGAGCAACTGGGCTAGCCCCAAATAGGTAGGTCAATAACCACCGATATTTAATAAATCCCTGTGCAACGATTGGATACACATAGTTTTGAACATCGACCTTACTATCAAACTTATCGCTAAAGTGATGTAATAAAAAATCAATCAATTGCGGAGCTAAACTTACGTTAATGTGAACACCGCTGGGTGTTTGTCTAGAAACTCCATAACGATGGTACAAACCCTCGATATATTTTCGCTTCTTAGGACTCGCTTTAGCTAATAATGATTCATCCTTTACAGTGGGTAATACAGGAGGCATTGACAGTGGCCATAATAATTCTCCCTTAGCAAGTGCCTTTCTAAGGACCAGTGTAATTGCGTACGAATAGTGGAGCGTATCTAAATCATCCTTAGCAGGTAGCGTAACCACTTCAGACATCGTTTCCAAAAAATCATTGGTGATCCAAGGGTTACTAGCCTCATTTCCAATGTTTTTTGGGTATGGTGCTTGACTTAGATGACCATTTTCATCAATTCGATCACGTTCCACTTCGATCCCTGTTCCAATTTTAGCAGCTTCAGCTACTAACTGATTTTTAATAATTGCGTCTCCAATTTCATTAAACATTTGCTTCACCGACTTTCATCCAATAACTATATTAGGTAAATTTTATAACAGATAACAACGACTTACAATTGATAGCTACCAATGTGAGCATATTGATTGTGCAAAATCAAAAAAGCATTAAAATTAAAGTATAATTAATTTTTAGGAGGAACATTATGGGGATTTTTAAAGCTTTTTCAAAAAGTGATGTTATCAACGATTTAAAAAATAGCGTTGCTGATTCTGAAATAATTACCGATGCAGATAAACTCAAGGCACAAAGCAGTGATTCTGATGGATTGATATCCACCAATAGCCGTTTAATTGCACTGGTGAACGTATCTAGTACAGATGATGTCAAAAATGTATTGAGCGTTGCTAGAAAGTACCACCTCCCAGTTGTCCCAAAGACCACTGGTTCTAGCGTTGTTTCTGGCTCCAATGCTGTTGAAAACGGAATTATGATCTCAACTGCTAAGATGAATCAAATTATAAAAATCGATGTAAATGATCAAATTGCAGTTGTTCAACCAGGGGTAATTAATAATGAATTAAATAAGGAAGCTTCTAAGGTCGGAATGTTATATGCTCCTGATCCTGGTTCAAGGACGTTCTCATCGATTGGTGGTAATACAAACACTAATGCAGGCGGTGCCAGTGCCCTTCGCTATGGAACAACTAAGGATTCAGTATTAGCGCTCACCGTTGTATTAGCTGATGGCCGCGAGATTCATGTTGGGACCCAAACCTATAAAAATTCATTTGGATATGATTTAACCCACTTATTTGTTGGCTCTGAGGGCACCCTTGGAATTGTAACTGAGATTACAGTTAAATTATTTCCCATTCCATTGGGCAGAACGGTGGCTGGCTCAGCAGTATTCAAGGACCTATCAACCTTAAATGCAGTCGCCACTGCAGTTAGAAAATCAGGCGTATATCCTTCATTAATGCAATCTTTCGATGTCAACATCCTTACAGCAATGGATAAATTAAACGGATCCCAATACACCAAGGATGGTCAGACCATGTTGATCGTTAAAATTGATGGCAGTAACGAAGAAGCCGAAAAATTGCTCACAAATATTTTTGAGCAATATGATGGTAAACAAATTCAAATTAGTTCTAATTCGGATGAGGCTAAAAAGATTGCTGGACTAGCGATGGCGATGTTCCCGGCAATTTATTCCGATAAAAATAGTCAATTTTTTATGTCTGACTTAACCGTTCCACTAAGCCAATTTACTAACCTAATGGATTATGCAAACAAGTTAAGAACTGAATTATCTGTCAATCTTTTTACGGCGGCATATGCTGGCGATGGAACAGTCCATCCGATTATTGGTTGGCCTAAAGATGCGCCTAAGATTCCTGATGAAGTAATCATGGCGGTTGAAAAACTTTACCAAAAGACAATTGAATTAAATGGTACCATTACTGGGGAATATTCAGTGGGATTGTTAAAAAATCAATGGACTCAAATTCAACTTGGCGCTAACGTTGACTACCTTCAACAACAGATTAAATCACTATTAGATCCAATGCACATTTTAAATCCAAAACAAAAAATTAACTAAATTAAAAAAGCCACTTCATCATCGTGGCTTTTTCAATTATATAATCCTGTTATTTTTCATCAATCCAAGTATTGTATTGATCAGTTAATTCAGCTAAATTTACTAAATTTTTCTTTTGAAATGTATTGTGTTTAATCGTTAAGGGACAAGTCATTTTTAATACGCCCCTAGTTGAACGAATTGTTAATACCCTTTTCCCAAACCCGTATCTAAAATCAAATTCTTTAATTTCAGCATCATCTAAATATGCATTCTTTCCGGTTAATTGACCTGAGGCCCCAATGCCTATAAATAAAATGCCATTCTTTTCGAACGATAATATGTATGACTTAGCAACTAATAAGTCCCATATTAAAGCCAACGATTGTTTTCGATTATAATTTTGAGCGAAAACAATATTGTCAATTCGATCAGAAAACCCCATTGCCTTCTTATATGATGAAATTTGGTCAACTTGGATATCTTCATCTAAGCTACTAGAAATAATCTCTGGTAGCTTAACACTTAGATTGTAATTATTTTCATGATTAGTAAAATTACTCCCCGCACCAATTGCTTTAACCGCTTTAAAACTAAACCCACAGTTAGGGCAGACCATATCATTAGCCGTTACCGTTGTCCCACATTCAGGACACCTTTTATTTTTAATCATCATCGTTCACCTTCATTATTACTATTATTATTTTAATGATAACATGTTCATACTAGATACTAACAATAAAATAAATGGGACTGGTCAAATCCCTTTCCCATTTACATTTTGCCTGATTTAACATCTATTTTGATTAACCTAATCAGTTCTAAAGAGCATCAATCCCCATGGTTATAAGCTATTATAATGCTTATGACGTCATGACATCAATTTATCAATTCAAAAGGGAATGTTTATCAATATGACTAAAATCACTGGATTTGAAATGGCTAAAATCGTTCAATCAGAAATGAATACTAAATTTAGCTTAGTTCGAATAAGAGAAATTGAGATCGACTCATCAAAATCTGATCCCGAAATTAACATTACGCTAGAAGGTAAGTTATCCAAATCCCACTTTGAATTAAAACTAATCGCAGAGCAACAAGAAGAAAATAAAAATAATGTTCATTTTACGTTACTCAATACCGATCAATTCTTCTTAGAACTATATCGACAAAACAGAAGTCAATACGTTCAAAGAAACCATGAAGTTGCCGAAAAAATTAAGGATACCGAATTAATTCCTGAAAATCTTTACCTAATCCAATCAGCAAGTGGATTACCAGGGGTAGATTTTATTCAATTAAGTTCTTTTGTCGATGCTACCAACTTAATCATCACCATTTGTGATATTTTCAAGAATAATTAAAAGCTTCCTGAAACCTTCATTAATTCAGCTGGTCGCATAGCCAATAGTAATCCATGCCCTTTTCGATCAAATGTAATTCCCTCAAATTCTCGATTCGTTTTAACATGAACATATTTAATATCGTGTCTTTTGAGGGTATTAACTTTATTGGCAGGAATCGATAAAATACAGCCATCTGATACAAAATAAAGGCGATTACTTTTGGGATTATACCCCATCCCCTGTGGAATTGGACCAGCTGCGTGGCGAATCGCACGTCTAGCTAATCGAAAATGAACGCGGTGCGTAGAAATTGATCCATAGTAAATTTTATATGCTCCCTTCACAACGTTGCCACCCCCACTTCTCACATAGGTATAAGCCCGACCATGCTTATCAAAAGCAAGTGTGTTATCAATAAAGCTGCTGTTATATGCAAACTTAAAATTAATTTTGTAGTTTGGACGTAGGGTCTTGATACTTAATCGCTCTGCACTCGCATGATAATAAGAGCCCCGCCCAACGTTAATAAACCATAGCTGCTTATTCTTAGGATTATAAGCTAATGACTGGCCATGCCCACCTCTAAATACTGGGCCTACTTTTACACCATTTAGTTTCGAATCTTTATTTGATAAGGAGATTCCATGCCGCTTAATTTTTTTAGTATCATACCTTACAATAAAATCGCGTCGATCATCAGGACTGCCATTATAGTTATACATCACATAGACATACCGTCCTACCCTAGCAGCACTTTGTGGCGCAGCCCACGTGGCCGAATTATTATATGATAAAAAATAGCTAGTTGAAAACGTTACCTTTTTAACGCCGCCAGTAACTCGCATATGGTTGATTCGCCCAGAATTAGGATAATAACCATTCGAATAGACCCTAGGGACTAACCTTGTGATATTAGGATTATCAACCATCTTTACTTTGTTTGTCCTTGTTACAGCGGGTTGCTTTTGATTGCGGATCGTCATTGCAGAAACACACTGACAATCAATTGCTATAAATAAAGTAAATGCAATTAAAAACAACAACCCCACATTTATATGCTTCATTACTTCATCTCCCAAACGTATACCGCTTTATTATACGCTTTTCAATGTTTCAACATTTTACATTTTAATTAAAAATGCGCAGTAGTATATAAAAAAAGGTACTGACTAACAGTCAGTACCTTTTAAAATGATTAAATTTTAATTACTTATTATTCTTATCAGCTGATTTCTTAGGTTGAGCATCAGTTCTTTCACTGATAACTAACTTACCATCTTTAACGGATGCAAGTAAGTGTTTAACATCAATGTGATCAAGATAAAAATCAGTAATGTTATCCCTAATTTGTTGTTCAACGACCCGCCGAAGTGGACGCGCACCCATTGCTTCATCATAACCATGTTCAATTAATAGATTCTTAGCATCGTCGGTAACATGGACATCCATTCCCTTCTTAGCCAAGGTCTTATTAACATCATCTAGCATTAAGTTAACGATCTTCTTCAAGTCTTCCTTAGTTAAGTGTGAGAACTCAACGATAGCATTAAATCTATTCAAGAACTCTGGTCTGAAGTAAGGTGCTAACTTCTTTAAGATGTCATCATCCTTTTGCTTATCACCAGTAAGTTGTTCATTTCCGAATCCAGCATTAGAAGTAGCAATGATAACGGTATTCTTAAAGTTAACGGTGTTTCCCTGCGCATCAGTCAAACGCCCATCGTCTAGTACTTGAAGTAAGAGCGTCAAGACCTGTGGATTAGCCTTTTCAATTTCATCTAATAATACGATGGAATAAGGATTTCTCCGTACCTTTTCGGTCAAAGTATTATTATTGTCATTGTAACCAACGTACCCAGCACTAGCACCGATCAATTTTGAAACAGCGGTAGTGTCAGAGTATTCAGACATGTCCAATCTAATGATTGCACCCTTATTTCCGAACATGTCTAAAGCTAATTGCTTTGCTAATTCAGTCTTACCAACACCAGTAGGCCCAACGAATAAGAAACTACCAATTGGCCGATTGCCTTCGTCAAATCCAGCCCGATTCCGCCGAATCGCACGAGCAACATCTTCAACGGCTTCATCTTGGCCAATGACCTTACCACGAAGTCTAGAATCCATTGTCTTTAATCTTTCAATGTCGCTTGAACCCATCTTAGCAACTGGAATCCCCGTTAATCTTTCAACAGATTTAGCAACATCATCGACACTAGCGGTAACCTTCTTTTCATCACTACTATTATCTAGTTGTTCCTTCAAAGATTCAATCTTATTTTGATGTTTCAATGCATCTTCATAGTCTTCCTTATCAGCAGCAGCTTGTTTAGCGGTGGTTTCCTTCTTGATATCTGCTTCAATTTGCTTTTGATCAACCACTGGGTGTTGAGCAGCTAAATGAGCAGCAGTCATATCAATTAAATCAATCGCCTTATCTGGTAAGTGTCTTTGTGGGATGTATTGATTAGAAAAGTCAATCGCAGCCTTTAAAACCTTATCTGGTAGTTCAACATTGTGGTGCTTTTCGTATAGTGGACGAATTCCTTCCAAAATTCTGAAAGTGATTTCATCTGAAGGTGCCTTAACTTGTACTTCATTAAACCGACGTGCTAAAGCTGCATCCTTCATGATTGTGTTTCTATATTCATCTTGAGTCGTTGCCCCAATAATAAAGATTTCACCACGAGATAAAGCTGGTTTAATAATATCAGCTAAGCCCTTCGACCCACTTTCATCTCCAGCATTTCCGGCTCCTAAAATTTGATGGATTTCATCAAAGAATAGGATGACATTACCCCTTGCCTTAACTTCTTTGATTAGGTTTTGAATGTTTTGTTCAAAACTACCACGGTATTGAGTTCCCGCCTCAAGGCCAGAAATATCAATACTAATAATTTCCTTATTTTTAATTGCAGCAGGGACATCACCCTTAACAATTGATTGAGCTAATCCTTCAACCACCGCAGTTTTACCAACTCCTGCATCACCAACTAGTACAGGGTTATTTTTAATTCTACGTGAAAGTACTTCAGCAGTTTCTTGAATTTCTTTTTCACGACCAATAACAGGATCTAATTTCTTGTCACGAGCTTCTTGAGTTAAGTTAGTTCCTAATTTATCAAGGATACTTCCCTTAGAATCTTTACCACCTTGTTGTGGTTGTTGACCTAGTTGACCGCTTTTTTGTAATTCCGCGAATTGTTCAGGAGTTAATTCCTGTCCATTAACTGAGTAACGGCGTTGTACATCACCATCATTATGATTGTTAAAAAATTGATTGAAAATATCGTCAAATCCATCATTTGAGAATGGATCATTTGAAAATCTAGCCATAAAAACATTCCTCATTTCATATAAAATTAATTTTTAATTTAAATTTACAATGTTTTAATTGCTGATTACATTTTCAGATAACTTTCCTCAAGAATTTTGAGAACTTGCCACATCTTTAGGTGCTGAACGCTAGCGATTGCATTCAAGTCTCTAATATTTATAGAAGTTGCACTTGATTGATGCTTATTAAATGATTTATGCAGTGTTGTGTATCCATAGCCGGACTCTTTTGCAACCCGGTAAATTGATAGTTTATTATCGTCTAGATATGCTTTGATATTTATTTTCATAATTATCCGCCTCGATTCGACTATACAATAACATATTTCACACATAACACAAGTGTAAATCAGCAATTATTAAATTTTTTCTCGTAAATTGATTATATTTTTTATTAGCTTTTGTTTATAATTAATTTACATATACTAATATATCACTTATTTCGTATAACACAAATATAAAGCTCATAAAAATGATTTTTTTTAATAAAAAAACAGTCTTCAAATTAAAGACTGTCATATTAGGCTATTTAACGTAATTCATTTTTAAATATTTAACAAGTGACACGATAAAGATGATTATTAATACAACTGCAAAAAATAATGACACCCACATTTTCAAAACATTCTCCGATGGAGTCCCAATATTTTGGGACACTAAATCACCTGGGTATAGATGCTTTAGATAATAATAGTTCTTGTAATCCACCCTTGCAGTAAAAAATAAAAATAAAGATACAAAGGGTGAAATCAGTGCTATTGACAATAGTATATACCTTCTCATCGAAATTCACCTCTCTTTGAATTAATCCGCTTATCTAATTGTAAACCAAATTCAAAAAAGTATCACATATTTAAACTAGTCCTAATATTGCGAATTAGTTCTAATGCAAAAGATTCAATTCCGTTATTAGTATGGATAAACAATTGTTCAGACTGAACTCCCTTGATTTGACCCCGAAATTCAAAGGGGGAACTATTCTCTATGGAGTTAACTTGAATGATTACTAATAAGTGTTCATCAATCGATTTTATAATCAAGTCTCGAATAACATTAATTGATTGTTGACGACGAGTTACCAATGCATTTGAATGCTTTTCATTTTCAATATAGGCAGTATGGTCACTCAACATAAACCCCTGCCATTTCATCATCCCTCGATCATGAAAATCATTATCAATAAACTTTTGCGCTACTTCATCACTTACTGGATGCTTAATCATTTAATACTCCTTCCTACTTAAAAGCATTACCACCATTATGACCACCTACTAGTTTACTTCTTGATTTTCGAGTAGCTCCCCGTTTTAAATCATAGGGATGCATAATTGAATTCACTCCAAATTTATCCCGAATATCATCAACTACCCTTTCTAAGTCATGGTGCTTAACCTGCGAATCTAGTGAATCGAATAGGTTCATTTGTTCACTAAATCCATCAACTAACCCACCATAATTAATTGCAATATTCCGAACACTTTCACCATTCCAATACTTATCAAACATTCGTAATAAATAACCAATTAATTCATTAGTATTGTCAGTCACATCAATTTTTTGAGAATGCGCAAACCCAGTCCCTAATCCATCTGCTTGGGCGGCATAACTAAATCCTACGTGTAGATAAACCCTGGTTGCCTGTTTCTTTTGATGACGTAATCTGGATGCAACTTGCTCCCCAATTTCCTTAATTACAACCTTGATGTCTTCGGAGCGATGATAATCGTGAGCTAAAACTTGTGAATTTCCAACACTACTAGCCTTTGTTTTTACTATTTGATCTAATTGGGCTCGATCAATTCCGTTAGCCAATGCAAATAGCTGTCCTCCGAGCACACCAAATTCTTGTTGTAAGTAATATGGATCCGTGTGTGCTAGTTCATACATCGACTCAATTCCAATATCATTTAAATGCTTAGCAGTTCTTTTGCCAATGCTCCACACAGAACTTAATTGTTTAATCGGCCAAATCATTTGACCAAATGTTTCATAACTCAACTCACCAATCATTTCATAATCATGCTTTGCCAAAATGTCCAATGCCAACTTAGCCTGCATTGGATTTTCACCAATCCCAACGGTGGTATAGAGTCCCAATTCAGCCTTAACCGCTAACTGAATTCGTCTAGCAACTTCTTGATGGGTCTTGCCAAATAAGTGCCATGACTTAGTCATATCAATAATAGACTCATCGATCGAATAGGGGTAAACGTCTGGTTCTGCTGCAAATCGCTGAAAGATATTATTCACCGCCAGATTTTTTTCGATATATAAATTCATCCGTGGGGGAACGATAATCATTCGACTATCATGGGGTAAATCACGTTTACGATCCACATTTTTAAGGTGATATAGTTTTTTAGCCATTGGAGACGTTGCTAAAATTAATCCACCATTGGTATTATCATTTTCTGATAACACCACTAATATTGATTTCATTGGATTTAAGCCCAATTTAACACTCTCAACGCTCGCATAGAATGATTTATTATCAATTACCATAAAAACACCATGCGGTTCTTTGCTGTAGTCCATCGCTTTCCCCTCCTTTCATCCATATTATACGAACAAATGTTCTTAAACGCAATCAAAATTAAAACGGCCGCCATAAAAAGCTGGCGACCGTTGAAATTTTTATTGTTGTGAATTTAAAAATAATAATTCTGGTTGTTTGGTAACATATTCTGCAATATGATCCTTAAAGTTAATTAAATGGGGCGTCTTCAAATGAGAATCCAAGCTCGCTTGATCTTGCCAGTGTTCCAAAATTAAATACTGATTCTCATCATTTTGATCTTGATAATGCCCATAGGCTAAATTACCTGCATCATTTAATGACTTGGTAACCAAATCATTAATAAAGGCTAGGTATTCAGCACGCTTAGCGGGATCAATCGTAATTCTAACGTTTACAACAATCATTAATCTTCATCTCCTCAAATCCATTTTATCATAATTCAATATTCATTAATCAAAATTACCATTAAGCGCTCAATTGAAACCCTTTAACTACGTTGTCCAAGGGACCGCTTTCTTGCTTCCATCAGTCAATGCATCATGGTTAGCACGTGTTAAAAGTGCCATTTTCTTTTTATCATCATTATTTTGGTAATTAGACTTCATTGTCATAATAAAACCCAAACAACCTGGCAAAAAGGATAGTAACACCCACGAACTACTTGAACACAGAATGCTAGCTAAGATGGTGATAATCGAAAATATCATTCCCGAACCGTTTAATTTTAATGCATCCCAAAGTGTAAATCGTTCATTTTCCTTAGGGGTTACGTTAAACTTTGCGGGTTTCCCAATCAATGCTAAATAGGTGCACCGCACGGTAAGATAATACATTGATCCATATAGTAGTGCCGTTTGAAATTCATAATTAACAACCTTGGATAACTTCATTCCCATTTGTAATTCAAAAATCGCATCGGGTAACATCTGACTAAAATAACAAACTAGTGTTGGAACTACCATAAACGATTGGTAACCCATTTGCGCATGGCCTAGTGGTAGGATAATACTACATAAAATCAAACTAATGTATTCAAAAGCGAAAATCGGCGTTGACAAAGTAAAGGTTAATAAATCTAATTTCTGACGCCTTGTAAAAAGTTTAGTCTTCCATAGTCGCATCCCATAGACCCGCATGAATTGGAAATTAGCAGAACAAAACTTACTGGATCTAACCATTAATGCGGCCGAATTTACTGGGAACTCTTCATTCCCATAAAGCGCAATCGCAAATTCAATGTCCCATCCCTTAAGCAACACCTCAAAAGACGTACATAGATCCTCTGCCACCATGAATGGCATTTTACCAATATCATCAAAGCATTCTCGACTAAACATCACACCATGCCCCAGTTCGATACAAACGGTATCACCATTTTTAACTATTTTTGGTTGCCGCTGTTTACTTTGAATATTAGTGGTTCTCACTCCTGAATATAGGCTTCGAACCGTATTCTGAACGGGCCAAAAAGTATTTCCAGAGTTAGAAAACATTCGCATAAAGCTATTTTCATTCCGTCCACTAATGTGATTAGCCTGCAGAACCCCCAAATTGGGATTGTACAAAAAATACTTAAGCGCCTTTTCTACAAAGGTGGGTTCCAGTAATTCATCACTGTCTAAAATCACGAAATAATCATAAGTCCCCTTCCCCTCATTGCAAAGATAGTTATCCAAGTTACCAGCTTTAGCATGGTAATTAGGAACATCACGGACCCATTTAACATACGGATGAACCTTAACGAATTGAGCGATTTCATCAATGTATTTTTGCTCAGTCGAATTATCCAAAATGACCGCCTGAACATTTTCATAGGTCTGTTGTAGGCATTGATTCAAAGCATATGGAATAAAATCATTATAAGTCGTGTATAATAACTGGACCCGTGGGTTAAAACCACTCGGAAATGGTTTTGACTGAATATACTTTTCGCGATCGACCGCAAACCTTTTCACCCGCATGTAAAATAGAGGTAAAAATAAATTAGACAAACCATAATAAAAGAAAATCGCCACAAATATTTGATTCAGAATTAATAACATTGCCATTATGGGTTTATGGCTCTTAAAATTAGGAATGATTCCGTCTAAAATGGTGTAGTATTCAAAAACCGTCATTATTAATAACCATGAAGTCATAATGGTCCAATATAACTTACCGCTTAAATCTTCATAACTAATCCGTTTAAAGTTTAATTTAACGGGTAAATGTGCCTCATTCAAAGAAAGCACCTCCTCCAATCATTAATATAAATATTTGAATTCGGTGATTATTATTTTATGTAGTATATAATCATGCTGAACCATCAAACTAAAAATTACTATTATAATTTTAATCATTTATGCTAACACTGTTAAATAATTAGCCTTTATTATTTATTTTTATTATTGGTTCAATCACGCACTTTAAAGTATTCATTGTTTTTAAGTTGACTTAAAGTTAGGTTTAAAGAGTATTATTGACAATAAAGAAAGGAAGCAGATTATGAATATTAAACAAGTAAGTGAAATTACTAAGGTGCCAGCATCGACCATTCGTTATTATGAAAAGGAGCATATCATTCCATCAGTTGAGCGAAATCATTCAGGAGTTCGTAACTTTGATGAACACTTAATTCGACGCATCAACTTTGCAAAAACAATGCGGGCCGCTGGAATGGAAATTGATACTTTAAAGCATTATATTTACCTATTCGACCAAGTCCAAGATAGTGAGCAAGAACAGCTTAATCTATTAAAGCAACAAAAAGAGATTATGGAAGAAAAACGGGATGACATTCAAGCAGCCATTGATCACCTAACATATAAAATCAGTCATTTTGATGATCATATGCTTGAGGCCGAAAAAGAGCTTCGGGAATTAGAGAGAAACAGCAATTCTAAAGACAAATAAGTTTAGGACTATAAAATCAAAAATAACGGGGCTTAGGAATTCCTAAGCTCCGTTATTTTGATTTAATATTAATCCTTATTATTTACTAGTTCCACTATTGTTCAAAACGTTATTTTTAACTTGATCTGTACTAATTGCAGTCACATTATCATTAACAGCACTATCATTCCCCTGCGTCGTAGCAAGCGTTTGGCCATTAAAGACGTTTCCAATACTAGTTAAATTATTACCACCGTCATTTTCAACAAAGTGATGACTTTCAATTCCACTAGCATCAACCACATTATTGCGGGCTAGAATTGTGGACTTATATCCAGAACCAATGGCATAACTAAACTTATAAGCACTGGAACCATCATTTTGATAGTAATTATTAACAACGTCCACTACTCCATATCTTACCCGTGGCATTCTTTGGATATCGTTCAAGAAGTAATTATCAGCAATCGTTACATGGAGTTTGCCACTATCGCTGGTATCGCTGTCTGAACTACCGATCAACATCGTCTTATCGTGATCAGCGAAGATATTGTAGTTCGCAGTCACATAATCTGAACCATCGGTAATGTCAACCAAGCCGTCATGTTGTTGGTATTGCCGCCCATAGTAAGTAGCGGCATTCGCATCGGAAGTACTGCCATCTTCAAAATGATCATGGGTCAACCAAACATTGGTGGCACCCTTCAAAGAAACGGCGTCGTATTGAGAATTCCAATTTCCAGTGCTTCCATCAGTTGGATCCCATTGAGGGAAGAAGTCAACTGGCGCAATCATGTGTAGATTTTGGAGGATTACATTGTTACTTTCGACCATGAAATTGATGTTTGAAAGTGTGACCCCATTCGCACCAATAATCGTAGTGTCGCTAGGAACATCCACCTTAACGTTTTTGCCCTGATTATCTTCGGCCTTTTGACGGGCTTGTTCTTGGGTCCCCGATGGTTTGGTCTTTCCATAAGTGGTTGGATTATACGCAGTTAAGTATGCGTTCAGATCATATCCCGTTCCTTGAGCATAACTAGCTTCTGTATTGCCACTATTACCATCAATATTGCTATCAATATAGACTTTTCTAGGACCACTAACCTTAGATGACAAGGCTGCTCTTAGTTCCTGCATATTACTTACGTGAAATGTATTGGCACTCGTTGCATTTGAACCCCCAGTAGCCTTAGATCCGTAGCCCACTGCACCCGAAACGGTATTTACATTTTGATTATTTTGTCCTTGTGCTTGCTTTTGGCTTTTTTTATTGGTTTGTTTATTCTGACTAGATTTATGCTTATTTTCCTTACTCTTATTAGCATGGTGCTCCTGTTTCTTACTGTGCTTTACTTTGACTGAATGATGATGCACCGTTTTGGCGTTCGTTAAAATTGGTTGAACACTGAAACCACCTAAGACGAGTGCTGAAAATAGCACCGTCATTTTTTGGGAAAATTTTTGCATAAATTTATCGCTCCCTAACTTTATTGTTTTATTACCGCTACAAATATACGCCCAATCAATAACAAAATAAAGGGGTTCCAGCAAAATAAATTCGCTGGAACCCCTTTAGATTAAGGCCTATTGATGCCGATACTAGTCCTTGCGTATAATTCATAATCATCAAGCAATCGCTTTACTAAATCAGCAATTGCATTTCTAGAAACGTCGTGACCACCAAATGGTTGGTCTTGAGCCGTTACTTCATAGTTATCGGGACCATTATCGAACCAGCCCGGCCGAATGACGGTGTAATTCAAGCCACTGGCAGCAACGATATCAGCAGCATCGCGATATTGTTGCAAAAACGGATTGTGCTTTAAATTCCCATTTGCCCCAACGGATGCCGGAATTTCGTTATAGATTCCCATCGAACTAATAAAGACCAATTTGGCAAGCCGCGCCTTTTTAGCTGCTGTCACTACTGCAGTCGCTAGCTTTGCCATCGGACCACTTAGCGCCACGAACGCGGCATCTTGATCCTTGAATGCCGATTCTAAATCAGTGGCGTTCAAGACATCGCCATCGACTAGCCTAACATTACTAGCAGCTAGCTTTAAGCTTGAAGCAGAACGCGCAAACAGCGTCAGTTGATAATCATCATTATTAATTAATTGATTCGTTAGTGTCCGACCTAGTGAACCCGTTGCACCAACAATTAGTATCTTTTTCACTTTATCACCTCATTAACCACATTATAGGCGTTAAAGTGAACTTTAAGTCAACTTTAACGCGATACTTTTTTAACGAAAATAGCTGCAATTAAAGTTAAAATTCCAATCAAACTAATCATTACAAACTCATGGTGATATTGTGCAATCGGAGTCGATAAACTCGTTGATAACGCTACCACCAATGATAAGATCACAGATGAACCTAGTTGGTGAAAGACATTGACCGCACTCGAAGCTGCACCAGCAATTTCATAATCAGCATGGGCCACCCCCGCAGATGTTAACGGACCAAATGCTAGTCCTTGACCGATTCCAAAAATAACCATTGGAACGGCAATTCCTAACCAGTAGCCGTGTTGTAAGCCAATTAACAGTTGTAAAATGACACCGCAAACGGTAATCGTGACTCCAATCAATAACAAGGTGCTATTAGCAACGTTTTCTGACAACTTGGATTGAAACAACCCAGCGATAAATTGCGGAATCGTTTCGGGCATAAACGCCAGTGCCGACATTAATGGCGTGTAGCCGTACACTTGTTGAAGCGTTTGCGGCACCAAGAAGAAATAAGCAATGGCGATCCCTGCAAATAAAAAGCGGGCGGTATAGGCCCATCTTCTTTCAGGATCTTGGAAGAGTTTAAATGGTAGTAATGGATTGGCCCTACGCTTTTCTACGATGCCAAACATTGCTAATACTACGATTGCAAAAACAAATGCCAAGAGGCGATAACTAGCCCCGTTAATGCTATAAACTAACAAGAATAGCCCAATTACGGATAGGAATGAGCCTAAGTAATCTAAGTGCGCTTTCCTAGTGGTGCTGCTTGGTAGAAAAATAACGGATAAAATAATGAGCGCGATTCCAATTGGCACGTTGATGTAAAAGCCCCAGCGCCATGAAATATACGTCGTAATTACCCCACCAACAATAATTCCAATACTAGCACCAATTCCAGCAGTCACTCCGTAATAAGAGATTGCTTTTTGGCGTGTCTCCCCCTGATAGCTATCCAACAGCAACGCAAGCGTTGTCGGTGCTAAAATTGCAGAACCGATTCCTTGAAAGGCACGCATTAAAATAATCATTGGTCCAGAAGTGGCGCTGCCGACTAGTAACGACCCGAGGGTAAAAATTGCAATCCCGATAATAAGGAGTAACTTCCGACCGTACAAATCACCTAACCGACCGCCCAACAGTAGCAAACTCCCAAACATCAATGCGTAGATGTTAGTGATCCAGCTCACATCGGCCTTAGTCATATTTAAATCAGTAGCGATTTTGACCGTACTTGTAAACACCACTGAATTATCAAGTAAAATTAAAAAGTAGCTAATCAATATAATTGGCAAAGTGATGCCAAATTTGCTTTTCGTTTTCATTATCATTGTCCTCCATCAATTAAGTATGTGGACATTTTAAACCTTAAAGTCTGCTTGAATGCAAGCACTAATTTTTAATTTCAAATCCTTGCATTCAAGTTCACTTTAAGGAATAAAATAAGATTAAAACTTAATTGAGGTGTTATAAATGAACATAAACGAGGTTAGTAAAAAGTACCATGTTGATAAGGCGACGATTCGGTTCTGGGAAAAAGAACAGGTAATGCCACCCGTACCACGAGATCAAAATGGTTACCGTAATTTCACACAATTCAATGAAGAATGGATTCACTTTATTATTGCATTAAGAAGGGCGGACATTTCGATCCCGACGCTAAAGCAATACACCAGCTTGATCCTTAAGGGTGATAGCTCGATCGAAAAACGCAAGGCCATCCTAAAAGCCCAAGAGGACAAAATCAACCAACAAATTAACGAATTGACCCAAACCCGTGACTACCTACACAATAAAATTGAACGCTACGGTACCCACCTGCTGCAGTATGAAAAAAATAATTTAAAACATTTAGAGTAATTCTAAGTATAATCATTTGCATTCAAGTCGACTTAAAGGTTTAAAATAGCAACTATCCTAAATGAAAGGAGTTTTCGCAATGCATCAACTATTTATTAACGCCAGTAAGGATCCCCATGGTTTAACGGAAACGCTGGTCAAACAACAACTGCACATTAGTAATTATGAAACCGTCAACCTAGTGGATTACTTGATCTATCCGCTTGGTCAGGAACAAAGACCTGGCGATCAATTTCAGGAAATTTGCCAAAAAGTGGCGAAAGCGGATGCCATCATCGTTGGTACCCCCGTCTATTGGTCGTCAATGTCGGCGTACATGAAAATTTTAATCGACCGAATGACCCAGGTAATGGGGCCTAACAACCCGTTTGCAGGTAAAAAACTCTCACTCGTCATTGACGGGATGGAGCCTTCAGATGCCATCCCCCACATCAAACATGTCTGGGAACACGTTGCTCGACGCTTTAATATGCAATTAGTCCAAGTTGCTCACAACTAACAGGAGGAATTTTTAAAATGTCAGAAAAGCAAATTCAAAACGAAATACCAAAATTAGGGTTCGGGGTCTTCCAAGTCCCAGACCAATCAGATGCTAAGGCCGCAGTGATTGATGCCGTAAAGGCTGGCTACCGCTTAATTGATACTGCCGCTTCCTACCAAAATGAAGTTGGGGTCGGAGAAGCCATCCAGGAAGTTATCGATGCTGGATTGGTTACCCGCGATGAGTTATTCATTACCACCAAACTATGGGTATCAGACGTTACCGTTGACCGCGCGGCCGGTGCGATTGATAAATCCCTGCAGAAGTTAAACCTCGACTACCTCGACTTACTATTGATCCACCAACCATACAACGATGTCTTTGCTGCTTGGCGGGCAATGGAAGATGCTCAAAAGGCTGGTAAGGTCAGATATATCGGGGTTTCGAACTTTGATAACGCCCAGATTACCAATTTAATCGAATTCAATGATGTGAAGCCGGCCGTCAACCAAGTTGAAGTTAACCCGTTCTTCCAAAATAATGATCAAGTGACATTCTTACAATCCGAGGGTATTCAAGTTGAAGCGTGGGCCCCATTTGCTGAAGGCCGCAACCACCTCTTTGAAAACCCCGTTTTGCAATCAATCGGGGCTGCCC
Organism: Nicoliella sp. ESL1106; assembly: GCF_058509965.1. Lineage (NCBI taxonomy): Bacteria > Bacillati > Bacillota > Bacilli > Lactobacillales > Lactobacillaceae > Nicoliella > Nicoliella sp. ESL1106. The sequence goes on from NZ_CP196341.1 coordinate 117,438, forward strand.
ACGATAAATCAGTCGGGCAGGTCGTCTTAAGATGGCTATTCCAAAGAAACATCATCCCATTGGCTAAGTCAGTTAAACCCAGTCGGATGGCTGAAAACATCAACGTCTTAGACTTTGAATTGAGTAATGATGAAATGGATCAAATTAAGCAATTAGATACCAACGTGAGTCAATTCTTTGACCACGCCGATCCAGAACAAATTAGAAGAATCGCTAGTTTTAAGCGCTAATTAAAAAGCAGTTGCCGATGTTAAGTTGGCAACTGCTTTTATTATTCTGCTAATTCAGATTGACTATTTTGTTGCTTAAGAAATAAAAAGACCCCGATGATAACGATGATGCCACCAAGCACTTGAATGAGCGTTATCCGCTCGCCTAAAAGGATCACCGCTAGGATGGTCGCCCCAACTGGCTCACCAAGGGTGCTAATTGAGATCGTAGTGGTATTAACGTAGTTCAAAAGGTAATTGTAGATGACGTGGGCAACCGTTGGGAAGATTGCTAGTGATAAAAACATTAACCAGTCAAATCGACTATACCCAACTAGTGGCACCTTGGCAATCAAATTAAAGCCGTTCAAGGCAATTCCGGCAAATAAAAAGACGATAAAACTATAAACCCAAAACGAAATCCCCTTCACCTTTGCCTGGCCAATCAACAAGTAAGTTACTAATGCAATCACACTAACGAACGCCATTAAATCACCAATTAAAGCGGTTGAATTATTGGTTCCCAAATCAGTGGAACTAACGATCACCACCCCAATAATTGATAATACGATCGTTCCAACGGTCTTTAAGTTCGTCCGTTCCTTATAAACAATGAAGCCGCCCACCAGGGCCACAATTGGTTGTAATGATAAAATAATCGTTGAACTTGTCACTGAGGTATACTTTAACGACTGAAACCACAGTCCAAAGTGCATCCCCAAAAAACTCCCCGCAATCGCTAGGTACAGCCATTGTAAGAATGATAATTTTTTTAAGTCACTGCGATGAAGCCACACGAATGGCAATAACAACAGACACGCTAAGTACATCCGATACATACTAATGACCGTTGCTGGTGCACTGGTCAGCTTCACTAGGATGGCAGCAACTGAAATGGCCACAATTGAAATTATTAATAAAAACAGATTTTTTCTGTTCATTTGATCCCTCCATTTTTAGTTTTAACCTAATCTATTATATCAAAATATCCCAAATCGTTAAAATCATGAATGGTGGAATCAGTATTGCATCTTAAAAAGCAAATTTAAATATCGTTTTGTGATCGATATGGACACATTGAAATAGTTAGACCATAAAAAAACAAGCCCAAGTAGAAAATTACTCGGGCTTGTTTTATTTAACTTTTTAATGCATTACTAAGCCACCATCAACGTATAAGCATTGACCAGTTATGTTACTAGCCAAGTTAGATGCTAAGAAAGTAGCGGTTCCTGCAATGTCCTTTGGTACTGTTAATCTGCCAGTCGGTGTCATGTTAATGATCGATTCACGAACATCATTTTGCGTTTCAATACTGGAATCAGTTGGATAGGTCAACCCGGGCGCAATCGCATTGACCAAAATTCCAAGGTTTCCAACTTCAGCAGCCAGGGATCTAGTGAAGCCCAGTAGCGCACTTTTAGCCGTAATATAGTCGTGATATGGAATCAATGGTGATTCAATTAAATTGCTGACCATATTGATAATGCGGCCACTATGGCTAATCATCGGAATCGCAGAATGGCAAATATTAAAGGACCCCTTTAGACTCCCATCAATTTGCGATTGATAATCCTGCCAATCAATTGACGCACTGGTCTTTCTGGTCTTGGGATTAAAAACGTAGTGATTCAAAGCGTTATTCACAACGATATCAACCTCATCAAATTGATCTTTAATTAACGCAAACATCGCAGCAACCGATTTAGCATCCCGAACGTCCGCTTGAATTGCGACGCCGTTGCCACCATTTGCTCTAATATCAGCTACGACCTGTTCGGCCCGTTGCTGATTATGCAAGTAGTTGATGACGACAATCGCGCCCTCTTCAGCAAACTGTTTGGCAATTGCCGCACCAATTCCACGGCTACTTCCAGTTATGACAGCCACCTTATTCTTCAGTAACATTATTTAAGTTCCCCCTACTCAACATCTGGATCGTATCGTTCTGCTAGGTCCTCTGCACTTCTTTCGATATCCACGAAATGCAGTATGCTCAACAGGTTAAAGCCGCCATCGTGATGCCAACCAGGCTTAGCTCTAGTCATTTCACCCAGTGCTGAAATTCGATCGACCCCAATTCGGCCTAATTGATCAGCAATTTCAAAAAGGCGCGTGGGTGCTACCGCCACCCCACAACTTTGCAGAAATGAATGGTAGCCATCTAAATACTTAGTAACAGCTGCTAAATCATCGATCTGAAAAATGTGTACCGTCCGATTCAATGGTGAATTAGCGAACCCAGGTTTACCGTGGTATATGACCGTCCAATCGGTACTATGGTCACTACTAATTACCTCTACGGATCCATTTTGAATTTGCGTTATTTGACACTCATTGCGCAATCGATTGATCGCAGCCGCCTCTTCATTCGTTAGTTGGGCGCGCGGCCGTTTTTGTTGATAGTCCGCCAACTCGTTGGCAATTACACTAGCGAATAACCGCGGACTGATTGCCCCGCCACTTTCCACAAAAATAGTTTGGGCAGAAAGACAACTTTGTTGGTCATAAACAGCAACATCTTCGACGGCCTGATGCGCAGTCTCACGGTAATATTCAGGAGTTAGCGCTTCTTTGCCGACCATTGAAAAGCTAATCTTATAGCCATAGTGTAAAAACTTCTTGTCAGTCGGCACCATTTGTCGAATACTATTGACGGCTTGATTAGAACCATAAACGATCGTCGCATCCGTATTATTGATGGCCGCTTGCTCTAATTGAGTGTTTCCCCCGTGCCATGGCAAGATTGCAGTGCATTCAGCCATGTGCGCATCAACACTAGCAATCGATTGCATGAACAGGATTGGAAACAGTGGTTCGGCAAGCGACGTTTTACCCAAATTAGCTGATTTAACTAAGAGCCCCATGACCAATGGCCACAACTGCAGCGCTGGGATGTTCCCAGAAAAGACATGAAAAATGCCGTCCGGGCCAAACGCTTTCGTGTTGCTACCGCTTCTTTGGGGATGAAATTCATCTAAAATCCCTGGTTGATCTAACTCAGTATCAACGAATCTCAAAAGCTCCTTTTTCCTAAACAACCGAACAAAGCGCTTAATTTCTAATAACACCGTTTCTGAATTATAGCCCGTAATTTTGGGAATCAATTTAATTGCCAATTTGCGCTGCTCGTATTCTGGGTGGGTCCATTTTTGCACCGCCTGATCGATTACATTAATGATCTCAGCAAGCGTTAATTTGGTTAGGTAACTATGTTGGTGGTGCTTAATTATCCGAGCAGTATGCGCAATTTCAGCAGCGGTCAACTCAGGATAACGGAAAGAATATGTCGTATTACCATTCGGAATTGAATAGTAATTAAAATTAACTGGTTGCACCTCACGAGGAAGGCTAAACAGGTCAATTGGGATGATTTGGATGGGGTCCTTAGTCAATTTGATCACCAGCTTGATTAGAAGCCAGTAGCTGATCGACGGCGATCGAACACCCCTTAGCTTCAGCGCCCTTGACCCGACCTAGCAATTTAAAGCCTGCTTCATCTTGCACACCCATATCTTCGGTTAAGATTCCCACACAGGAATTCCAATTCGAAAGATCGTAATATGCAATTAGCCCGACCTGACCATTTTTAACCGGCGTTAATTGATCTGGATCTAAAATTTGGATCCGCACCCATGCTGGCGCAGCCTTATCGTAGTTAATTGATTGATCATGATATAAATCATAAATGTTTTGGTCATAGCATTGTGAACAAACTTCAGTCATTCCGTACATGTTAATATAGTGATCACGATCGATGCCAAACGTATCCTCAATTTCTTGCATCAACGTTTGAAATTCGACACTTCTGGACTGTCCCTTGAAACCACCAGTATCAAACAGCCGACTATCGGTTGGTAACTGGAAATGTAAATCGTTTTGCTTCAGGTAGTCTAATAAGTGAACATATGAAAAACTGGCCCCCAGTAACATTACTGGTTGATTGGCCTTAATTGATGCTTGCAAGGCCGCAATAATGCCAGCAAAATCCATTTGTGATTCATCCACATAGATTTTACTTTGCTCATCACCAAAAAATTCGACTGCCTTACTAACGTATCTGGACAGTGAAGAATTAGGGTTGATATCTTCACCTGGAAATAGACCAATGATCCGCATTTTATCATGATCAGGCATTACAAATTTCTTGAACGGAAAGCGCATCGAAGCATCCCAAGTTTTAAAAGTGGGGTGATAATTACGACTCCGATGGGTTGGATCGGTCGTTCCACTCGACATAAACACGGGTTCATCATCCGTAATCGGGGTGGCAGATAAGGTCAATCGTTTATAACCCTGAATTGGCATCAATGGAATTTCAGTCCAATCCCGCACTAACAACGGGGTCTTTCTTTGACTCTTGGCATACTTTTTAAACGGCAAGTTATTTTCAAATTGATAGTTAAATATTTTAAGCGCTAGTTCATTAAACGCCCCTGCACTTTCGCTCGCATTCGCAACTGCGTATTGATCAATAAACGCTAAAACTTCTCTTTGAATTTCAACTGTTGATAGCACCATTGCTATTCCGCCTCCTGCTTTTTAAATGCTTTAGGAATTGCCACTAGGATAATGTGAAGAACAACTGAAGAAATTGCTCCTAATAAAATGTTATTAGTTAATAATGGCTTTAATGCTCCATTATAGCCAGAAGCATAAGCTGGAATCCCGATTGCAAGCATAATCGATAACCCAATAATTAAGTTATTCGTATCGTTATTTTCAGCGCGTTTTAAAATATTAAAACCAGTTGTAATTAACGTGGCCGCTGCTGGTAGGAACATCCCACCAATTACTGGAGCGGGAGTCAAAGATAAAAAGGCCCCTAGCTTTGGAATAAAGCCTAATACCACTAACAAACTACCAGCTAGTAGGATTGGTTTTCTAGAATGAATTCCAGTCAGCTTCATTACTCCTAAGTTTTGCGCAAATGCTGTGGTTGGGAACCCACCAATTAGTGATGACAAGATTGATCCCGCTGCTTCACCAGCAATTCCCTTTTCCATTCTCTTTTGGTCCACCTTAGTATTAGTTACATCAGCCGATGCTTCATATACTCCCAATGCCTCAATAATCGCCACACAGTAGGCAATGAAGAACGTTAAGAAGATGGTCCAATTAAACTTCAACATCCCATAAGGCAAGATGTGTGGTAAGCCGAACAGCGGCTTAGAACCAACCGCTGATAGATTGATCATGCCAGTCAATCCTGCAATCAGATCACCAGCTACCAATGCAATTAAAAATGAATAGCGATGCCAAGCACCCTTTCCAAAAATCGATAAAAAGACTACGATTCCTGCGGTTACAATTGCTACGAATAAGGTCTTGGGTGATGCAAATGATGCTGCAGTCGGGTCCCCACCTAAAAATTCCGCTAGTGTAAAACTAGCTAATGAGACCCCCACTAAAAAGATAATCGTTCCAGTGATCGCTGGTCGAAGCCATTTAGTTAACTTGGACAATAAACCAGTAACCGCTAAAAAGAAGGCTAAGATCGCACTTAGTAAAATCGATCCGCCAGCTGCGGGTAACGTCCCCGTTTTTCCAGCATTGATCATCAACGCATCAAAAGCTGCGGATGGTCCCTGCACAATTGGAAGGCGAACTAACTTAGTGGCTTGAATAATCGTTACTAACCCAGATGCAATAAAAATTGCATTAACTAAATTAGTCGATAAGCTCAGTGATAACCCAGCTGTTGAAGCCACAAAAATTGGATCTAACCATACATTTGAAACAAAAATATGTTGAATACTTGCAAGAAACGTTTGCCCCCATTTTAAGTTTGCGGGATCCAAACTTTGCTTTTCCTGTTCATTATTCATGAAAACATCTCTCCTTAAGCATTTTGGCTTAATTAAACTGAGAACCCAATTCACAACAAAAAATTGGATAGTTTGCACCACAAAAAGAATTGGATAGTTTTCATAAATATCCGCTGCATTCCTACGCTGGTACTAACCAGATCAGGTTCATTAGGGTCAAGGTTTTGATTAACCTAGTCTCAGCCGAACGGCTCCCCTTGCAGTTAATTAAGTAATTTGAGTATAGCATAATCAAACAACAAGCAAAAGTGACATTTTTAGATAAATGTTTCAAAAAATAGTGGATATTATAGTAACAAAAAAGTTATTTTATTTTTAGTGAACCAACCAATTCGCCTCCTAAAGAGTTGATTTAGCCATCATCCAAATTGTTATCAAAGCATAAAAAATAACCACCTTACGAAATTCGCAAGATGGTTATTTCATTATTTATTTTTTATAGCACTTTTTCCAAGAATGATTGTAATCTGGCATTTTTAGGATGATCAAAGATTTCTTCAGGCGTTCCTGATTCCAAAATCTTACCGTCATCAACAAAGACCACGCGGTCCGCAACTTCACGGGCAAAGCCCATTTCATGGGTTACGACCACCATTGTCATTCCATCCTTAGCCAACCGCTTCATTACTTGCAAAACATCACCAACCATTTCTGGATCAAGGGCACTGGTGGGTTCGTCAAATAACATGATGTCTGGCTTCATGGCTAAAGCACGGGCAATGGCGATCCGTTGTTTTTGACCACCAGAAAGTGATTGCACCTTTGCATCAAATTTTTGGGAAAGGTTAACAACTTCCAAGAGTTTCTTGGCTTGTTCAGCAGCTTCTTCCTTAGTTTCCTTCTTTAACTCAACTGGTGCTAACATGATGTTGTCACCAACTGAAAGATTGTTAAAGAGGTTGAAATGTTGGAACACCATCCCGATGTTTTCACGAACCTTATTCATATCGGTCTTTGGGTCTGCGATGTCCTTCCCATCAATGATTACGGAACCAGAGGTTGGTTCTTCCAACTTATTCAAGGTTCTTAATAACGTACTTTTCCCAGATCCGGATGGTCCGATAATTACGACCACTTCGTTTTTTTGAACTTGAAAGTCAACGTTCTTTAAAACGTGGTTGCTCCCGTAGTTCTTGACTAGGTTTTTAACGTCTACTTTAATCATAATCTAGTTCTCCTTTCACCCCATTTAGATAACCAGGTCAACAGCGTGATCACGATTAAGTAAATCAAAGCAACAATTGTCCAGACCTTAAATCCTTCAAGGTTTCTTGCGATAATAATTTTACCAGTTTGGGTTAATTCTAGAATTCCAATAATTGATAGGATTGAAGTATCCTTCAAAGTGATAATAAATTGGTTAATGAATGATGGAATGATTAACTTAATTCCCTGTGGAAGAATAACCTTAAACATCGACTTGGAGAATGGCAGTCCTAAACTCCGAGCTGCTTCCATTTGACCACTGTCAACGGAATTAATCCCCCCACGAACGAAGGCCGCAATATAGGCTCCTTCATTGAACATTAAGGTGACGACCCCGGCAATGAACGCTGGAATCTTAGTTCCAGTTAAAGTTGGAATCCCGGTGTAAATGAATAGTGCCAACACTAGTAATGGTAACCCACGGAAAATATAGATAATGGTACTAGATAGGTCTTGGAAGAACTTGTAAGGCAATACACCCAATAGTCCCACGATTACTCCAAATAATGTTGCAAAGAAGATCGAAACGATACTTAACCAAAGTGTTTGTAAGAACCCGTTCCAAAGGAAGCCCTTGTTTTGCTTAAGGATTCCCAAGAAGGTATGGTCACTAGAACCAGCATTGGTTCCCTTGCTTTCTAGGTAGTGATCAACAATCTTTTTATATTCACCGTTCTTTTGGAGGTTAGCAAGTCCCTTGTTGAACTTAGCAAGCAATACCTTGTTCTTACCCTTATCAACGGCAAAACCATATGAACCACTATCAGCAGGCTTAGTAACGATTGAAAGTTTCGTGCCTTGCTTGATACTGTACTTCATAACTGGTTCATCTTCAAAACAGGCAGCCGAATTTCCAGTTAACACATCTTGGTACATGTTACTAGAATCATCAAAGGTAACCACCTTAAAGCCATATTTATTCTTGATGCTGTTAGCATACGCAGCTCCGGAAGTCCCCGTCTTAACGGCAACTCTTTTACCACGGAGTTGATTAAGGTCTTTAACGCTCCCCCCCTGCTTAACAGCCATTACAACACCAGACTTGTAGTAAGGATTGGAAAAATCAAAGGTCTGTGCACGTTCTGGAGTAATATTCATCCCAGCGATCACACCATCAATTTGTCCTGACTGGGTTGCTTGAACCGCAGCATTAAAACCAATTGGTTTAATATTTACCTTAAAGCCCTGATCCTTAGCAATTGCCTTCATCAAATCAATGTCGATTCCGACATACTTGTTTTGATCATTAGCAAATTCAAACGGAGGAAATGTAACATCCGTCCCAATTTGATAGGTCTTTTCTGCATGGGCAGTCTGACTTGAAAAGCCAGTACCAATCAATAACGCAAACAGCGCTATTACCATTGCACCGAAGAACCCCTTTAATTTTTTCATGACAATATCCCCTTCGTGTACCCATCAATAGGTTACACATTTTTAATTTTCATTAATTATATTTTAGCAGTTTTTTTAAGATTTGTATATATTTCGTGTTACATCATCTCACATAAAAATAGCGGTTTTGCATAAATAAATCGCTTCCAACATTGATTTAGCGCGGTTTTTAAATTTTACTATTTTTTTGTAAATATTATAAAAAAGTAACCATTTAGTCAAAATATCCCAAATGGTTACTTATCTATTTATTGATGTTTATTCATGATTTTTCACAAAATTCTGAATCCGTTTTACAGCTTCCTCTAGCTCTTCCGTACTAGCAGCATAGCTTAATCTAAAGCTATTTTCACCACCAGGTCCAAAGCCAACTCCAGGAACGACCCCTACGTGCGCTTCATTCGCTAAGTCAAGACAGAATTGCATACTATCAGTCTTGTATGAATCAGGAATTGAAGCGAAGATATAAAAGGCCCCCTCTGGGGTGGGACTATTGATCCCAACTTCTTTAAGACCGTTGACAACTAGATCACGTCTTTGTTCATAAACCTTTTTCATTGGTTCAGCATCGTCGCGTCCATTATTAAATGCCTCGATGGCTGCATATTGAGCATTAGCAGTAAGACAGAAACTAGCGAACATGTGCATCTTCAATATTTCTGATAAAATTGCGGGCTTTGCAAACACTACCCCAACTCGCCAACCTGTCATCGCATGGGACTTAGACAAGCCATTGTAAGTAATCGTTTGCTCAGGAAGGAGTTTAGCGAATGAAAAATGAGCGTGGTCGTAAGTTAACTCACTATAAATTTCATCACTGATCACTAAAATATCATACTTTTTAATTACTTCAGCTAAAGCGCTAAGTTCATCTTCACTGTAAGTAACTCCCGTTGGGTTACTTGGATAATTCAATAACAGGGCTTTGACCTTGTCACCGTGTTCCTTTAAGGTCTTTTCCAACTTAGCAGGCGTTAGTTTAAAGCCGTCATTAGAGGTATCAACATAGACTGGCTTTCCACCTGGTAGCTTGATAACAGATTCATAAACTGGAAATGCTGGCGTTGGTAAGATTACCTCATCGCCAGCGTTAATAATTGCTAAAAAGGTACACAGCAACGCTTCACTCACCCCAGACGTAGCTAGTACCTCAGTCTCTGGATCGTAATTCAAACCATATTTATCATGAACATAATTGGCTGCCGCTTCTCTAAGTGCAAAAATCCCCTGCGGATTAGAGTAGTGACTTTCATTTTGTTCAATCGCTTGAATCGCAGCTTCTTTAACATGTTCTGGAGTATTAAAATCTGGTTCACCTAATGTAAGTGGGATCAAACCCTTGATTCCAGCAACTTGGCTATTAAAGCTAGAAATTAAATCTGGCTGAATTCCGTTCGCACTTTTACTAATAAATTGTTTTAAATCCATCATTATTTTCCCCTCGTTTTAGAGTAATACTAATAATCTTTCTAATTATTTTAACATCGTATTTTAATGATTTCAAATGATTAGTATAAATATTTAATTACTAATTTTTGGAAATTGGTGGGTCGTAAAAATTTGATCTAATAAAATATAATCAGCAAACATGTTGTAACGGTTTCCATTCAAGCGATTCCAAGTCATAATCGCCGAAATTTTACCCATCGTCCAAATATTATCAACGTCGTTACGCCCTTGCACAAAAATTTCAACGAACGTTGATGAAAAGATCTGCATAAATTCTTCATCGCGACTTTGTAAGTTGAACAATCGCTGGTAAGAATCATTGTAAATGTATAGTTCATGAATCACATGAAACGGTTGGCTACTAAATCCAGATTGATCAATTCCAGAACTAGCATTATCAATTGCAAATAAAATAAATTGATGCAATAAATCGTATTTATCTTCAAAATGATGATAAAAAGTATTGCGATGAATTAATGAATTTTTAGCAATCTGATTAACCGTAATATTAGTAAATAATTCGTTTTCAAGCATGTTATTCAACGCTTGAAAGATAATTAAATTGGTTCGTTGTTTTCTAAAGTCCGCCATGTTTTGTACATTTTTACTCCTGTGTTTATTTTTTGTGCACTATCACTATATTGTCCATTTTACATGACTTTTGTCTATCTTATAATTATTTTATCAATTAAATCTGAGAAAGAGGTAGTTAAAATGAATCAAAAGCTTAACAAATTGGGCCAATGGTCATTCCATAATAAATTCAAGTCACTATTAGTATGGCTATTCGTGCTAGTGGCATTTATCGTCGGGGTCAGCAAACTCGGCTCTAATTATAATCAAAACTTTACGATCAAGGGACTGCCATCCACCAATGTACAATCCACATTGAAACACGAGTTCAACCAAGATGTGAACGCCGGTACTATGAAGGTCGTAATTAAAAACGACCAAAAACACGGCGTAAATCAAAAGTCCCTCAAACGTCAAATTGAAGCTGCAATGAAGAATATAAAAGCTGAAAAGGGCATCAAGAGTGTCGAAAATCCATATTCTAACAAATTGGTCAGTAAGGACCAATCCACTACTTATGTAACGGTAACGTTTGATAAAGATGCCAAATTGGTTAGCCAAGCTCAGATCAAAGCCGTCGAAAAGCAGTTCAAAGTCGTAAGCAACCACGCCCAGACCAAGATCGCATACGATGGGACTGTGCAGATCACACCATTTGAAATTGGTGGTTCATCAGAAATCATTGGAATTATAATTGCGTTTATCCTTTTATTGATCCTCTTTCGCTCCTTTATTACGGCTGGGTTTCCAATTATCAGTGCCATTGTTGGCTTGCTCTCTGGCGTGTTGCTTGTTACGATTGGGACATCGTTTTTTACCATCGTCAACGTTGCCCAAACCCTTGCAACAATGCTTAGTCTAGCAGTAGGAATTGATTACGCCCTCTTTATTGTCCACCGTTATCGTGATGAACTAAAGGAGCATGCCCCAGATCAAGCATTGGGGATTGCCATTGCCACTGCCGGTGGCTCCGTTATCTTTGCCGGGGTGACCGTTATCATTGCCGTGGCCGGGCTTAGCATCATTGGAATGGACTTTTTGACCCAGATGGGATTGGCCTCAGCAATTGCCGTGGCGTTCGCTATTTTATCAGCAATTACGTTCTTGCCAGCCTTGATCTCGTTGCTCAGCAAGTTCATTAAAACAGCACCAGCGCAGCGTCAACAACCATCCGAGCAGCCTGGGATATTTGTAAAAATGATTACTAAATTCCCGCTTGTTACGGCATTGGTCAGCATTGTCATCTTGGTAGCAATGGCCCTCCCCGCTCGCAACATGCGACTGGGGATGCCTTATAACGGTTCACTGCCTAAGCAAAACACGCAAAGACAAGCATATGACATTATCTCAGATCAATTTGGTGAAGGAATCAACGCCCCATTAATTGGGGTGGTCGAATTGAACCAGGACCAATCTAAGGCCGAACAGGAAAAAACGCTTCAGCAAATTACTAATAAGGTCAAAGCAATGGACGGTGCTAAAATGATCGTCCCAGTTGTTAATCAAAAGGCCGTCCGCGAGATGAAACAGCCCGCTTATCAAGCTAAGGTCAAACAACAAATTACAGCGGCGGTCCAAGCAAAGGTGCAAGCTGCCGTTCAAAGCGACCCCACGCTTGCAACTGATCAAACAAAGCAACAACAATTAGCTCAACAATATGCTGCCGAATACCAAAAACAGGCTCAAGCTGAGGCTAAAAAGAAGGCAATCGCACGCATCCCCGCCCAAATTAGCAAGAACCATAAATACGCAATGTTCATCCTAATTCCAAAGCATGGGGCCGAAGCTGTGCAAACGCAAGCACTGACCAATCGGGTCAAAGCATATTCAAAGACCGTTCAAAAAGAGGCTGGTACTAAAATAATCCTAACTGGGACTAACGCGGTTAACATTGATACCACTGATAAATTAAACGCTGCGACCCCGCTTTTTGCAGGCATCGTCATCGTCTTGGCCTTCATCTTACTAATGTTAATGTTCAAATCATTCTTAATTCCGTTAGTAGCAATGCTTGGTTTCGGCCTTTCGTTATTAGCTTCGTTCGGGTTGACGACGCTTACGATTCAAGAAGGGATGTTCAAATCGATTCTAGGCATTAGTAAGGGGGCGCCGATCCTATCTTTCCTCCCTGTCATTTTCATTGGGATCTTATTTGGACTCGCAATGGATTACGAGGTGTTCATGGTCTCTAGAACCCGTGAAGAATATCTAAAAACTGGGGACAATGCCCATTCAGTTATGGTCGGCTTAAAGAGCAGTGGTCCCGTAATCATCACCGCTGCTTTGATCATGATCGCCGTCTTTGGTAGTTTTGCACTCTCAAGCAATACCACGATCAAGTCGCTTGGCTTATCTTTGGCGTTCGGGATCTTCTTCGATGCCTTCCTGGTTAGATTAATCATCGTGCCATCCATGATTAAATTATTTGGTAAGGCTAACTGGGTCTTTCCCGGTCAAAATAAACAATCGTAGTTCAAACATTAAATCAATCTAAAAAATCATCCCCAGCGTAAATCCGCTCGGGATGATTTTTAATTTGCTATTTAATTAGTCCTAATCGATCAATGGCCCTGCTTTGCCAAATAGGTGACCAGGGCACCCCCAGCATAACCATTAAAGTTTTTCCCCTTGATGTTTAACAGTTCTGACTCATGATCGGCCAAGGCATCGATATCATTATCATCAATTGCATCATTTTTTAAAATTACTAGCGCACGTCTAACCTCACCATTGCAACGGGCCTTAATTTGTTTAATCCGCAAAACATCCTTAGCGATCGACATCATTGATTGGTTCAATAACTTTTCTTGTTCCATTAACTTTTTATTTTGTTCAACTAGGTATGCATTCTCTAACTTTAACCGTTTAAAATCCTGTTTTTCTATCATTTATTGTCCTCCATCTATGAAAATAAATCAGTAATATCACCGTTTAAGCAATCATCCTTGGGCATGTTGTCCTTATCAAAAAAAGGGGCCTTTTGATACCTTTGCAATAATACAACATCAGAAATTTCAAATCCCTGGGCAGAGGCCTTTGCATTTAAATCGTTGAACGCAAATTCACAAACCCCATCCCGTAAAGCTAGCTCTTTTAGCTGCCTATAACTAAATTGACCATAGGTCGCCCAAATGAAATCCAAAGTCCTTTGCACCTTTCCATCAAAATGAACGCCAGTACATTCAAAATCCATCTTATGAATTACGGAATTTTCACCACGCCGCTTGATCGCAGAATTTAATTCATAATCAATACACCATGGACCATTGATCGTAGCAACTAGGGCGATGTTAAATAACCGCTCGTTAGGCTCGTTATTCAAAACTAAAAAGTGGGCGTAGGAGAGGTACAATAACAGAGTCAACTTCGAAAATGACATTTCAGAACGACCTAGAAAATACCACGCCACTTCGATTGCCGTTGTAAAGTAGTGCGCGGGGTGCGGATTTGAAACCCCATACTTAGTCGCTAACCTTTGAACGTCATTAGCTAGTTGACCAGCACCACTAGTAACGGTCAACTTCCCGCTATTGGTTACCGTTAACACCATTGGGGAATAGGCAGCTAAATTCAAAGCCCTCGCCAATGATGGCGTTAGCTTACCGTTGCCGGCTTGATCAATCGCCACCCTTTGTTCGTGCCCCTCATTTTGAAAATAAACGCAATCGATCTGGTTATCATTCCGGGGTAAATCCGCTAGTGGAATTTGAAAACTGAAATCAACATCTAAAATTAAATTGAACGAATTGTCAATCATAATTGCACCTCCACAATATTACTGCTTTTCATTTTTACAATCATCATTTAATCGCTAACCAGGCTTGGGCTTCACTAGTAATTTGGGCAATGTTAATTTCTGGATGCTTTTGCAAAAATGGTTTCCGAAACATCTTAGCCACGTAATCTGGGGCATAGTGTTTTGCCTTAACTAAATAAATCCCTGATAATAATAAGTCCTTGCCATAGTTATGTAGGCGCGTGGCCTCGTTATACATCACTTTGTAGATATATTTCAATGTCGGCTTGATGTGCTGTTCATAACTAGGATCATCAAATATCGTGGGTGCTAAAATATCATCGATATATTCGCTCTCGGTATCCTTATTCACATTTAGGTACAACTGCTTTACGCTATCTTTAAAGAGCTTGTCATACTTTGAGTCTAATTCCTTAATGTGTTGATAGTTAATCAATAATTGAATCTCATTTCCGCGGGCCCGCAGTAGTATTTGATTAACTAAGTATTTAACGAGTTCGCTGCCAGCGTAATTTTTAACCACCATCCCCTTCGGACTTTCAGGTGTTGATTCATGATCAGCCAAAGCATCCGTAATATCTGATTTATTACCATCTTTATCAATTGCAAAAAATTTTCCGCCATTGATGTTAATGATGGTACTGCTGATTTCAGAAATGAGCCGCTGTTTCATAACTTTGGCGTTATCAACTTTTTGGGATAATTTAGCAATTTTTTGATGTAATAAGTTTTTAGCGTCCAACAGCTGCTTGTTATTAGCAGCGAGCTGCTTATTGATATCGTCTTGTGATTCTAATTTCATTTGCATGTCCCCCTAGAAAAGTTTTCAAATTAAATAGCAAAATTATTTACTATGTTCAGTCTATCAATTCTTAACCAGCTTTTCGATTAGCTCCACTAAATTTGTCATAATCGTGGAATCACTTGCTATCACTGGTTTTTTCCAAAAAGCTAACCTTAAATCATTAAATTACTCTTCATCAAAAGCAAGCCATTATGTGATAAAATGAAATTATAAATATTTAAAGAAAGTAGAGATCATGAAATTCAAAAATAGTTTCGAGACTCCCATCATCGCTTCTTTATTAGCTGTCATCAGTGGCAGCATTGATGCATATACTTATATTGAGCATGGAGGGGTGTTTGCTGGTTTACAGACCGGAAACATCATCTTGTTAAGCATTAATTTAGGCCGGTTGAACTTTTATCCCGTATTTAGATTATGCTTTGCAATTGCTTTGTTTATCTTTGGCATTATCGTTGTCAAGTTCATTCAAAGACACTTTCCAGATGAAAAGTATCGTAAAAAGTTGATTATTCAGTATGAGGTCGTCCTCCTCCTCATTACCGGAATCACGGCTCACTGGGTTCCTAATTTAATTACGATTGGTTTATTGGATATGTCTGCGGCGGCTCATCTACAGGAATTTAAACTGTTGCGGGGAAAAGCGTTTAACCCCCTAATGATGACTGGAAACCTCAGTAAAGTTTCTAACACTTTATATCTGACCATCTTGGACCATGATTCAGCTGCTAAGCAACTCTTTTTAGATACCTGTATAGTTATTTTAAGTTTTATTGGTGGCGCGATCACCATGAGTCTAATGACCAGATTGGCTGATCAATTTTCCATTTTGCTTACCCTAATTCCATTATTTTTAATTTTAATTATCGTCAAAATATATGATCATAAATCCTTACCAGAAAAGGATTAAGTCCTTGTTATAAAAATAGGATTCAATTTTTGAACAAATATTTTTTCAATTTATGTTTGACATCCATATTTTTTTGGTTTATTCTAATGGCAACTTGAAAGTAGTAATTCAAGTAGCTCAGTTTAGCGAACATTCAGTTAGGTGAAATGGAATGTCTGGGTATTGGGTGAAGGCAGTCAAGAATTAACTTGAATAGAAATCGATATCTTAATGCGCATTAAGACTCAGAGGTATCAAGTGTGAGCTTGATATAAAATAAGGTGGAACAGTGTTAAAGACGCCCTTGTACAAAAGTACAAGGACGTCTTTTTTGTCTAATTTAGGAGGAATAATTATGTTCAATTATAAAACTAAAGACCCAGAAGCTTCAGCAACTATGTATGATTTTTCAGCTCAAGATCCAGAAATCTGGAATGCCATTCAAATGGAAAACCGTCGTCAAGACAACGTGATTGAGTTGATTGCTTCAGAAAACATTGCTTCAAAGGCAGTAAGAGCAGCGCAAGGTTCAATCTTAACTAATAAGTATGCCGTTGGATACCCTCAAAAACGGGTTTACACTGGTAACGAAGCAATTGACATCGTTGATAACGTTGCTAGGAAAAGAGCTAAAAAACTTTTCCATGCAGAATATGCCAACGTTAATCCACACTCAGGAACCCAAGCTAACCAAGCTGTTTATGCAGCATTCTTGAACCCAGGAGACAAAATTTTGGCAATGAGTGAACATGCTGGAGGCCACTTCACGCATGGTCAAAAGCATAATTTTTCAGGACAGTTATACCACTCATACTTCTACGGTGTTGACCCAGAAACTGAGTTACTTGACTATGATCAAATCGCACAAATCGCGCGGGAAGTTAAACCTAAATTAATCATTGCCGGAGCATCTGCTTACAGTCACATCATTGATTGGACTCAATTCAGAAAGATTGCTGATGAAGTTGGTGCCTACCTAATGGTCGATATGGCTCATATTGCCGGATTAGTTGCCGCTGGTGTCCACCCCAATCCAGTTGAAGTGGCTGATGTAGTTACCTCTACCACCCATAAAACGCTTCGTGGTCCAAGGGGAGGAATGATCTTAGCTAAGGCTAAGTATGCCGATCAATTAGATAACGCAGTCTTTCCAATCTCGCAAAGTGGATCACTAGAGCATGTTATTGCTGCAAAGGCAATTGCTTATCAAGAAGCACTTCAACCAGAATTCAAAGACTATGCCAAACAAATTATTAAGAACGCCAAAGCAATGGCAGATGTATTCAACCAAAGTGAACTGATCAGAGTAGTTTCAGGAGGAACAGAAAACCATGAAATGACACTGGATTTAAACGCCATCCACATGACTGGTGATCAAGCTGCTGAATTACTATACAAAGCAGGAATTGCAACCAACAAGGAACTTCTCCCATTAGAATCCGGAGATACTATGGAAGGAATTCGAATCGGAACGCCAACCATTACAAGTCGCCACTTTAACGAAGCAGATGCTGCTAAGGTCGCTAAAATTATCGTTAGCATCTTAGAAAACCCCCACAATGAATCGATTTTAAGTAATGCCCAAAAACAAGTGCAACAATTGGTTGACGAACATCCAATTGATCGATAATAAGAAAGCTCCCTCATCAATGATGATGAAGGAGCTTTTTATTACTATATCTATTTCTTCGCAAAAATAAGTTTACCACTAACTAATTGTAAATAAAAGCCTTTTTGTTAATTAAATTAACATTTCACTTCTCATTCGTTAGTAAATCCAGTTCCATTATGATAAGATTTAAGAATAAAACTACTATAATTAATGAGGTGAAATCATGCGTAAAATTTTACTAGTCGGTTGGACATTCTAATTGAATGGCCAATCCAAAATACAGCCATTCTAATTACTGGAAACTAAGAAATAGAATGGAGAAATAATAATGAAACAATCAAATATTAGAAACTTTTCAATCATTGCCCATATAGACCATGGTAAATCGACCCTGGCAGATCGCATCATGGAGTTAACACAAACGGTGGCTGCTAGAAATCGTAAGGACCAATTGTTAGATGACATGCAGGTCGAACAAGCCCATGGTGTTACTGTCAAATCAAGAACCGTCCGTAATCAATACCATGCTGATAATGGTCAGGATTATGAACTGAAC
This sequence comes from Nicoliella sp. ESL1106, assembly GCF_058509965.1. Lineage (NCBI taxonomy): Bacteria > Bacillati > Bacillota > Bacilli > Lactobacillales > Lactobacillaceae > Nicoliella > Nicoliella sp. ESL1106. The sequence goes on from NZ_CP196341.1 coordinate 135,717, forward strand.
TTCATCGATACCCCTGGACACGTTGACTTTAACTACGAAGTTGCCAAAAGCCTCTCCGCTAGTGACGGTGTGATCTTACTAGTGGATGCGACCCAGGGGATTCAAGCGCAAACGGTTGCTAATTACCACCTCGCAGTTAAAGCGGGTCTTAAAATATTACCTGTCATTAACAAGGTCGATAGTCCCAATGCACAAATTGAAATGACTACTAACCAATTAATGGAGTTAGATGCAAACTTCACTAGCGACAAAATTTTACAAATATCCGCTAAAATCGGTCAGGGAGTCCATGCGGTCTTAGAAGCCATTGTTCATTTTTTACCGGCCCCAAATGGGAATATTAATAAACCGCTTAAGGCGTTGGTATTTGATTCTGAATACGATAGTTTTAAAGGGGTGATTGCATCGATCAGAATTATCGATGGGAGCGTTAAACCTAATCAATCACTATTCCTAATGGCTAATCATCAAAATTTGCTTGCTAAGGAAATTGGCATCTTTTCACCCACCAGAATCGCTAGCCGTGAATTATCGGCTGGTGATGTCGGTTACATCGCGACTGGCCTCAAGGATCCCCACCTAGTCAGAGTTGGTGATACACTTACGAATAAACAAAGGCCCACTGACCATCCCCTTCCTGGATATAAACCTGCCGAACCAATGGTGTACGCCGGGATTTACCCCCAGGGTGATTATAACGAACTAGCCGAAGCACTGAACAAGCTCGCACTCAATGATTCTTCATTACAATTAACACCTGAAGTTTCTGATGCGCTCGGTCCTGGGTTTCGTGGCGGATTTTTAGGAATCTTTCACCTCCAAATTATTAGAGAACGCCTCCAAGATGAATTTGGGATCGCAGTTTTAACCACTGCGCCAAACGTGACGTATCGGGTTCACTTAAAAGGCCAAGCCGCACCAATGATCGTGGACAATCCAGTCCAGTTTCCAGATTTCGAAAAAGTCGAATTCGTTGAGGAGCCAATTGTAAGGGCCGTCATCACGACTAACGAGCAGGAATTAAATGCCGTCATGAAACTAGCTGATCAACATAAGGGTGTTTTCGTTGATATGGGTAACCAAGGCTCCTTAGTAGAATTGAGCTATCAAATGCCGTTATCTGAGATTGCCTATGATTTCTTTAATAAGCTCAAATCCGTCTCCCATGGCTATGCATCCCTCAATACCACGCTAGCTGGTTATGAAATGGCTGACATCGTGAAAGTAGAAGTACAAATTAACTACTCACGGGTCGATGCACTTACATTTATTACGCACCGCAGTGATGCACCCACTCAAACCAAGGAATTAGTGCATAAACTAAAGTATACGATTCCAAGACGCCTCTATCCCATGCCTGCCCAGGCAGTTGTCGAAGGACGCGTCATTGCCCGCGTTGATATTCCACCGTTAAGAAAAAATGCTGCCGTGAATGGCAATAAGTACAGTGTTTCTAAAAAACAAGCGCTGTTGCGGAGGCAAAGCGTTAATAAACGTCAAGCTGCCAAAAGCAATATCGAATTACCACAGTCGGTCTTTAACAGTATCTTAAATTTAAACGACTAACTAAAAAGAGGATGCCATCTGGCATCCTCTTTTTATTATATATATGATGATTAATCAGTCGTCACAACTGATTTAATGGCCTTTCTTTCTGCCATTGCCTTATAGGCATCATCAACGTCATCAATATTATAGCTGTTAGTGAAGACCTTACCGGGGTTGATCTGCCCATCCAAGACCGCTTGTAATAAGCCACCCTTGTCATAAGTGGTAACGGAAGCGACCCCACCTGATAGGGCCACGTTCTTCCCAAATGCCAATGGGAATTCTACGTTCCCGTGTGGTAAGCCGACCCGGCCCACGTGAGCGCCTGGACGAGCCACTTTTAATGCGGTATTCGTGGATAATTCACTTCCCACACATTCAAGCACGGCATCAGCACCAGCATTGTGGGTGAGTTCCATGACCTTAGCCACGGCTTCATCACCACGTTCAGCAACTACGTCGGTAGCGCCAAATTCCTTAGCCAGCGCTTGGCGATCAGCATGGCGACTCATGGCAATGATCCGCTTAGCACCCAATAGTTGCGCTGAGATAACACCACATAATCCAACGGCCCCATCACCGACTACGACAACGGTATCACCCTTTTGCACGTTAGCGGTCTTAGCTGCGTGGAAACCAGTGGCCATTACATCGGAGAGTGCTAAGAAGGAGTTCAACATTCCTTGACTGTAGTCTTCTGGCTTGCCAGGGACCTTTACCAACGCCCAGTTAGCGTGTTGGTAACGAACGTATTCGGATTGGTAACCACGACTGAAGTTATCATCGTGGTTTTGACAATTGCCATCAAAGCCGGCCCGACAGGCAGCACAGTGGCCACAACCATGGGTAAATGGTGCGATCACAAAATCACCGGGCTTCACAGTGGTGATATCCTTCCCCACTGATTCAACCACCCCAATGGCTTCATGACCACCATTCAATGAGTTTGGTTCTTTTTTATCTAGCCCCCGATATGCCCACAGATCAGATCCACAGACACAGGCTTGTACAACGTGCAAAATCACGTCGTCATCCTTTTCAATTTGCGGTTTTTCAACGTCTTTAACTTCTACTTTACCTGCTTTTACAAATCGAGTTTGTCTCATATTTTAGGGCCCCTTTAAATTTAAAAAGATTCGGTTTCTTTTTAAAGGATATAAGCTCACTATTCAAAAGTCAAACATATCGCTCCTGACAAACCGCTTAACAACGGTCTTTAAAGCGAACTATAAGGTTATTGATATATGTTAATTCGTTGGTGGATTGAACGATTTTACGGTAATTTTTTAACGCCAATTTGAGCAGCGTAAAATCCGTCCCAAGTGAATTGAGATTCTGTTTGGCAAGTAACCGATCACTGATGCGATCTAACTCGGAACGGCCCCGTTGATTATCAGCTGGCATCGTCTGCTTAAAGGCGCGACACGCGTTGCTTAATACCAGCGCCTCCGTTTTTGAAAAATTGATCATCTGTACAGCCCCCGTTATTAATTGAGTTCATCAAAAAAGCGTTGCTTGCGATCAGGGCTAGCATAGTATCTAATAACTTGGATTCCACTAAAAATGATCAAGAAACTAGCGCCTAACAAAAGCCACCAATTATCACCATAGCCGTATTGTTCTAACAGATCTTCCGTCGCAACGACGCCGTTTAACACCCCAGCTAGTGAAACATAGACCCATGCGGTCGCAAGGTTTAGTTTCCGATAAACCTTATCAAAGTCTACATTGTGGTTCAAAGCCGCCCTGGAAATTTGCCGAAACCGTTTTCTTTCCAGCATAATTTTAATGGGTGGCAATAGCCACATTAGACTGGCGAAACGTGCACTCCGTTTTTTGCCAGTGGCGTTACCCTTTGTTAACATCTCGCTACCCTCTGTGACGTCTAAGATCCCTTGAAAGAGCGGGAACACAAATAACAACCAGTCTCCTAAGAACCCTAACCACGCAATAAATAGTTTCATTTTAATGTCATCCCTTATTAATTAATTAACCTTAGCATATCAGGATTTAGGGATAAAAACATTTTTAATGCATTTTACTTGCCTTACACCCTACTATCAATGGTTTAATAGTAGGTAGCTAATAAAATTTTTGGAAAGGTTGATTAATAATGAAAACATTAATCCTATTATTTCATCCCAATATTGCAGAATCACGCGTAAATAAACGGTTACTTGAGGAGCTAAAATCCCAGGACGTGCCGAACGTAACGGTTAGAGACGAGTATGCCGTTTATCCAGATGGCAAAATTGACGTTGAATATGAGCAAAAACTAGTTGAAGCACACGACCGCATTATCTTTCAATTCCCACTATATTGGTACAGCTCGCCTAGTCTGTTAAAGAAGTGGGAAGACCTCGTCTTACTTTACGGTTGGGCATATGGATCAGATGGAGATTCACTACGCGGCAAGCAGATGTCGATCGCAGTCTCCGCTGGTTCCCCAGATGATAAATACCATCAATACGGGGCATTCGGTCACACCATCGATGAAATTTTGGCACCATTTATGGCCACCAGTAACTTCGTTGATGCTAAGTTTACTAAGCCATTCATTACCACGGGCGTTATGCAAAACTTGAGTGATGATCAATTAGAGAAGCGGGCAAAGGAATACGTTCAATACGTATCAAGCGAAAATAATTAAAAGCCTTTAAATCCTACGACAACAAATAAAACCAGCCAATTATGGCTGGTTTTTTTATTACCATGAAAATTTTTCGTAATATATTTTCGATCGGCGAATCCCTAACTGCTGCAAACTCTTAATCCAATAACTGCCCATCTTATCAGGCCCCCCGATCAAAACGACCGTTTTATGCTTATCCTTAGGTAAATGCGCTGCGATTTCAGTCTGGTTGAACCGCCCGACCTGTTGGAACGATTGGAAATTATTCCGCTTTTGCCATTGCTGAAATTTCTCTGGATATAATAGGTTATTTTCATGGCTAGCGTTATAAAAAACGGTCGTATTGAGGTTTGGATTCCCATCCACCACTGAAAGTAACGGTACGATCCCAATTCCCCCTGCAACGATCAACAGGTTATCGGGATGGTTTTCATTAATAATCGACTGATACATCCCAAAACCGCCGTTGATCACGACTTTCGCATCCAGTGGCACCTGAGCTAATTCCTGGGTAAAATCACCGTCACCCCGAATGGCTAAAATAATCTTATTACTATCGTCTGGAGCGTTGACAATCGAAAATGGGTGCGGTTCCTTCATGAATCGAATTTCTGGAAATGAGGCAAACACAAAGTCACCTGGATAAATATTTAAATGCTGCTTAGATTGGATCGTCAACTGTCTTACGTTCGGCTTAATCTCAACATTATCAACCAAAGTAGCAGTGGCCCGTTTTTTATGAACGAACGTCATTGCATACGAGCCAAATACAAATAATGATGTCGCCACGAATAACACCGTAAATGGAACAATCTGGCGAATGTAGGGGATCAAAAGGACGTGGATGAATACCAACCCAGTTGCGACGACGTTTAAAAGGTGGATTAAAACTGAGACTTCGTGTTTGAAAATGTGCTCCAAGTGCTTTTTGATCCATAACAGAATCGGCAGCCGACTGGTTAACCAGCCCGCCATGAACACCATTGAGTAAATAGCCAACCCGATGAATAGGTATAACGCCCAATCACCAGTTAATTTGATCAGGCCGTCCGATTGTAGGTTGCTTTTATGCAGGTACGCCAACACGATCGCAGCTAAACTAATGATTCCGTGGATCATGTACGCATTGGGGAGTCCGATCAACCGGTCCAACCACTTGGGCCGCGTCGAAATATACATCGAAAGCAGCATCCACGAATAAGCGATCGTCCCAAATAAGATCATCGTTTTATCATGATTATATAACGCCGGGAGTCCCGCACTCAGCGTTTGAACAAACGGAAAGGGAATCAAAACGATGGCTACCATCCATGATAGCCCTAACAGGTATCGATTATTGTTTAACATCCACTATTTCTCCTCCATTAAAGTAACTTAAGTGATGCGCTTGATCTAAAAAACAGCCCGTCAAGCGGTGCTTGCGAATTAGTTCCCGAAACGCCGCTGCGCCTGCCGCCAAACCGGCGGTCGCCCAGACGTCAGAACGGGTCAACGAATCAGCAAATACGGTGACCTGCAGTAAATCAGCTACTCCGTTAATGCGGATATGGTGGCCCCGTTTACTGTAACCGGAAGTTGCCATCCCACCATTCGCCAATTGATAACTAGCAACTAACTCTGTCAGATCTGTAGGATCTTCAATCCCAATATTCCATTTAAAATCACCGCTACTGGCAAATTGTAAATCCCCACCGCCGTTGAAACACACTCCGCTTACAGTCGGTAAATCCAAGCAGGGGCGGATCAACTTTTGAAATATCATTTCGATCGCCCACCCCTTAACGTAGCCGAGTGGTTCGAAGCGCTTAGCATCATCGAACGGATTAAAGTAGCCGTTGGTGTCGCGTTGCGCCTTTAGGCAGGCTTCATAAACAGACTTAAACTCTGCATCTTGGTTTAAAAGCTCATCTTGACCATTCCTAAAGTTACTTACTAACGAATCTGCTAAGTAAGTCGAGTAACGTTGATTAATCCGTTCTAATTCTAACTTCACGGGCTGCATTAACTTTTGAAGTTGGGCTTGCAGGACTGCTTCATCGCTGCCCGCAATGCTAATCACAAATGGAATCGTCATTGATTCAATTACGACTGATTTAATCTTAGTTTCCATATTTTATTTCTCCGCTTTTGTAATTGCGTCTTGAAGGGATCCGATGAAGCCACCGTAAGTGACGGTTGCCCCAGAGACCTGACTAATCTTAGCACTTTGTTGTTGTAAAGCTTCCTTAGTATAGATTGGGATCGCTTGTTCATTAATTTCACTAGACTTGCCACCCTCAGGATGCTTTAGGACGGTTACTTGACTAATTTTGCCATTTTGCACCTTAATTTGCACTTGAACATCACCGTATTGTGTTTCGGTCGATGCCCCAGTGTAGGTCCCGTTTTTGAACTTCCCACTGTTAGCGCTGCTAGAATTACTAGCACTGCCGGCGCTTTGGCTACTGGTGTTATTCTGACTAACGGTTTGTGACTGGCCATTAGTAGCCGCTGTTTGGTTCTTCTTATCGAAAAAGACGGTATAGCCTTCGATCACTACCGCCAATAAAACGGCGATTGATATTAATAAAACGCTTATTTTTTTTAACATATCGGTCAACTCCTAAATTAGATTTCATTTTAATAATACTTACATTGTAATCTTTAAAAGTTAATTATTGCTAAAATTAAGTATAACTTTTCACTAAAAAAAAACGAACCGTCTAAAACAGTTCGTTTTTTTTAAGCTACGATTTAAATATGTTAATCAAATTATAAAATGAGTAAGAGCAATCAGATTGTTAATTTTTGAATCATTAACTATTGATTATTAACAGCTGCCTGGCGATTTCTGTTAAGAAATAGGTATACCAATGCTGATACAAAGAACCCGATCAACCATGAAAGATCAAACTGAACTAAGGCAACGATGGCCCCAATAAATAATGCTGCAAATGCACGCCAGTTATTCTTTCTCAATTGATTACTGTACAATTCCTTGAGATCAACGACTTGTTTTCTTTCAATATAGTATTCGATCAAAATAATCGCTGTCATTGGTCCTAAGAAAATCGAGTAAGCATGGATAAACATCGTTAAACCAGCTGATGATGAGTCCTTAACCAACAACCATGGAAAGGTAAACACTGATAATAAGGTAATGATTGCTAACGATAATTTCTTAGGTAGTTTGAAGATGGAAGTCAACACGTAGGTTGGTGGGATAATATTAGCAACCGCATTCGTTGTAATTACTCCTAAAACAATGAAGATCGAAACAAAGATTGTGATTAAGTTGTTATTAAAAATTTGTGCCATCGCGTTTACGGGACTAGAAATTTTAGTAACGGCTGCCAACATTGCCCCAGTTAATAGGGTAATGCCATATGAAAATGCAATTGGCAAAAAGTATAAAATCCCTCTTTTTCCATTACTAAGCCCTGGCTTTAACTCTCTAGAGTAATCAGCAGCCGATTCAAAGATCGCTGTATAGTTACCTAAGAATGCAACGATAAAGCCAAAGAACGTTAATCCCCAAGAACCCTTAGCATGAACTAAGTTCTGGCTAATCATACTCCCATGGTTGGCTAACAATACGATGAATAATCCAGTCAATGAGATCATCATAATAACTGAAATCACGGAAGTTACCGTCTTGATTGATTGGAATCCGCGAAGGGATAACGCTAATTGTACGATCATCAATCCCACAAAACAGATCCCAGTATTATTGAATTCGTTGCCAGTTAAGATCTTAGCGATTTCATTTAACGCTAACGCCCCTGTCCAACTTTGAAAACCATACCAAACGATCGCTGGAATCCCTCTAAATAAGCTAGAAAATTTAGCACCATTCCGACCAAATGATAATCTTAATTGCATTACATAGGGAGCACCAGTCTGATACCCAAAGCGATCATTAAAAGCAAAGATAATTGAAACAATTACAATTGCAATTGCAGCTGCTAATAACGTTTGAAATAGGTTCATCGTTGCTACTCCAGCAACCACTATCGATGAACCCAGGGTAATGTTTCCGATGTTAAAACCATCCCCTAGCCACATTGACATATAAGCCAGCCGTCCAATTTTTCTTTTACTATTTTGAATCGGTAATAAATCTGCGGAAATATCTGATTGAGCTTGTGGTTGCGGTTCTTTTTCGATTGCTACACTTTGCATTGGCAGTTCCTCCTTTTTATTCCGTTGCTTTTCTTAAAACGCTATCATTAGTTAAAAATTTACCAGTTGGTTGATCATCAAAACCATTTGCTAGGTCAAAGATGGTCTTACCTCTAAGAAGCGTTTTAGTAATTCGACAGTTGATCTTAAATCCTTCATATGCAGAAATTTTATTTTTGTAGTAAAGGTCTGATTTTTGTAAGGTATATGATTGAGTCGGGTCAAGGAAGGTGATATCGGCATCCTTGCCAATTTCAATCGTACCCTTATCTTTCAGGCCAAATATTTTAGCTGGATTAGCCGAAATCAACTTAGAGAATTCGGTGATGCTTAGCTTGCCACTGTTCACAGCGATATCATAGAATAAATCAACGTTATTTTGCGCCCCGCTGATGCCACCCCAAATATCAAAGATATTGTTATCAGGGCTTTCCTTCATCGATTCAGGAGCAGGCGAGTGATCAGAAGTAACCATATCTACGTGCCCTTTCAAGACTTCATCCCATAAGCTATCTTGAACCGCTTGGCTTCGCAATGCTGGCGAACACTTAGCAAGCGGGCCAATTTTTTCAAAGTCGTCACGGGTTAGTACCAAATAATGAACACAGGTTTCACAAGTGACATCCTGGCCAGCTTCTTGGGCCTTAACCACTTCTCTGACTGATTCGCCTGTTGAGAGATGCACAAAGTGTAGTTTACAGCCAGTCAATTTACCGAAGTAAAGCGCTCTTTTAACGGCCTCGACTTCTACAAATGGTGGTCTAGAATCAACGTAATCTTGAATCTGTGTTTTACCTTGACTAATTTTTTCTTCAGCAAAGCGATCAGTTAATACTGGATTTTCCGCATGTAATAATAACTTCAAACCCGTTTTCTGAATTGCTTGCATTCCACGGTATAATTCGTAATCATCAACATTGTGAAATTCACCTGGAATATCAGATCCTGTCGTTGCCATAAAAGCCTTAAATGATGCAGCCCCATCGTTTGCCATCTTACTAATTTCATCAATATTTCCAGGTACTAATCCACCGTACAAGGCAAAGTCAATGTAAGACTTATCAGCTGCAATCTCACGATGCGTTTTAAATTCTTCACTAGTGGTTCTGGCAGGCAGTGCATTCAAAGGCATCACGATCATGCTAGTTGTCCCACCAGCTGCTAATGCCTTACTACCAGTGTTATAATCTTCCCAATCTCCTCGTCCAGGTTCATTAATGTGCACATGGCCATCAACCATCCCTGGCAGCACGTAGTTATTATTAGCATTGATTTTTTCAGTCGCTTGACCATCTAGGTCGCTTCCGATCGCTACGATTTTCCCATCTTTAATCCCAATTTGTCCGTTGAACACTTCGTTTGGCGTGACAATCTTACCGTTGTAAATTAATGTATCGTACTTCATAAACAGCACACCCTTCATAGTTTTTAACAAATTCATATGTTATATACATGATATATTAATTCAATGCATATTTATTCGTTATAAAATACAAAGCTGGCGTTTATTTTGATGAAAAATGACAAATATTATAATTGTTTTCTAATATAAAAAGGTGGACAATCATATAATTGCCCACCTTCAAATTAAATTATTTATATGCTTGTTTTAGGTATTCGTTCATTGCTGACTCATCAATCGTTACCCCGTATTCCTTTAAAACGTGGGTAAAAATCGACAAGAAACGTAGAACATAGTGTTGCTGAGCAACGTAGCCCATCAAACCAATTCGCCAAATCTTACCCTTCATTGGCCCAAAGCTTGATGAAATTTCCACCCCATAATCATCTAATAGGGTCGCTCTGAATTGGTCACCATCAACACCACTAGGAATCTCTACGGCCACCATGTTAGGCATTTCATGTTTTTCATCACCAAAGATGGTCAACCCTAATTTCCGTAATGCTTCCTTTAAGACCGTCTGGTGTTTCAACTGGTTCGCAAACCGATTCTGAATCCCTTCTTCATTTACCGCGATCGATAGCGCTTCATGTAAAGCGTAGTTCATGATCGTAGATTCAGTATGGTGGTTTAACCTTGCTGGTGACCAATAGTCCATTAGTTGGGTTAAATCTAAGTAGTTAGAAAAGATGTAGTTTTCAGATTTATCTGAGGAGTCATCTGCGACCCCCTCTTCAACACGTTTTCGTTTCAAGATGGCTTCTGCAAAGCGGTCGTTAAAGGTAATTGGTGTAATTCCCGCTGGTGCTGATAATGATTTTTGTGCTCCACCAATTACGGCATCTAACTCCCAATCATCAACTGGAATGTTGACTCCCATGTAACTAGCAACACAGTCAACAATGGTAAATACCCCCGCTTGCTTAGCTGCATGCCCTACCTGATCCAATGGTTGTAATCTCCCAGTTGATGTCTCTCCATGAACCACCAGGATGGCCTTCGGTTTAACTTCGTTCATTTTTTCAATGATTTGGTCTTGATCAAAAACTTGTCCCCATTCCGCATCAATAACGGTTATTTCAGCTCCTGCTCTACGGGCTAGTTCGACTGCTAGGTTCCCGAATCTGCCGAACCGTGGAATCAAAACTTTATCACCTTTTTGCACCAAAGAACTGATAACCGCTTCGATCCCTGCTCTAGAACTTCCGTCAATTGGAAATGCCCAGGTGTTCTTAGTTTGAAAAGATTTTCTGATCAGTTCCATATTTTCATTCATAATTTTAGTAAATTCTGGATCAAACTGCCCTAAAATTTGATTAGATGCTGCCTGGGAAACCCTTGGGTCTACCATGGTTGGTCCTGGTGTCATAATTAATCTATCTGTAATTTTTAATGTCATAATAATTGCCCCCTAGTATGCTAGTTTATATAGTGTTCGTTTTAAAACATTCAATCCATTCTCAAGATCATTCGCCTCAGTAAATTCCTCTGGTGAATGGCTAACCCCGTTTACGCTAGGGACAAAAATCATCCCTGTCGGAACTTTGTATGAAAGCACCTGCGCATCATGCCCTGCTCCTGATGGAATCGATAAGTCGCTTAAGTTCAATTCACTGGTGGATTTATTGATTGCGTCGATCAATTTAGGATCCATCTTTGATGGTGTTACGTTAGTTGTTATATCAATCTTTACGTTTTGAGAATTACAAATATCACTTACTCGTTGGAATGCTGAACTTAAAACGGATTGGTCTAAATCACGCATATCAATTGAAAATACCACCTTACCAGGGATGACATTCGTAACGTTAGGATAAGCATTGATTTTACCAATTGTAAATCTCAGACTATCAATTTGCGAAAGACTATCGTAAATTTGACTCATCAATTTAGTGCTGCTTCTAAGTGCATCGTCTCTCATATCCATCGGGGTAGTGCCAGCATGATTTGATCTACCGATAACGGTTACTAATAATCTAATTTGCCCAGTGATTCCGGAAACAACTCCAATATTAACGGCTCGGTTTTCCAATACCGGACCCTGTTCAACATGTAGCTCTAAATACTCTTGAATGTCCAGTTTAGAATCTACTAAATCAATTGAATTATTAAGAGTTGAAACGGCTTTACTTCTAGCGGTCTCAAAATCAATTCCATGTTCATCAGTAAGTAATAAATCATTTTCATTAAATTGATTCGTCGTAAATTTAGAACCTGAGAAAGTCGTTTCGAATCTTGACCCCTCTTCTTCAGAAAATGATACCGCAACGATCGGTACTTGTGATTCGCCATTTTTCAAAAATAATTCGCCAGTTGAAACCAAACTAGCTAGGTCGCCATATATTCCGTCATAACGTCCACCATTTTCAACCGTATCAACATGTGAGCCCGTTAAGATAACTTTTTTATTGGTTAAATCATCAGTATTAGAAGCATATACGTTTCCCATCTGATCCATAAACACTTTTAGTCCGTACTGTTTAGCACGTTTAGCATATTGTAGTTGGGCATTCACCCAATGACTGTCATATACCTTTCTAGTAACTCCATTGGTCGATACCTTACCAATTTCGCTAAATTGATTTAGTAATATCATCAAAGAGCTATTCTTCACTGAATTAATCATAAACATCATCTCACAATTTAATATTTGATGAGGTTAATTATTACAGTTTTATGTATTTTTATCATTGTATTTTCATCTAATTAAATGTATGATTTTAGTAAATTTATACAAACTCATCTTTAAAAGATGTAAGTGGGGATTATATATGAAACTAGCAGAACTATTAGCCCGTCCGCAATTTAGCAAAATTAAGTTAATCAATGCGGATGCGGATCTATCTACAAACGTAACAACGGTGGGAATGATGGAAGCTCCTGACATTATTGACTACGTGGTCAAGGGGCAGTTATTGGTAACGACTGGGTATCACTTCATTAATAACCTACAAGGATTAAACGATCTCATTATTGCAATGCGCCAAAGAGGGGCAGCTGCGATTGGCATTAAGGATCGCAGATACTTCAATGAAATTCCAAAGAGTGTGATTGAAGTTGCCAATCAGGCCCACTTTCCAATCCTTTTATTACCAGACAGCGTTAGTCTATCAGTCGTTGTAAGAAATTTGCTCCATGCCGTTTTACAGCAACAAACAGATGAATTAACTCAAATTATGAATGACTCTCTATATATTTCAAAATATATTTTGGCAGAACGAAGTGATAACGAGATTTTGGACCACATTTCCCAATTATTAAAATGTGATGTGTTCATCATTGACACTTTTGGTCGTCTTAAAGCTAAAAACAAAGCGGCTTTAGTTAATGATCAACTATTTCAATTCATTTCTGAAAAAATTGAGTTATTAAAACTCAAGAACTCTAAACGAGTTTTAGATAATTACGTCATTTACCCGTTAAAAACGGTCAATAAACTAACGAGTCGATTCGTCATTTTTAACTTAACTAGCATTAATGGATCTGGTCAGCACCTATTAATTGATAATATGGTGAACCTCCTCAGTTTGGAAAACATGCAGGTCGGCATTAACATTAATGATGAACGGCAAAGAAAAAGTGAATTCTTCGAAACCCTACTTTCCAAAAAAATGTCTAAAGAAGTTTTTAAAAATACCCTGAGCTTTAAAGACTTGGATATTAATGACTCCTACCAAGCGTTTGCAATTGATGAAGCTAATTCAGTGGATACCGGAAATCATCAAGCAGCAATGCATAAAATTGTTGACTATATTTATTGGTATTTTCAAAAAATCGAAATTCCAATCGTTGTCATTAACTGGGATTTTAAAATCTTTGTATTAGTTAAGACAGATGGTAACTTAACCGAAGTATTAAAAAAGCTAGAGAACTTTATTATTGATACTTTCAGTGATTTCAAAATTAGGATCGGTTTTACCAGCTATCAAAAGCAATTATTCAATTTTCAAAAATTAATGAATGAATGTAAAGAAGCATTAGAGCTAGCCAAAAGTCATCATTCAGATACCCCAGTTGAATTTCGCCCCGATGACGTTGATGATATCTTAAGTCTAATCCCTAAAAATGAAGTGAATATGTTCATTAAATCAACCCTAAGTGGCATTTTTAACTTACCGACCAATGAGTCTGAGCAACTGCTTGAGCTATTAGAACAGTACTTTATCGCAAATCAATCACTATCCAAAGCCGCTGATAACTTATTTTTACACCGTAATACCGCTGTCTATCGACTAAAAAAGGTCGAAAAAACATTAAAGCTCAGTATTAAAAATCCAGAGGAAGTCGAAAGACTATCATTGGCCATTAAGCTATATTCAATTGTAAATAAACAATAAATTAACCAAAAAATGACGCTCGGGAACCCTGCCCTAGCGTCATTTTATTTGTTTTAAATGGATGCACCTGAATATTCATTAGATCAGCCTTAAACAACGGATCATTTTGAACCAACGGAGTCACATTTCTACCAGTTGAAGATCCATCACTAACTTCGCAATACATTTTCAGCGATGAAGTAATTGCCGTAGTTGCTGATGGGAGTCCGCTCAGTAGTAATGCATCCATCTCGATGACTGAGATTGCAAAATTAAAAATCGCCACCCTCAGTGGTAAATTCTACTTTCGAAAGCTAATCAACCAATACTTTCAAAAACAATTAATAGTCGCATTTTAAAAGTCATAATCAGGCTGGTATACCTAAAGGAAAGCTAGCTGACTAAACCGTTGATCAACCTATTAGATGTTATGGTGCAACAATTTGGGAATGATTAGCGTATAATGTACAATAAGGTAAATAATAATAAAATTTATCATTATTTATTTACCTTAATTAAAGTGCGTTATCAATTTTGATGCTAATTTAGATTAATAACGAAAGGATGATCTTAAATGAAAAAGACAATCATATACCTAGCTACATTAGCCACCCTTACTGCTGGTGGAGTTGCAGCTGTCAATACCGTCAACGATACTTTTTTGAGCCCTACCGTTGCCCATGCCGGTACTGGTGCTTGGATCTTATTGAAGCCACTTGATTCCCAAACTTCTCAATACGTCCAACCTAACCAATTTGATGGCGCCATCTTAACTGATACTGGCCAACAATTTTATAATGAAGGTAGCGATACTAAACGTGAATTCATATTTACAACCGCCCCTTACATAAGAGATGAAAGTCAGGTAAATGAAACTGGTCCTAATTCTGGTGGCTGGGTTGGTCAAATTAATACAACCACTTTCACCCCTAAGGACAGCTCATTACAACCAATCAACGTGCAAATTGTCAGCACACTGGCAAATGATGATGTTACCCCTGGTACCACTACACTCCCAGATTATATCTCTCAAATTGAAGCTTCTTACAGTCGTACCCATCAAGCCGTTGATGTTGATTACGGGTTAATGCAAACTGCTTTGGGCCTTGAATTAGCTGGTGTCATCCCAAATGATAGTAAAATCAAAGCAACCGTTGATGCAATGGCAAAGGATTTTGGAGTGCCAAGTAGCGATACCGCATCCACAAGTAGCTCTAGCGACCAATCATCGGGATCAACTAGCACTTCCAGTACTGGTCAAACCAGTAGCAATGGTAATAAAGTGACAACTGCTAAGCAAAAGGTAAAAACTGCTCAAAAGGCACTTAAAAAAGCATCCCAAGATGTAAAGGATAGTAAGCATAAGTCTAAAAAGGCAAAACAAAATGCTAAAAAGAAATATGATCATGCTAAAGCGGCCCTTAAGAAAGCTAAGGCAACCCTCAAAAAGGCTGAAAAATAGTTAATAATAAGCAAAATGACGTTCGGAAGTAACTTTCGAACGTCATTTTATTTATTCTAAATCTGATAGCGTTTTAAACGGATGAACTTGAATATTCATCGCATTTGCTTGAAACAGTGGATCATTTTGGACTAACGGAGTAACAGCAGCTTCATCCGCTGCTTGATATACAATTAGCCCGCCCACGTTATCGATGGTTGATCCAGCGAACACTAAATTGCCAATTTGGGATTGGTTGCGCAGATATGCCAAGTGTTCAGCAATTACCTGGTCCATTTGTTGTTTATCCAACTGAGATGGTTCTGCTTTAGGTGTTGCAATTTCAATAAACTTCATTTTTAATCCACTCCTTCGATAATATATTTAGCGTATTCTGCCGACCGCGTAGCAAGTTGCTGGTCGTCTAAGCTCTGCATTACTCCCTGTGTCACAAACGGCTTCGTAAAATGGGTCCCAATTAAGTTGCTAGTGGCCTTAAACGGCGATAGCATTTCGTCAATTGTATGCCCGAATGCTCCGTAAATGTGATAATTTTCAGCAGGAGCGCCCGTAGAAACGGCTAACGACAGTTGTTTGCCGTGCAACACCGTTCCAGCTGATCCATATGCCCAACCGTGCAGTAATACCAAGTCCTCCCACTTCTTCATTAAGCTGGGTGAGCTGTACCAATAGATTGGAAATTGGAATACAATTCGGTCATGTTGCTCAGCAAGTTGTTGTTCTTTTTGAACGTCAATATTGCCATCCGGATAAACGGCGTACTCATCTCGAATGGTAACGTTAGGGTCATTTACGTCCCGAATCGCCTTAATTAACGCTTTGTTTACGCGTGATTGTGCTAAATCGGGGTGGAATAATAAAATTAATGTTTTCAATATCGAAATTCCTTCCTTTTGGTAATCGTTAACGTTATCTATTAAACCACCTATAGTGAGGTCCAGCACAACCCCAAATGAATAAATAAATAAAATTGACATGTAGTTAACTACAGCTACTATAATAAATACTAAGGAAGTGATCAGTTGAGTCTATCAATTACACAACTATGCCAAAAATATGGGGTTAGCGTCGAAACAATTCGCTACTACGAGCGCATCGGACTAATCCCCAACGTCCCTAGAAATGAACATGGTAATCGTTATTATGATTCGGATCTACAACAATGGTTTGAAATGATTGTTTGCCTTAGACATTCAGGAGTGGCAGTCAAAGTCCTTCAGCAATACGTGGCAATGATCAAAAAGGGTGATGCCACCCTAAAGCAAAGAGAGGAATTGCTGCGGGAACAGGAACAAGCACTGCTGGAGAAGCGGGCGAACTTAAACAAATCAATTCACAGGCTTCGCCACAAAATTAATTTATACGCAAGTGGGGAAATCAAGAATAACCGTAGTTACTACGAAGAATATGGAATTGAACGCGAAATTAAAAACAAGTTGCACTAGGAAGTCCTAGTATAGCTTGTTTTTTAATTACTAATACCAATTACACTAGATTTATATACGAATATCCGATGGTTCTTACAATTTTGCCATATATTAACTAGGTTATAAAAAAATAACGTTCGGCACCACAAAACGTTCTTTTTTTATTATTTATGCTTGGCTTGTGTTACGGGCAAGTAAAAAGTAAATAGTGTTCATTTGCTCTAAGGCCCCAGCCACTTCGGTGAGCTTCTGAAACGGAAATACAATTTCTGGAATTGCTTCGTCATCGTTAAGGTACGGGTGCGTACCACTTGATTGTTGATACTGAGCGATCGATTTGCTATAGATTCGTTTAACAATGATTGGATCAACGTCATGACCATGTTGATCACGATAAATATCACTGACGATCGAATACGCATCGCCATTATCGGTCAGTAGGATCAAATCGTCTGCTTGCCGCATCGAAAGCGACTCTTGAAATCCGAAGTTATTATCCATGTCGTTCCAAACGGATAGGTTGATCACTCCGATTCGTTGATTTGGATCAAATCGTGCGGATATCGATTCACAGTGGCCCTGCAGCCGTTTAGCGATTTGGGTTTGGATAATGTTGAACTCATCTTGATCATTGAAGTGAAGCGCTTTTTTTCTCAATTAAAGATTCCCTCCTGTGGGATAAATTAATAGCCATATTATACCATGCAATTATTGATGAAATGCCGTCCTTTATAACAAATACCCACCTATCTGACTTAGGCAAAAAAATGACGTTCGGAAACAATTACCGAGCGTCATTTTTTATTATTAATTATTTATTTTTCAAGTTTTTTAAGAGCAGCTTCAGCCTTTTTCAACGCCTTTTGGGCAGTCTTTTTAGCCTTAGTCCCCTTAGCCTTTTTTACCTGGGCTTTAGCATCTTTAACGGCCTTTTTAGCATTCGTCACACTCTTTTTATTGGTTTTAGCCTTACCAGCTAGATTATTAGATAGTGACTTTACAGTCTTTTTATAATCATCAGCATAGGATTGAACACGACTAGCAATGCTACTAGTATAGTTTGCCACACTAGTAACTACACTAGCTTGAGTTGAACCCTCAGAAATTAATGAGTTAGTAGCTGAAGCAGCGCTGGCAGTGGAAACCGAAGCAGCATTTGATTGGCTAGTAATCTGTTCAAATTGATCAACAATCGTTTTTAAGGCTGAATTAGCAGCATTATAATCACTAGTAGCACTATTAAAGCTATCAGTATATTCACTATTATAATCACGATAATCGGTAAGTTCCACTGCACTATTAGCTAAACTAGCATACTTATTTTGATTAGCAGTAGTAGCATTTGCAAATGCATCGCTAAGCCTATCGGTATAATCATTCATTAAACTAGCGTTATTAACAAATTGATCCCGCGCAGTCGAGATTACTGAGCTAGCAGAAGATAAGGCCCCCTCTGCTACGGCCAAACTAGCCTGTCCATAACTAGCAACTGAAGCTAACCCCGCATTGCTACTAGCAACGCTATTAGTATCAGCATGGACACTCACTGAATATTGATTATCCATATATCCGACCGTTAAAACCCCTAAGGTGACCGCTCCTAAAACCAATCCATTCTTACTCTTTTTTAAGTTATGTAATCTATTCTTATTCATATTTAAAGACCTCCAAGTCACAACCTAGTTAAAACAACTTCATTATCACACATTGCATTAAAATTGTATATAAAAACACCGCCAATTGATTTAAATAAAATCTTATCTTGGATGGACCTTCTTCGTAATTTTTACAACCGTTATTAAATGGTTACTTTCATTGTTTCCAATCCGTTTATTACTAATATGAACATCGAATTTATCAGCAGTAAATGGTGCTAAAAATTCAGAAATTTTTTCGTCATCAATTGTAATTAAGTTTTTTATGATGGTTTGTCCTGCTGTCATGCTATTAGCAATCTCAGGAGCCTCTTTAATTGCTTTTTGTACTTGAACCCTGCGATGTCTATAAATCAAATGCCTCGCACCGTACATAAAAATACAGAAAAATACCCCAAAGACTATCATATACACCAGCTGTGACGAAGGACTCATTCGAAAATAATCTGTAATATTCATTTTTTTAGCTCCTCATAAATTATTTTACTAATTCCACAAATTTTTTATTTGCAGTAATATAGTTTCCATCCAACAATTGAAACCTGGTCATTCCACCAATTGTAACCACCCTCATTATTGGAATTTTTTGGTTTTTGGCATAAAAACCCAGTAATTTAGCATCTTTAAACTTTTTTTGACTGTAGATATTGATCTTATGTAAAGTTCTAACCAGTGGGGCATTAGTTGTTTTAGCCTCACCAGCTGGTGAAACAAACATAAACATAGCTAACCCAGTTGTTGAAAGAATCATAGTAACCCGTTTGAGTAACACACTTCCATTAGTTTTAATCGTTATTAAAGAATGATTCATAGCCACTATTATATTCCACTCCCCTTTTATAACGTTTGTTTTGATAAAATTTAAAAATTTTAGTCATCAACTTATGTGGTGCTAAATATTCCATGGTTATACTATCATGCCATGCTTGATCATAACCGCGTTGAAAATCATTTGTGGGTTTCCCATGATATTGATAGTACTGATCACCCTTCCCATAACGATTTTGATTTGCCTGCTGCCATTTATGATAACGCTTTTGGTATTTTTCATTTTTATATGCGCCAGATTTCATAAATCGGTGCCACTCTTTAATCCATTTTAGCATCATTTCACCCCCATTCATTAGTAATTATACATGATTAAATTTTAAAAATCGATTTATAGAACAAAAAAACGCCACTCCATCAAGTGACGTTTTTTTGACTTTATTTAATTAAATAAACTTAACAAGTTTCTTGTTACTAGTAATATATTTACCATTTCCAATATAGAATCTAGTTAATCCTTTATATTTCACAACTCGCTTAACTCTAATCTCTGCTCCAGGCTTGTAATACTTACCCTTATCAGCATTGAAAGTCTTAGTACTATGAGCACGGGCACCAAGTGGATTCAAAACCTTAACCACCTTTTCACCAGCAGCATTATAATCAGCGGTTTGATAATAAGCATTGACTAAATAGCCACTCTTAGCAGTAAGATAACCATGCTTAACGTTATTAGTTAAATGACTCTTAACATAGTAACGAACTAAACCACTACTTGATACAGCGATTCGATTAATCTTAAATTCACTAATGTTTCTTTGAATGGTCTTATTATACTTCTTGATTCGATCCGCAGCATAAAAGTTCTTGCTGTCATATAGATAAAGCGCCCGATTGTTATATACATATAGTGGATGTTTCTTCAACTTGTTGTTGAATTCGGTCACATATCCATACTTATAACCAGCTGATTGTCCATCCAAAGATTCCACAGCATAAGCCTTCTTATCAGCAGCTTTCTTACCACTAGCAACATCCCGTAAGTAAGCCGTTCTACCAGCATCATATGCTCTTGCATAATCAGATTGGTAAAGAGCTGACTTCCCAGTAAAGTCAGTTTTGGCACTCTGCCCATTGTATGCGTCAGAATAACCATCAAAGGCCCCCGTATAAGTTGGATCGTTAGTGTAGATTGGATCACTCTTATAACCATCGGTAGCATCATCCAACCCGCGTTGATAATTATCAATGTTCCCTACGGTGGTCCCAGAAGCAGCAGTTCCATCTGGATTGATCAATCCAGAATTACCACTTCCGCCAATTTGATCAATATCAGGCGTTGCTACTCCGGCAGCACTGGCTGCAGAAAAGACGATCCGAGCTGCTAAAATCATTATTTGATAATCACTGGCGGCCCGATTAGCTGCCGAACTAGCTTGTGATGTTGCCAAACTAGCAGCAGCGTTAGCAGAAGTAATTTGACCATCAGCAACTGAAACAACGCTAGCAGCGGAACCAGCAACTGAAGTGTAGCTATCTCCCGCGGCTATATCGCCACGGGCATAGGCTGCCGATGCAGATTGATATGCAGCACTAGCAGTCACGTTCGCTGCACTGGCCACTGCGTAGGCACTATTAGCAGCACTTGAAGCAACGCTTGCGGCAGCATAAGCACTAGCTGCCACGCTATTTGCCATAATTGCATCAGCAGATGCAGATCCAATTGTAACCGTAGCAGAACTAACTTGGGTCGCATAACTATTATTAGTGGCATTGGCATTACTTGCATATACATTAGCAACAACAGAAGCAACACTATAAGCAGTTATAGCCGCTTGTGATGCCTGCGAAGTGCTTGAACTTGCAACGGATGAGTAGTAAGCAGCCTGATTATTATTGCTAATAATTAATGATGTTGCACTATTAACAACGGTGTTATTAGAAGCTGCTTGGCTAGCATATGATGATGCCAAGATAGCTTGACTACTCGTAGTAGGATTTACGATATAGCCAGCACCAGCACTAACAGTGGCTGCTGATTGTGCAGCAGAATTGGCAGCAATCACCATTTGTGCAGCTGATTGAGCAACTGCAAAGTAACTAGCAGCACTAACGTAAGCAAGTGAAGCGACCGCATTGGCACTAGCAGCAACAACAGAAGCACTTTGTGCAACTACCGCATTTGAACTGGCAACTTGATTAGCACTATTAACCAACGCATTAGCGCTGCTAAAGGCTGCTGAATTGCCGTTGTTAGCAAAGCTATTTGCAACCGATGCTTGCACGCTAGCTACAACAGCGGCACTCACCACTGCAGTACTTGCTGAAGCAGCGGTACTAGCGGCACTGGATGCAACTTGGTTAGCAGACTGCCCCTTAGTAGTTGCACTCACAGCCCCTGCGTAAGCTGAACTAGCAATCACATTGGCGCTCGATGCAAGCGCAGCAGCAGATTGAACAAATGGATTTCCAGGAGCTGCAGATGCAGCTGCGCTAGCTTGTCCGTTAGCCGTTGATGCTTGAGAAGTAATCGCAGCAATTTGATTCGTTGATGAACTAGCTAAACTAACGAATTGGGAAGCGGCACTAGCAGCAGCAACTCCACCACTGGTAGCAATGGAAGCAGCACTATTAAAGTTAGTTGCATTTGAAATGTTAGCAACGGCTGAGTTAGCAGTGTTGGCAGCTGAACTAGCAACGACCGATGCACTTGTGGCAACGAATGCAGCACTGGAAGCAACTGACACCGCTGAACTAGCAACGTTCGAGTCGCTGGTTGCACTTGCTAAGGCAGCGTTAGCAACACTGGCAGCACTAACAGCTTGGTGACTATAACTATCACCAGATTGAGAATTACCATTTGCATATTCTGAAGCAGCAGCTATGGATGCACTGTTAGCAATGGAAGCAGCACTGGATGCAATTGCACTTTGACTAACCGCATCACTAGCAGCAGAAGCCGCATTTGACTTAGCCAATGCTGCAGTGTCGTTCGCACTGGATGCAGCTGAATTAGCTACGTTCGCAACCACAGTGGCTGAACTAACAACTGATGACGCACTGGCAACTGCTGAGTTAGCTGGGAATTGTGTTGCATAACTGCTTAATTGACTATTGTCATTATTTGCAACGCTGGTAGCACTTGCAGCTCCGCTATCGGCAATGCTAGCAACCTTCGCATAGCTATCAGCATTACTTGCGTTTGATATTGTCGCACTAGCAACTCCTGTAGTTGCATCAGCTGCTGATTCAGCAGCGGAAGCAGTACTGTTGTTACCAGGAAGCGAAGCTGCTGCTGAACTCAAGGCTCCATTAGCAACAGAAGCTGCAGAACTGGCTACGATTGATGCACTTGTGGCTGATTGAGCAGCATTCGATGCCGCATTGACCGCTGAACTAGCAACGCTAGAATCATTCGCTGCTTGAACCGCAGCTGCGCTGGCATCATCAGCAGCCGTTGATGCCTGGCGACTATAACTATCACCAGCCTGTGAATCACCCGCAGCATAGGCAGATGATGCAGCGCTGGATGCACTAGTGGCTTTAGAAGCAGCAGCACTAGCAATCGCATTTTGACTATTAACATCGCTAGCAGCAGAATCAGCAGCATTCTTAGCTCCCATAGCAACGCTATTGGCACTAAAAGCAATTGCACTGGCGGATTTAGCAATCAAGCTAGCAGAACTGATCGTCAAAGACGCACTAGCCACCACTGAGTTACTAGGATATTCAGAAGCATAACTATTTACACTCCCATTAGCGACACTAACTGCACTGGTAGAAGCATCAGCACCGGAACTAGCAACGCTAGCAGTTTTTGCATAACTATCAGCATTACTTGCATTAGAGGTAATTGGCGCAACTAGACCAGCAACAACGGAAGCGTTAGAAGCAGCATTCGATTGCGCAACAGCTGCCGTACTATTATTAGTTGGTAATGCGGAAATCGCATCTTTTAATGCATCGTTCGCAACGGATGCAGCAGAACTAGCGATCCCAGATGCACTCGTGGCTGATTGAGCAGCATTTGATGCCACGATTGTTGCGGAATTAGCAACACTAAAGTCCTTGTTAGCCTGAACGACTGCAGAACTAGCATCTGCTGCGGCAGATGAAGCCTGCCGACTATAGCTATCTCCAGCTGACGAGTTTCCAGTAACATAAGCAAATGAAGCCGCACTCGATGCAACTGTTGCTAAAGAAGCAGCGGAACTAGCCACTGAACTTTGCAATGAAACATCATTAGCTGCAGAATCAGCATCAGCTTTAGCACTAGCGGCAACACTATTGGCACTTGATGCTACTGTGCTTGCAGAATCGGCCGTTGAACTAGCGGCACTAATCGTGGTAGCGGCGCTAGCAACAACAGAATTATCAGGATATACGGATGCGTAACTATTAACGATTCCATTCGCTGCACTGACAACACTAGTAGAGCTCGAGGCGCCAGAATTATCGCCACTAGCGACCTTAGCATAACTATCAGCGCTATTGGCATTCGCATTCGTGACGTTAGCAACGCTAGCCACTGCAGAAGAAGCGATATCGGCATTAGACTTTGCAATCGAAGCAGCATTACTGATCACTGGTAATGATGAGGCTGCAGAATCCAATGCTGACTTAGCAACCGATGCTGCTGAACTAGCAATGCTAGATGCAGAACTAGCATCACCAGCAGCACTCGCAGCTGCCGTAACCGCAGAGCTAGCAAGGGCTGAATCTTTAGCAGCTTGATCAACTGCGGACTTAGCATCATCGGCAGCAGCGGATGCTTGACGACTATAGCTACTTCCTGCCTGTGCATCATTACTAGAGTAAGCATTGGATGCAGCACTGGACGCAATACGAGCAACCGAAGCCGCACTACTTGCAACTAAGCTTTGGGTTACCACATCGTTTGAAGCTGAATCGGCAACGGATTTTGCGCTATTAGCAACACTATTAGCACTCGATGCGACTGCATTAGCAGATTTGGCCACGCTATTAGCAGAACTAATTACTTGCACCGCACTCGCCACTGCTGAATTATCTGGATATTGGGAAGCATAACTATTAATTGTATTATTAGCAGAACTAGCAGTACTAGTGGAACTATCGGCACTAGCATTCGAACGCTTAGCATTATCAGCATAACTAGTCGCATTACTTGCAGCAGAAACTGCTCCGCTAGCGATGCTGGTAGTCGTGGCAGAAGCTGAATCAGCATGTGATTTAGCAATTGAAGCCTCACTATTCGTAACAGGAAGTGCTGAAGCGGCGGCACTTAAAGCCGCCTCAGCAGCGTTCGCAGCAAAGCTAGCAACCACGGAAGCAGAAGTCGCACTGGATGCAGCATTCGAAGCTACTTGAACAGCAGAGCTAGCAACTAGTGAATCATCGGCCGCCTTAGAAGTGGCAACGCTAGCATCATCGGCAGCAGAAGATGCTTGGCGACTATAGCTATCCCCAGCTGATGAGTTCCCAGCATCGTAAGCAGATGCAGCAGCCGTGGAATTAACCCCTGCTAATGAAGCGGCATTACTTGCGATCGCACTTTGCCGATTGGCATCACTTGCAACCGAGTCAGCAACGGACTTGGCATTAGCCGCAGCACTGTTAGCGCTGTCAGCCACGTGATTAGCTGAGTCTGCAATTGAATGGGCAACACTAGTGGTGGATACAGCACTTGCCACCACGGAATTATCTGGATACTGAGCAGCATAGCTATCGACCTGGCGATTAGCATCACTAGCAACGCTAGTAGAACTACCAGCCCCTGAGTTAGCAACGCTCGCAACCTTAGCATAGCTATCGGCATTACTTGCTGCTGAAAGCGTAGCAGAATCGACACTCCCAGCAACCGATGAAGAAACCGTTGCATTAGAATTTGCAACTGAAGCTTCGCTATTCGTAACTGGCAATGCTGATTCAGCATCACTGATTGCCGCAATAGCGTTATTAGCAGCACTACTTGCCACTGTCGATGCAGAACTAGCAACTCCAGCAGCACTGGATGCTAATACAACTGCAGAAATGGTGGCACTGGCGTCTTGGGATGCTTGAGCGGCATCTGAACTAGCATCAGCTGCCACACTAGCTGCTTGACGACTATAACTGTCACCTTCTTGTTGCTTACCAGCAGCGTATGCGGAAGTAGCAGCACTAGAAACCACATTAGCTAATGAAGCGGCACTACTTGCAACTGCACTTTGGCTAGCAGCATCACTAGCAGCAGAATCAGCAACCGATTTTGCACTTGCAGCCATTTGATGAGCACTATTGGCAGATACATCTGCAACACTAGCAACTGAATTAGCAGCACTAATCACAGAAGCAGCACTGGCAACGACTGAATTAGCTGGATCCTTAGCAGCATAACTTACCGCCTTGCTATTAAGTGAATTAACGACACTGGTTGAAATACCTGCTCCTGAATTATCATCACTGGCAATTTTAGCATAACTGTCAGCAGCACTAGCGTTAGCAATGGCAACGCTATTAGCGCTACTGGTAACGACAGAAGCAGAATCGGCAGTAGACTTAGCAACCGAAGCTTCACTATCCGTAACTGGAAGAGCAGCGGCTGCGGAATTCAATGCTGCCTTTGCAGCATCGGCAGCAAAACTAGCAACAACCGAAGCCGAAGTCGCAGTGGAAGCAGCATCTGATGCGACCGAAACGGCCGAATTAGCAGCACTAGAATCAGCAGAAGCATTATTAGCTGCGACACTGGCTTCACTAGCAGCTGCAGTCGCTTGATGACTATAGCTATCACCAGCGGTAGGGTTGCCATTCGCATAAGCAGATGCGGCAGCACTGGAGGCACTATTAACAACTGAAGCAGCACTACTTGCAATTGCGCTTTGACTAGCAGCATCACTTGCAATTGAATCGACCGTACTCTTGGCACTAGTTGCAGCACTCTTAGCACTAGCCGCAACTGAATTAGCAGAGCTTGCGATCGATGAGGCAACACTAGTAGTAGAAGCCGCACTCACAACGACTGCGTTATTTGGATATGCTGAAACATAGCTATTCACCACATCGTTAGCAGAGCTTGCGGTACTCTTAGAGCTACCAGCACCAACGCTGGCGGAACTAGCAATTTTAGCATAACTATCGGCACTGCTTACGTCCGATAATGCTCCACTAGCGGTGCTAGTAGCAACAGATAAAGCAGCCTTAGCGTTAGAAACGGCCATTGAAGCTTCACTATTCATTCCTGGATATTGAGATTGAGCAGCATTTAAGGCATCCTTAGCAGCTTCAGCGGCAAAACTAGCCACAACTGAAGCTGAGCTAGCTGAATCCGCAGCAGCGGATGCGCTCGTTACGGCTGAACTAGCTGCGTTTGAATCGTTAATTGCTTGACTAGCAGCAGAACTAGCCGTGTTTAATTCATCAGAAGCTTGACTATTGAATTGATCACCCGATTGTGGATCACCAGCAGCGTATGCTGATGAAGCAGCACTCTTGGCAATTGCTGCATTGGAAATGGCCACAGAGGCATTTTTACTTTGTTCCACCACATCACTTGAAGCTGAGTCAGCAACCGATTTGGCGTTTATCGCAGCACTATTGGCACTAGATGCAACTGAATTAGCAGAACTAGCGATCGAAGCAGCAGTACTAGTCGTTGCAGAATCACTCACCACAACCGAGTTATCTGGATGGGCGGACGCTAGACTATTAACGGTTCCGCTAGCAGAACTAGCGAAGCTGGTTGATTGATCGGCTCCCGAATTATCAGCACTAGCTACCTTAGCGTAACTATCAGCTGTGCTAGCGGCTGAAATCGTCGGTGCAACAAGATCTGAACCACTACTAGTAACTGCTGATTGCGCAGAATTCAAAGCCGCATTAGCAGCATCATTTGCTGCACTGGCAACGCTGGATGCATTCACCGCACTTCTGGCGGCGCTGGCAGCATCGTTAACTGCGGAACTGGCAACATCACTAGCAGAATTGGCTTGACTAACCGCGACACTAGCATCAGAAGCAGCAGCAACTGCTTGTTTCACATAGGCATCCCCAGCAGTACTATTCCCCGCTACATATGCAGATGAGGCGGCACTTGCGGCACTGGATGCAGTATATGAGTCTTGTTCAGCAGTTGAGCGTTGCTTTTCCACTTCGTTGGCGGCTGATGAAGCAACCGACTTAGCGCTAACAGCAACACTATTAGCACTGGATGCATCATTAGATGCAGACTGAGCAGCGGAACTAGCGGAGCTAATCGTATTAGCAGCGCTAGCCACAACGGAATTATCTGGGTATGACGAAGCATAGCTGTTGACTGCATTGGTAGCAGAACTAACTGCACTGGTGGAACTATTTGCTCCTGAACTAGCGGCACTGGCAACGCTAGCGTATTTATCTGCAGCATTGGAGTTTGCTCCATTGGCACTCGCAATCGAATCAGCTAGGCTGGCAGCGGAAGAAGCAGCCACTTTTGCGCTTTGTGCTGCAATGTTTCCTGGGAGGGCTGGGTTGCTTCCGTGTTCACTGGCCAGTGAATTAGCAACGCTGGTCGCACTAGCAGCTTGACTAGCAAGTGATTGTACGGCAGAAGTAGCACTAGCTCCTTGATTAGCAGCGCTATCAACATCTTGTTTAGCCTGACTAGCATCGCTAGTAGCAGCATCAGCATCAGATTGAGCACTCTTGGCAACTGAAGCGGCACTGGAAGCCTGTTCGGCATATGACTTTGCAGCAGCACGATCACCACCGGCAACGGCGCTGGAGGCAGCTACAGAATCAGCTGACGCAACACTTGAAGCGGAATCAGCAATGACAGAAGCACTACTAATCTTAGCAGCGTTGCTGTCAACCCGACTCTTTGCAGAAGCGACAGCTGAACTAGCACTAGCCACTTGTTGGGCGACGGATGCAACACTTTGGGCCGCCGTTGAAGCATTCTTAACCGCACTGGCAATCGATGAATCATCTGGATAATATGAAGCGATTACGCTGGCTGCTGTGCTGGCGGAATTGGCAGAACTGACTGCAGTGTTAGCAGCGGATTGGTTAGCAGTAGCAGTGTTAGCAGCACTTTGCGCACTGGAAACGATTGGAGCAACCACCGCTGAATCTGAACTTACAGCAGCAGATGCACTGCTGGCAACCGAACTGGCGGAACTAGCAACACTATTATAATCACCAGCTAAAACGGCCTCGGTCGCTTTTGAAGCGACTTTACTAGCATCAGCAATGGCGCTGGAAGCCACTACCTGTGCAGACGAAGCCTGCGAAGCAGCAACGGAAGCGGCCTTAGCATATAGGTTGGCAGTACTTGATGCAGATTGGGCAACGCTACTGTCACTAGAAGCTTGATCAGCAGCCTTTGAGGCAATCGATTCGGCCGAACTAGCTCCCGATGGATCGTTAGAATTGGCAGCGCTGTTGGCAATGCTATCGTATTGCGATGCAATCGATGCCTGTGTATTCGCATTGCTAGCAGCAGAATTAGCGGAACTAGCGGCACTATCGGCGGCATCCTTTGCAACAGAAGCGGCACTGGATGCCTGTTTAGCAGCGGATGAGGCCGAATTAGCAACTGATGTGTCACTAGCAACTGCACTAACCGCACTGTTGATGACAGAATCACTTGTGTTCTCAGAACTCAAACTAGCCACTTGATTATTAGCTGAAGAGAGCGAACCCATTGATTGGTTAATCGCATCAGAAGCTTGACTGGCGGCGGTTGAATACTTAGCCGCATCGTTAGCAGCAGATTGAGCACCGCTCGCTCCACTTGCAGCTTCGTTGGCGACTGAAGCTGCCTTACTGGCATCACTGTAATCATTATCAGCATCGCTAGCGTATTGACTTCCGGCCTTACCATTAATTGCTGCATCAGCGTTAGCAACAGCACGGTTGGCACTAGAAGCGACCGAACTAGCATGAGAAGCAGTAGCGTTAGCACTGGCAGCGGTGCTGTTGGCTAGGCTCGCAGCTTGATCAGCATTGTTTGCGTCTGATTGTGCTGACTTAGCAACTTCAGCAGCACTGGATGCCTGGTCGGCATAGGAATGGGCCACCGAGTTGTTCCCACTGGCCACCGCATTAGATGCTGCTGCAGAAGCACTAGCAGCAGTGCTGGCGGCAGAGCTAGCAATAACGCTCGCACTGGCAACAATACTAGCATTGCTTACTACTTGTGATTTTGCAGTCTCAGCAGCTGATTGCGCACTAACTGCTTGACTGGCAGCACTATTAGCAACCGAGTTGGCAGAACTAGCAACCTGCGCTTGACTAACAATGGCAGAATCGTTTGGATGTAAAGCGGCAATTGATTGGGCATCGCTGTTCAACGAACTGGCACCTGAAGCAAAGTTATTGGCACTACTTACGTCATCAGCAATTGCAGAAGCATAGGAGGTAGCACTAACAATCGATGAATTAACGTCAGCAGAGGTTCCACTAATTGCAGCGGAAGCACTCGAGGCAGCAGAACTAGCGGAACTGGCTTCATGGTTGTAATCAGCCCCATCGTTGACGCTATTGCTGACAGCAGCAATGGCGGAAGAAGCAACGGAGGCGACACTAGCGATCGTTGATTGCGCACTGGAAGCCTTAGCAGCTGCGGCGTTTCCACTATCAGTCGCTGCTTGAGCATTCGAATTAGCGGATTGGACCGCATCATTGGCTGAACTAGCAAGGCTCGCAGCCGACTTAGCAGCTGTGGCAGCAGATGATGCAGCACTCACATCACCATTAGCAGCATAACTAATTGCAGCACTAGCAGCGGCATTGGCAACACTAGATTGCACAGCTGCTGAATTGGCAGCATCAGCAGCGGATTGAGCAGCAGCACTGGCTGCGGATGAAGCCGAATTAGCAACGCTGGATGCAACGGACGCATCGATCGAAGCGGAACTGGCAATGACACTGGCGCTATTAACCACGCTGGCGGCACTTTGGACACTAGCGTTAGATGGATTGGAATTGATTAAACTATTGATGGCACTACTTGCTGATGCGACCGAACTCATTGTTTGACTAGCAGTACTGGAAGCTGCACTGGCTTCTGAAGAGTACTTAGCAGAACTGCTCAACACAGCAACACTGCTAGCGGTCTGTTGCGCATTATTGGTGGTATTAGCAGCAGAAGATGCTTGGGCCTTGGCCTCGTTGGCATAGCTGGAAGCACCACCGATGGCACTATTAGCAGTGCTTTCTGCACTTTGAACGGTGTTATTAGCTGAAACAGCATTGCTGGCAGCCGAAGATGCCTTGGCAGAAGCAGCGGAAGCAGTATTGGATGCAATCACGGCATTAGACTGGGCAACTGAGGCATTGCTGATGGCAGATTGGGCGCTATTAGCCGCAGCACTGGCAGCACTAGCTGCGCTAGAAGCCGCCACGGGATCACCGCTAGCAGCGGCTTGACTAGCAGCCGTTGAAGCACTCTTGGCTGCACTAGCGGCAGAATTGGCCACACTAGCTGCTGCTGAGGCAGTCACACTTGCACTACTTGCATCGTTGCTGGCGGATTGGGCGGCCGTGTTGGCAGAGTCGGCATCAGAAGCAGCGGATTGGGCCACTGAGTTGGCGCTCGCTACTCCAGATGCAGCACTTTGAACGGTTGAGTTGTTCGGGTTAGCAGATGCCATCGACTTGACCTGGGCGTTGGCATCGGAAGCTTCCTTAGCGGCACTGGCAGCGGCACTATCACTAGCAGAAGCCCCAGATGCTGCATCGTTGGTCTGACTAGTTAACGATGCAACGTTGGATGGGTTAGCAGAATCGCTCGTCAACGAATTAGTCTTGCTATTGGCACTAGCGGCATTACTATCGGCAGCACTGGCAGTCGAGTTAGCAAGTGAAGCTGCTCTAGCGGCCGCATTGCTGTTGGCACTGGCGACGCTGGATAGTGCACTAGCTGCAGCACTGCTTGCTGCAGCCACACTGGATTCAGCACTTTGCGCAGAATTATAGGCGCTAGAAGCCACCTGACTGGCCGCATTAGCACTGGAGACCGCGTTTTGAGCAGCGGAATTCGCCACTGCTGCATCGGAAGCGGCGGAAGAAGCCTTATTAAAGTTACCAGCGGATTCATAACTAGAAGCAAGCACGGAGGCGCTCTGCGCACTGGCAATCGCCTGACTAGCGGCTTGACTAGCGGTTGAATAATTAGAAGCCGCATTATCAGCATCGTTTTTGGCAGACTGAGCTACCGAATTAGCAACTGAACCTGCTGATTGGGCACTGTTCAATGCACTATTAGCAGCACTGGCAACCGATTGATCGCTGTTAATTTGCGAATCGTTGGGATAAAGGCTGGCAACACTACTAATGGCAGCCGAAGCACTATTTCCAGATTGTTGGGCAGCACTAACGGCGTTGGCTTCTGATTGGGCCTTAGAGGCTACTGAATCGGCATTGCTGACGTTAGCACTCACGCTACTTGATAAACTACTAATGCTGTCGGCGGCACTTTGAGCCCCTGAAACGGCGGAGCTGGCCTTGCTGTTTGCATTGTCAACCCCATCGCTGTAGATGCTGTTGGCAACACTGGCAAACTTCGCAGCCGCGTTCGAAGCATTAACGGCGCTATCGGTCAGTTGGGCAGCAGCACTAACGGCACTGCTGAAGTTAGAATAATCAGCACTGGCGGATGAGACTGCAGCGCTTGCTAAAGAAGCATAGTAAGAGGCACTGGAGGCATCACTATCGGATGGGCCGAAGTTGCTCAACTTGGCTTCGGCGTTGTTATTTGAGGTAACGTTGTTGGCGTATGAAGATGCCAAACTAGCGTAGCTGCTGACGTTGTTCGATTGAACAATGTAGTCACTATTAGCAGAAGTTGCTAAGCTAGTGGCGACTTGGGCTTGGGAGTTGTACTCAGAAGCATTCGAACTATTAATCGTCATTGCACTAACGGCACTAGCCATTGATGATTGCATTGCAACTGCAGATGGATATCCCTGTGAGGCCAACGATTGCATGGCACTTGATTGACTGACCACGCTGGTGTAACTAACGTTCGTCGCACTAGCGGCACTAGCGGCCTTAACGGCGTAACTAGAATTGTTGATCGCAGTCGAGCTAATCGCACTGCCGTTCGAGCTAGCAAAGGCGGTCATACTGCTGCCAGCTGAAGAAGCCTGCAATGAAGAAGCATTGGCTTGATCAATTGCTGGTTGGTTAATTAGGTAGAGTGGATCAGTAATTGCGTGGTTCTTGATACTGCCAGAATAGATCTGGGTATTAGAAACGTTGAACGGACTGGTTGTTGGGTTAATGATGTTACTACTGGTGTAGGTATTCCCGTTCTTATCTTCATAGAGTTCACTATCGATCGTTGAAACGAAGTAGTGCGCAGTAACAGACAACGAGTTAACGATCGCATTCGTGCTGCTGGTTGCCGCCTTAAAGTCGTTCAACCAACTGGCGGGAACCCGATAGCTAAATGGCATTGAGGTCACTAACTGTCCGTTCACGTAGCTCACCGGAAGCGTATTAGTGTATTTATTACCGTCCCCATCAACATCGGTCTTAGGATCATCAACGACTCCCTGGCCGTTGTTGTCAATTAGAAGTTGGTGCCCGTTGACGACCACACTCATGTAGACTGGCTTATTCTTCAAGGATTCAGGGATGTTATTGACCCCCGTCAAAGAGAGGGTTCCAGAAATTTCGTATTCATTAACGTCGGTTCCATCCCCGTTGACCACCTTTTGGACGTTCAGTGGACTAATGAAGTTGGCGGTTGGCGATGCCGTAAACGACAGGTACTTGGAATTGGTAATTGAAGTCGAGCCATTGACACCGTTACTTGGCAGATTTTCAAAAGCCTTGTCCTGGGCGTTGTAATACAGGATGTTCCCACTGGCTGGAATCTTAACTGCGTAGTAGGCTCCCTGCGCATTCCCGTTGTTATCCACACTAACCGCATAGGCGTTGAAGTTAGCGTTGGAAATAATCCCCGCACTTTGCTTTTGGGCGGGATCCGAATGGGTGGTGTCTAGATCAAAGACAACGTCCTGCCCTGGGGTATTAATGTTAACAGTCCCTTGGGTGTACAGTAGCGTCGGGTTGCTGGTCCCATCCGATGACAGGATCAGGTTCCCACCGTTTACAACGTTCAAGGTAGCGTTCGAACCCAATTGGAGAACGTATGGGTTCCCGGTTCCGGTAACGTTGTTGATCGTGGATTGCAATAATCCGTTCGTTTCGGATGTCACGGTACCACCAATATAGGTAACGATGTTTTGGTAGTCGGTCATGTTTTTCCCTAACACGTTGAACTGACCGCTGTTCTTAACATCCAGGTTCCCTTCGATATCAACTGGGTAGGCGGCTGGTTTACTGTTGATCGAGACGTTGACGGACCCACCATCGACAACCATGTTGGCACCAGAGGCTAGGTAGAGGGCACTGGTCCCCCAGCTACTGTTCCCGGTATTACTGGAACTCCCAGTCTGCATGTTCCCGGTGTTGATGTTGACAGTCCCGTTGATCACAGCAGTCCCCTTAGCGTATAGCCCTTGTGCTCTGACACTTTGTGAACCATGCTTGATTGAAGGAGCTGCTGCGGATTGCCCAAAGTAGGTACTGGCATCCCCGTTCGGGTTCAAATTAACCGTGGCACCCTTTTGGACGTTGAACTGGCCCTGTAATTCAATTACGGTCCCATTATTGGTATAACCGTTGTAGGTCGCCCCGCTCATCACGGTCATCGAAATAACTTCAAGGTTCCGACTGTTGGTAACGTCGGCATAGTGGGTCGCCGTATCGCTAGGAATCCCTGAAACGGTAAAACTTGGCACACTGTTAACGGTCACGTTATTTTGAATGTAGGCGTTCAAGTTATTGGCTTGAATCATTTGTGGTCCCGTGTAGGTTACGTTATTAATGTAGGTATCGGTGGTCAGTGGTTTTCCAGAACCCAAATGGTCGGTAATGATCCCGTATTGGGAGGTCCCGTACATGTTTTGGTTCATCAACGTGATCGTCCGCGTGTTCATTGGACTGTAGTCAACCCCACCGTAGTCGATGTTGGCCCAGGTTCCGTCGGCCTTTAACCCGTTGATCACAAAATCCTTGGTGTTATCGTTCTTAGTCACCTGACGAGTTTGGACCGCATCGGTCACCCCTTGGGCCTGGTGTAAGTCGATGTCATTTAAAACGTTAATATGGTAGACGTTCGGGTTCATCACTGCATCATTAAATTCTTGGGCCGTGGTAACGTTGACAGTCGTGTTGGTGGTCCCCTGCGCATTCAAACCGGCGGAAGTAGCGTTAGCATAGTTGCTCGAAGTGGCCGAATATTCACTGTTGATTGCGATCACAGCGGCACTGGCACTATTGTAGAGCACGGTTGCTAGCGATAGGTTCGAAGCGTTAGCACTCGAAACATTCGTCAATTCACCAGCATAGGCACTAACGGCATAACTAGTCAGCACTTTATACTTGTAATTAGTAGCTGAACTATTGGTCGTATTTGCACTAGATTGGTAGCTTTGCATTAAACTATATGCGGAGCTCAATACAGCTGCATTACTACTCATTGCAGAATAGGAATCAATCGAGGCGCTATTAGAATTGGCATAACTCATAGCAACAGCCACGGAGCTAAACATTGCAGAAACCGCACTAGTTTGTGAATTAACGGCACTCCCTTGTGAAATGACCGTATCCAATTGAGACTGTGCACTTGCAACTACAGGATCAGCGCTGGCAGAAGAAGCCGCAATACTGGAATTAGCACTATCAATGGCACTGTTAACCTGGCTTACGAAACTGCTAGAAGAATTGCCAGTGCTTGAATTATTACTGCCCGTTGAGGCACTGCCACTCCCACTGCTAGTATTACTGGTTCCACTAGCACTAGTGGTTGATGATGAGGAACTACTCCCATTGGTAGAACCACTATTGGACCCACTAGTACTGCTAACCGTAGAACTATTCGTACTATCGCTAGTTACGCTACTTCCAGTTGAGCTAGCAGAAGCACCCCCTGATTGCTTATCAGCAGAACTACTGCCACTGTTATCATTATTAATAGAAGGATTGGTGTCGGCATTAACCGTCACTGCTTTTTCAGCAATCGTTGCTCCCCCTAAAGCGGCAAGCATTGACACTGAAACTACGACCCATTGCCTTTTCACTTTCTTTAATGCTTTTTTATCATTTACTTTATTAAAACGATATTTATTATAAGGCAAATTAATCACTCCCTAATTATTCTGAATCAAAATACATAAAATAAACCAAAATTGGAATAATTTTATTATGTAAAAACCATAATGTATCAAATATTATTATACGCTAGTAACATATTTAATACATAACAAAAAACAACGTAGTTTAATTTAAATTTTAAAACCGGATTAGATTAGCTTATTAAACAAATTCAAAAATAGTGTATAATTAAGCGTTGTTTGTGGGTTCAATAACCATGTGGTAATATATCCATTGGAATTGAGCTCAACGCTTATTAGCAACGATCAATTCAACTAAACAATAAATATTTAGAACTCGAGGGATTTTTTTGAATAAAAAGATGTTATCGGGATCATTTTGGCTGTCTTTTGGTAGTATTTTCTCCAGGGTGTTAGGGATCGTCTATCTAATTCCATGGTTAATAATGATTGGTAGCTACAGTGATCAGTTAAATGCGCAAGCAGTGTTCAATGCTTCATATACACCATATGCATTACTAATCGCGGTTGGAACTGCTGGACTCCCCTCAGTAATCGCTAGACGTGTTTCATCGTTAAACTCTAGAAATCGATATCTAGATAGTGCATACGTCACTAAATTAGCATTTATAATAATGATTATCGCTGGAATTATATGTGGACTCGTTTTGTACATTTTAGCACCATTAATTGCTCAAAATAGTCCTGTAAAATCAATCCATCAAGCAATCATTTCAATTCGAATGTTAGTTCCAGCCATCGTTATTCTGCCTTCAATGAGCATGATGAGGGGATGGTTTCAAGGGCATAGTGATATGAAACCATACGGAATCTCACAGCTTTGGGAACAATTATCACGGGTCTTATTCATTATCATTTCAACCTTTATCGTTATCAAAGTGCTTCATCATAACTATATCGTTGCCGTTTACCTAAGTGTCTTTGGTGCATTTATTGGTTCCATTATCAGCTACTTATACTTACTGCTGTACGGCAATCATAAAAAATCAATCTATCAAAAACAGATGGATAATAGTAAGCCAAAAACCCTCAACAACGTTGTATCAACTATTTTAGGATTATGGTACGCATCAATTCCATTCGTGTTAGTCGGATCATGTATTACAATTAGCCAACTAATCGATCAAGTATTCTTCAAGCAGGTCTTGATCAACGTTAATCACATGGCTTCTGATTACGTTAACTATCTTTATACTGTCTCATCGGCTAACCCTAGTAAAATCACTACGATTATTATTTCACTGGTCACATCGGTTTCTGAAACTAGTTTGCCATTGTTTTCAGAACTACATGCCAAAAAAGAATGGTCCCAAATCAATAAGTTATTATTAGAGAACTATAAATTGCTACTATTCTTTTTAATGCCAATTGTTATTATTAGCGGATTCGCTGCTGGTCCCGTTTATACTGTTCTATTCACTCACGACCAGGTTGGAACTTATTATCTCGTCCAAAATATTATTCAAAGCATCTTTTTAGGCCTTGCCGTTAACGTATTAACGCTAATGCAGGCACTCCATGCTAGTAAAAAAGCGGTCATGTACATGTCAGTTGGAATTTTTATCAAACTAGCCTTACAGTTCCCACTGCTTAAATTATTTGGTGCAAATGGAGCAATCATCGCAACTGATGCTGCCTTTTTAGCAATCGTTGCACTCGGCTACTTTAAGTTAAACCATCTATATGGCGTAAAATTAGGCTCACTAGTCCCTATTTTGTACACCAATTCATTTTTAATCATCATCATGAGTGGTTATTACTTCACCTTCCAGCAAGTGTTTCAGCCAGTCAATCGATTAAGCAGTTTCATTTACTTAGCCATTTATGGAATCACATTCCTATTAATATATATCTTTTTGGCCAACCATACCGGAACTGCCAAGCGAATTTTTGGAATGAAATTGGGCTATCGATACTTTAAGTATAAACATTTCAAATAAAATAAGGGGTTGATCTGATTAATTTCAGATCAACCCCTTATTTTTTGTTTGAATCCAATTAAAACATCACATGCGGTTTATTTGTGATTTACATTAAACAATTTTTGCTTAGCATGATTGTAATTAATCTTTGCTGTCATTAGTTGTTTTTTATTTTTAGCATTTTGCAAATCATGTTTAGCATGTATAAAGTCATCCTTTGCTTTGGCCAATCGTACTTGTTTAAAGCGATCGAACTCGCTTCCTGAATGTGAACCGTTGTTTTGAGGTGCATATTTATGATGACGACGGGCTTGGATGAGATTAACTTGCTTTTGATTCATATCAGCATTTACGTTATCAGTTCCTTGAAAGTAAATAGTCGTGCCAGCAGCGATTGCTAATAAAATTGCTAAATGTGAAATTTTGGCTCTTAACATTTTCATCATCCCTTAAAATTATGTTACTAATCTACCCTTTAATTATATCAGCTTTATCACTAATATAAACTGAAATCACTTAATATTCATAAGGATGATCTAGTACAATATTATCATCCAAGTGATGAATAATTGTAAGTAGCGCAATCTTGATGCCATCTACTTCATCATCCAACGCCATGGTTGGCACATCATCATTATCGGAATAATTAGATGGAACATGAATAAAGCCGGCCTTCATAGTGGGGTATCTTTTGCGCATTAAGTATTGAACCTCATACATGACGTGGTTACAAACGAAATTTCCAGCTGAGGTAGAAATTTTACTATCAATCCCAATATCACGAATATTTCTAACGATTGTTTTAATTGGGATATTACTAAAGTATTCATCTTCACCATCATGATGAATCGATCTTGTAATTGGCTGGTAGCCATTATTATCGGGAATACCCGCATTATCAACATTAACAGCCACTAACTCTGGAGTAATGCCAATTCGACCGTTAGCCTGACCAATGTTTAAAACGAAATCAGGATGATGTTGTTCGATCGAATCAGCAATCATTAAACTGCTGATTTGAAACTCAGTTGGTAATGCTACTTTAACAATTTCAGCTTCATCTAGTCGATCAGGGAGTGAATGTAAAATATCCAAAGATGGATTATTAGGATGTTTATCAAATGGGGTAAAACCAGTTACTAATCCCTTCATTCAGCATCACTCCTCCCTTCAATAAGATGATAACAAGCTGACATCCTTGTCATTTTCCTATTTTGTACAGAAGTACCACTAAATTTTATGTAATCAAAAAAGTCTCTTATATGGTTCTTGACATAGTCATAAATAAAATGCTCAGCCATTTAACCACCTCTCCTCACATTTTTAATTTAATTTTAATTTAATTATAAAATAATAATAAAACGATTTCATTAAATTTAACCAAATTATTTAAATAAATTTAAAAATGTTATATTCAAGGCTTTAAAAGCACTAAAAAAACATCCTATTTTAATTTTAATTATAAAATATTATTAAAATTAAATTAAATTAAATTAATCAAAAAATTAATAAAAAGCATCCCCTATTTTTAAATAGTTGAATGCTTAAATTATATTGTTCTATTTATGCCAGATAAAATGAGAATCACGTTTTTCAATCAACCATTTACCATCCACTTTGACGTAGCGATCCTCATATCGAACGCCTTCTTGTACCTTAGATTGAGCATTTTCTAAAAAGACGTAATTATAAGCAATCCCCTCAGCATGCATTTCATCAATAAAAGTAATCGTTTGTTGGCCACTCATGTGAAAAACAGTTTCATACTCTTCCATGGATTTAGAGAACGCATCATAAATTGCTTTGCGCCCCTTTAGTTTAAAGACCACTTTGCCATTATTAATAATATTGACTTCACCATCAGAAGTGAACAATTGAACCTGTTTTTCATTTTCTTTAGTATCTGCATAGTTCGAAAATAGATCAACTAGTTGTTTTAACTTTAAACGATCATTGATTTCTTGAATATTCATTTCCATATTAAAATCTCCCTAAAGTTATTTGCTTGTGTTTTGCGGTAAGGTTCTAATGCAATTTAAAACGATTGCAATTAATGAAAGGACTAGCCCCATAAACATCACTGGGTGGATCCCATTGAAAAGCATTCTCTTTAAATGCGGCACTAGTTGGTAAGGCAATGACTGTGCAGTTTTAAAATCAGTTAACGCTGTTACCATTTTCAATGGATATTGATAATTAGTCTGTTGTGAAATCCTGATGCTAAACACCGCACCAAAAATTGCTGCCATAAAAGTTTCACCTAGGGTACGGATTAATAATCCAAATGTTGTTGACACCCCCACTAACTGCTTAGCAACTCCATCTTGAATTGAAATTTGCATAGGGGTAAACGATAGGCCCATCCCAAGTCCGTTGAAGGCTCCGCTAATCAATAACCAAAAGTATGGAGTATTTTGTGTCGCTAAAAACATTGTCAATGACGATACACAAACGCTAGATATCCCTACTCCCACAATGATCCGATATTGAATGCGTTTCATTAAGTGTGCCGTAAGCCTAGTCCCTAATAACAATAAGATCGAACCAGCAATTTGAGTTAATCCCCCATAAGTAGCATTCGTGCCCAATAATCCTTGCGACCACATCGGAGCATAAACGCTAAAGCCAATAAAGTATCCGTTGATCAAGAACATGATGATGTTTTGTGACTGGATCGGCCAATTTTTTAATAACTGAATCGGTACTAAAGCATCATCAATGCTCTTTTCCACGTGATAAAAAATAACTGATATCCCAACCGTAATTACTATTAAAATCACAGTAATTTGAAAATGGCTAGATAACGAGCTACTGGCAAATAGCAATAAAGTCAATATTATCGACAATAGTCCCGCACCCAGATAATCAAAACGACTACTCGTAGGTTTAAAATCATTAACTCGATACGTGAGCTGTAACATTAAGATAGATAGTAATCCAATCGGTAAGTTAATAAAAAACACCCAGTGCCACGAAAAATGGTCAACAATCAATCCCCCAATTATTGGACCTAGAACGGTTGATAGCGTATAAGATGCGGTCACCCAACCAACTGCCCGTGCTCGCTCAACTGGCTTAGGGTATATTTCAGCATAGATAATAAATGGAATCGAAACCATCCCACCAGTACCGATCCCCATCAATGCTCTAGCGATGATCAATATTAGCATATTAGGAGCAAGCCCCGCTAAGCCCGAACTGCAGATGAACAATAATACCGCGATTTGAAAAGCCCGTTTATTATTGATGATTTCTCCTAAGCGTCCCCATAGGACGGTTGTTATAGCAACGCCTAATAAAAATACTGAACTGATCCATCCGATTAATTGAATCCCACTCAAATCACTAGTGATCGATGGAATTGCTGTATTGACAATCGTTGCATCTAATCCACCCATAAAATTAGCGAGCAATAATGAAAACATTGCCAACGTCGTACGATCCTTATCCAACATAATCATCCCCTTATTTGTTGATATGCTGAATATTATAGGTAAATTTATAAGCTAATAAAATGGTCAATTATTTCTATATCGTGGCTTATGCCACTAATTTTTATAATCAGTGGCATAAAATTAGTTAAAAATTAAAAACACCCCCATCTGCAAGGAATGGGGGTGTTATTCGAGGAAAAATTGATGATGTACCCGTTTAGATTAAATAATTATGTAATAACAACAGAGGTTATATTCACTAATCATTAAAGGAGTTCAATCTTTAGCGTTATTAATTATTTAACCTGCTGTTATTTTACTACGGCTAACATTAAAAGTAAATTATAATTTTAATCAAAAACTAATGTAACAAAAAATTAATTATTTATTTTTTATAATTAATTTCTTAATTGTTGGTTTTAAGAGTTTAAATAAAACTTCTCCAATAATAAAACCAATTCCTAATGCAATTGCAATCAATAACGTTTTTAAAAGTCCTTGCATTGCAAGTTTGCTTAATCCTATGGTCAGTTGCTCCATGCTCTTGTAAAACAATGCACCTGGTACCAATGAAATTACAGCTGGCACAAAGACTAAGTTAACGGGCGTTTTAACAATCATTGATTCCACATTCCCAAATAAACCGACGACAATTCCTGGCAGTAGGTTGGCAACAATTACATTTGCACCCATTCCATCTGCTAGAATATACGCCAGCCAAGCCATTGCGCCGACTAGGCCCGAAGCAATTAGGGTTCGCTTGGGAACATTAGTGATTACACCAAACCCCCAAGTTGATAAAAACGCAAATAGAAATTCAACGCTCAGCACCATTTTATATCCCACCAATCAAAAATTTAATTAATAACTTGCCAATAATTACCCCACCACTAATCGAAACTGCAATCATGGTTGCTTCCATGCCAAGGATCAGTCCAGATAAAATATTTTTAGCCATAATTTCTCTAAATGAGTTTGTCAGGGCAATCCCTGGCACAATCGGCATTAACGAACTAAAGATAATCATATCAGCGTTCGTTCCAGGAACTAAAATGCTAATGAGCATCGCCAACATTCCAATTACAAAACCACCAAACGCCACATCCAAGTAAGGGGTTTTTGATTTCCCTGACATAAACCTAGTTGTTAAATAACCCATAATTCCAACGAAAAAGGATAACGCTAAGTTAACCCAATTAGTATGAAATAGTAGTAATGGAGCCACTGATACTAACCCGGCAGCTAAAATTTTACGGGTGATCGTAAAGTCAATTACCTTATTTCTAATTCTGTAATAATCATTTTTTAAATAATCATATGTAATTTTATTCTCTACAAACTGACGTGATAGATTATTAATCTCATCAACTTTTTGAAAATTAAAGTCATGCCCCTTGATCTTCATAATTTGGTTTTTGATACCGTTTTCATAGTAAACAAATATTACACCTAATTCTGCGTAACATCTTAAGTCGTGCAATCCAGCCTTATGGCCAATGAATTCAACGGTAGTTTCGACCCTATTAATTTCAGCACCACTTTCGACCAAAGTACGCCCCAATCGACAACAAAAATTAGCAATTTCATCTTGTTTATCTACCCGCAATACGCTTCCCCCCACGTGACAATTAATTTAAAACCATTATATCATGATAAAAAATGAAAAACTGAGTCAATCAATGTAAGCGTTTTCTTTTGCTTAAAAAGTGATATAATAAAATTGTGAATTACAGAGATCTGATTGGAGGGATTAAAATGGCTAATAATTCAGAATGGAACGCTAAAACATGGTTTCACCGTTTCGCAATTTTAGCGGTTTCATTGGTCATTACGACTGGAACTGCAATTTCACCAGCACTTCCAGCGATGCAAAAAGCATTTTCAAACTATCCTGCAACCTTGGTAAACATGGTTGCAACAATTCAACAAATTCCAGCGTTCATAGTGCTATTAATGTCAGCACCACTAGCAAAACGATTTGGGATTAAAAAAATGATTGGCCTTGGAATCTTATTGATGGGGATTTCTGGTGTCATCCCAGCGTTCATCCCCAACCTATGGTTAATATTGGGATCTAGGATCATCTTTGGGATTGGAATTGGGATGATCAATTCGTTAGCAATTACGATCATCAATATCTTTTATAGTGGTAATGAACAAGCTCAAATGCTTGGTAATCGCAACTCATTTGAAACGATTGGTCTTTGTATCGTCAATATACTAGTTGGCCAATTATTAAACATCAGTTGGCAAGTGTCATTCTTAGCATACTTCTTTATTTTGATTATCCTGGTAATCTTCTGGAAGGCTGTGCCAAATATCGAAACAGGTGAACCCGTTGGTAAAGATGGACAACAGCAACGCTCAAAGGTTAACCTTGCTGTAATCGTTGCCGGAGTCTTTTGTGCAATCATGACGATGGGACTAGCAACGGTTAGTGTTATGACCCCTACGATCGTTGTTAATGGAAAACTAGGTAGTGCTACCGATGCGAGTTTCGTAATTACGATCTTCACGATTGCTAGCATGTTGATGGGATTTTTATTTGGAACCTTCTTCAAGATTTTTAAAAAATTTGTATTACCCCTGGGCTTGTTA
The DNA here is from genome assembly GCF_058509965.1 of Nicoliella sp. ESL1106. Classification (NCBI taxonomy): domain Bacteria; kingdom Bacillati; phylum Bacillota; class Bacilli; order Lactobacillales; family Lactobacillaceae; genus Nicoliella; species Nicoliella sp. ESL1106. The sequence goes on from NZ_CP196341.1 coordinate 179,190, forward strand.
GTGTTTACAGTTGGAATGTCCATCATGAATTTTGCTCCTAATTTAATCGTACTAACGATTGGAGAAATCATTATCGGTGGTGCGTACCCACTTGCTGGGACTTACGTTTTTAACTTGATGGATAAAGTAGCTCCCAAAAATTCGACCGCACTAGCCAACTCAATCCTATTAGTCGGCTGTAACGTTGGGACAGCAGTATCACCAATCGTGATGGGATTCTTAAATCAAATTTCACCAATTTCTGGATCTCAGCCTGGAATCGGACTCTTTAGTGTATTGATCGCTGTATTAATGATCATTATCTTGGGATTCCAAATATTTAAAAAGCAGTAATAAATAAAAGGCAGCCCATAATTGACGGGCTGCTTTTTATTTTTACCAATACAATAAACATAATTTATAATTTATTATTTATTATTTATTTTAAATTATCGTCAGAAAACTGCTTTAATTTAGCCAACAGTTCTGGATCTAATCCTGAATCATCATCATCAGAATAAGACGTTTCATTACTATAATCATCTGGATGTAACCATTGATCGTAAGCCTGGGTATATTCTTCATCCACTTTTCGTTGGGCCTTTTCATAAAAAGCACGGTTGCGCTCCATAACGTACCCTACTAATGGCTTATTCTCACTAGGCACTGCATTTCTTTTTTCGTTAAAGTTACCCTTTCTAACAACATCTTGAATCTCAATCAATTCATAATCAGTAATCTTATTAATGCCAGCCCCCTTCTTGTAAGAATGGACCTGAGCTGTAAACCCAACCAAATCACCATCTTTTAATTCATCCAATTTAATAAACGGTTCCGTATAATGAACCCAAGCATGATCAGTGATAAAGTTGCCCATATCATCATGAACATCTAAAAATAAAATCGTAGGTTGGTAGTAATAACCATCTTCGTCATTATATTCTTCAGCATATCCCAAGCGGGTAAATTTCCCAACAAATTCATATCGCTTGTCAGCAGCTAAGTCTTTTAAACCGTTTCTCATATTATCATCTCCAAATTAGCATCAGCTTTATGATTACCATTTTAAGCTAATTTATATTAATAGGCAATGTGGAACAAGCATCAATATTGTTTCACGACTTCCATAAATCAGGCCCAATTTATTTGCTTTAGCGTTATAATAGTTAAGCATATTTTAGAGTGATAAAAGGAGAAATGATTCGTTTTGGATAGTAACTTTTTAGAAATTGATTTTAACAATGGATATCGACAAGCCATCGATGATTCAGTTGCCAACTTAAAGGGCCATCAACCTAGCATTACCCAAATGATGTTCAAGGCTAGTGTTAAAAATCATGACTTAATTAATCGGATTTTTAAGGTTAAACATAGTGAACCTTATCTAATGGGATATAAAGAGGGACTTCGTATCTTTAACTTTGATCAAATCTCAGGTTAATAGTTCAAATTGAAAATGAGGACCATTCATATAATGAATGGTCCTCATTTTAGCTGTTATCGTCGATTTTTTATTTAATTATTTTTTAGCAATGCTAATATCATGGTTGTTGTATACAATGTGAAGACCATGAGATAATCCAGTAACCTTACTGAACTTACCCTTGTGACTGCCGTAGCTCATAATCTTATCACCGTTCTTAAATTCACCACCGTTAAGTTTAAGGGTTCCACCAAGTGTTGCCCCCTTCTTAACTACTAAGCGGCCCTTCTTAGCAATTGAAGTTGAGCCCTTGCTACTTTGTTTGTAAGTACCCTTAACGGTAACCTTTTTAGCACTAAGCTTAAGATCACCACCACTAACGCTAACAGATCCATTACCAAGAGCTGCGTTATTTGCTGCTACTAATGAACCATCCTTAACAGCAACGCCACCCTTGTATGTGTTCTTTCCAGTTAATGTCAATGCACCAGTACCGGTCTTAGTTAGTTTTCCAACCCCAGTAATGTCGTTACTCCAAGTATCAGCAGCATTGAAACCACCCTTAGATGCATCCATCTTAACGGTCGTATCAGAAACTAATTGGCCATAACCATTAGCAGCGTTGTAGAGGTTCAAACGACCCCAACCTTCACCATCATCTAAGATTGGATATCCAGTAGGTAGTTCGGTAGTTGCAAGAACTGCTCTTCTTTGAGTGGCATTAAGGTATGGTAATCTAGTTTCCAAAAGTACTTCAGCACCCTTAGGAACAACGTAAGTGTGCTTAGAGTTAGCAATCTTTGAGAAACCATAAGTTAAGCGGAAGTTATATTTTTGAGCATTTTCTTCCTTGTTGTCCATTCCATAGCTGTTATTGTCAGCCTTGGATTCCTTTAGGATGCTTTGAGCTTGGTCAAACGCTTCCTTTTTAAGTTGGGCATTTGCAGGGTCATTCAAGATAGCTGCTGCTAATGCAGTCCCTAATACTCGACCACCGATAACATCTAGTGGCGAGTGGCGTCCTGCAACAATTCGGTTGTTTCCTACTTCTGAAGCTCTAGTGATCAATGATTGAAATTTTTGTGGATAAGCATATGCAAGTGCGTATGCAGTTAAGTATGCACTATTAGTGTGCCCACTTGGGAATCCATAATCATTAGTAGGATCAGCATTTGCTGATAGTTTTAACGTTGGAATAATTACCCCGTTATCTTGGGCGTTAGTAATGTTTGATAAATCATTCCATCTAAATGGACGTGGATACTTATAAAATTTCTTAGATGTACTACTTGAAGAATAGTTACCATCTTTCATAGTATCAGCTAATTTAACAACACTTCCTAGGCTGGAGTTAGGGTCACCAGTTACTTCTTGTTTACTCCAGTTAGTATCGTAATCCTTAGTTTCTGCATCTGATGGCACTGATGTATATCCACCAGTAATATTTGCTTCTTTTCTGAAGTAATCAGTTAGCGTCCCAAGTCCTTCTTGAGCAGAATAACCCATGTCATTTTTATCATCTAACCATGATGCATCTTCTTCAGCTTTCGTTCTTGTTTTAGCAATGTTGTAATTATAATTAATATTTTCGTCTAAAATCTTCGTGTTAAGGCGTTTTCCGTTGTTCCAATCAGAACCAGGTTGCCAAAGATTGTTCATTTGTGATAATAAGTCAATTGAAGCATTGGTTTGTGCTGTGGTATTAGCACTTGTGTTTGTTTTATAATCTTGAATGAAATATCTTCCTGCGTCTGATTTATGATCAGTATCAATTTCAAGCAAAGCCTTATTAGTACTCTTCTTATCGGCCTTTGCATTTGTGATGCTACTAATACTTAAAAGTGTTAAACCAATTAATACACTGGAACGTAGAATTCTTTTTTTCATGTTAATATCCCGCCTCTTTAATTTATTTTAACAATCTTAATAATAAACTAAGAATTTAGATTTATTGTATATTAATTGTAAAAATATTGTAAAATATAAAGTTGCTATTTTACAATTATTAAAACCATTTGCTAAGTTTTTAAATTTTCAATCAAAAACAATGCGATTTAGGAAGTGAACGATATGCTTAAAAATAAACAAAAAGCACTATATATAATCATTGGAATATTAGATATCATTGTTTTCATTAGTATCTTGATCAGTCTATTTGTTACTAAGGGAGAATACTTTTGGGGAATTATCGCTTTAGTCTCCGTTTACGTTTTAATGGTATTAGCTGCAAGCATTGCCCAACATCATAACCATAACGGAATTTTTAAAAACCCTAAAATTGGTTTGGGACGGGGATTTGCCTTTAATTTAATGTTTTTATTTGTGAAACCAATCTAAATAACAAGCAATAAATAATTTATTATTTATTGCTTGTTATTTATTTTTTGTTATAAAAAAAGGACCAGCCAATTAAGGTTGATCCTTTTTTGATATGGATTTTAGAATGGGAAAATTTCTGGGTTAGTTTGTCCTTGTCCATCATGAACTTCAGGTAAGTCTACAGTGTTACTTGCCATCTTATTCTTAGCAACTGCATAAACAGATAATGTGTAATCTGCAGTAGATGGATAGTTGTAAGTGATAGTACCACCAGCAGTATCATTACTAGTATTAAATGAATAACCATTAAACTTAGTGTAGAAGGTAACATTCTTTTCACCTTGATCATAAAGTCTAACAGCAACCTTACCAGCCTTCGAACGGTCAATACTGTAGTAAGTAGGATCTGGAGTTACATATTGTGACTTTTTAATCGTATAACTCTTAGTTAACTTCTTACCAGCCTTGTTGGTACCATAGATAGTAAAGTTATTCTTACCACTAAAAGCCTTTGAAAGATTAAATTTCTTACTCTTTACGCTTGCAGTAGCAAATTTTGAGCTACCCTTCTTAACAACAACTTTTGTAACGTTCTTAGCAGCGGAACCCTTAACAGACCCCTTAAAACTAAGTTTTCCTGAATTATATGAAACGCTTGGTGTTAATGTAGGCTTAGCACTGGCACTAGCAACATTCCCAAATGCAAATAATGGTGAAATAATTCCAGCAACTAATACTGTTGCAAAAATTTGTTTTTTCTTCATTATAAAAACTCCTTTATTTATTAAGTATTAACGTAATTATATCATCTTAAAACGACAAAAACCAAGTTCATAACTTTTTTTAACTATTTGTAATATCTATGAAATTTTATTTAACGTTATCTTCCTTAGTATATTTATCAAAATACTCGGTCGTTTTTGCAATATGCTTTTCTAAATAGGAACTAAACATTTCGCCGGTATCTTTAGATAGTGACTTAAATTCCTTTCTAGAATTCTTTTTAGTAATATTTCCTGTGATCACAACTGGTGATAAAAATTTCTTTTCTTGAATATGATTTTGCACAAGTGCAACACTTCCAATTGATAATGATGATTTCATTTTAGCTGGAATAAAAAATTTATAGGCTTTTGGAAATAATGGTTTGTTATTACTAAGTTGAATAAAATGAACAATTGCTGTGTTATACTTTAGTGTCATTAGATTAATTCCCTCACATTAATATATTTACCATCATTATAACAGACATATAATTAAAATATGAAATAATAGCCATAATTATAAATAATTTATAATTTATTTTTAATATGTTTATCAAATGAAAATAAAAAGTACCCTATAAATCGTTAGATTACAACTAACAATTATAAGATACTTAAATGATAAATACTTGCGATTAACTAAATTTATTAATTCTGTCGAAATAAGCATTTAACCATGGGAGCGTCTTAGCTTGAATCTGTTCGCCATTATAGCCGTTATTAACATCTGACCAAATTGAAACGAAACTACCTAAGTTATTACTGTTGGGTGCTTGTTGGGTTGAATCTAGATCATCCCACATTCCAGAATTAAACCCTGATAACCGTTGTTTAAAGCTATCAAGTCCTGACTTATCCAAACTACCCTTATCAACAACTACATATGTTATTGCCTGATTATCATTAAAAGTTTTTAAACCAGCCCGATTAATTTCAGGTAACGTAGCATTTAAAGCTAATAGCGATTTACGGTTAGCTGGATCTGAAACGGCACTCGATTGACTCCAATAGTTAACAACGATTGTCTTATCGTACTTATTAACTTGCGATTTTACAATACTATCATTCCAAACCATCATTTGTTTTCCATGACTTCTTAAATAACGATTGATATTATTATCGAACTGCCTAATTGAAACCTCATCTGAATGGCCATCAATTGAAAATTCATCTCCACCAGTTCCGAAGTAACTATTCTTAGGTAATAACGACATATATTCTGAAATTACCTTCTTATATAATGTTGTAACTCCATCAGCACCAAAGTCAAATTCATTTGAAAACGCAAGCATTGAATTAAGGTGAGGATACTTTTTGGCCTTTAATAAGTCAATCATCGCCTTACTATGTCCAGGAATTTCAATTTCTGGGTAAACCGAAACGTGTTTTTCCTTTCCATAAGCAATTAATTCCTTTAATTGTTGTTTAGATAAAAACGGCTGATTCGTTTTCTTACTAATGTACTCACCATTTACATATTTTGCATTTTTAACGGTTTGTCCAAGGAATTCATTTTCAATGCCAAAGTTTTCATTATCAGTCAAATGCAGCATTAGGTACTTTCCATTATGCTCGCTTAAGGTATCAATAAACTTCTTTATTGTTTGTGGCTTATAGTAAGTCCGAGCGGCATCTAGATTCAATCCAGTTGTAATCCCGTAATTCTTAACATGATCATTTTCCTCGCTATTTTGGTCTATTCGCCAAATGATTCCAAAAATTAAGATCAGAACCAGGATAACTGGAATGACTAATATTTTAATCCAGCGTTTCATTATTAAGCTCCTTTTTTATTCATATATATGTTATTGTAACTTATTTTTAAGTAAAAAAATATAAAATCATAAATTCATAACAATAATAAATAATAAATAATAAATTTTAAATAATAAAAAAGGGAATCCCTTCATCTGAAGTTATCCCGATTTTTATTTTCGCTTCTTATCTAAAATTTTCTTCATGGTTTTATATTCAATTTTTTCCTCATCAGTTAAGTTATCGACTGCTGATTCTGATAGCTGGCCTAATAATTCTGTCACACTATCTAGTCCCAAAACACTAACTAATGAATTTAATTGGTTTGCAGTATCAACTGAGACCCGAATACTAGTAGATTTTTCACGTTGTTTTCTAGACTTCTCAATTTTTTTAATTTTATTATCAAAATCATTGCTCAACTCGTTTCTAGAAAAAACGTTTTTAGGCATTTTGTTGCGACTTTGATTTTCTAGATTCTTTTTTAATAGATCACTCATATTATTTCACCCGCTTAATAAATTCATCAGTAATTTGGTCATATAGATAATGAACCTTTTGATCATGAATATCATGCTTTTGATTAGGATTATCTGGATCAACAATGCCAATAATATCATATCTCTTTAGTCGTTCCATATTCTTAACGATGGTTTCAAAGACATTATCATTCCCAAATTGCTTCTTAGCTTGATCGAGGATTAATTGATCAACCTGTGATTTTTTCTTTAATAAAACAGGTAATATTCCTGAAATATCATAGTCAGCCTTATAATTATCGATCAACTCTTGTAGGTATTCAATATATGCTTCAGCACCAGTATATGAACGTTCTTGAGTTTGCAAAACTACAATTACATATCTTGATGACATTAAAGCAGAATCAGTGTACAAACTAACGGTCGGTGGCGTATCAATAATGATGTAGTCAAATTGAGATTCCAACGGCTCTAGTAATTTGGAAAAATGAATTGCTCTAAGGTATTGGTTATCTGCTCCTGGATACAGTTTTTCTAAATACAATGGATATGAAGTAAAATCAGCGAAGCTAGGAAGTAAATACAGGTTTTCCTTAATCTTAGTTACAATACTTTCAATATTATTATCGCTAATTGCGGTCATTAAGGTCGTATCGAATTTAACGACTTCCTTAGTCTGGGCCTGTTTAGTTGCTAAATAAAGTGCAGTTGCGTTTGCTTGAGGATCTAAATCAACCACTAACGTTCTATATCCCTTTTTTGACAAGTGATATGCAATCATACAACTATTTGTCGTCTTACCAGTACCACCCTTAAAATTACCAAAAGTCACTATTTTTGCCATAAAATTTGCTCCTCAAAAAAAATTTAAAAAAATTTTTTTGTACGTATTATTGTATAAATGTATTTTTATATTAATTAATACAAGTATTATATAATACTTGTATTAATGTATGCAATGAAAAAGTTTCTAAAAGTGCCTATATCAATGATTTTTCAAACACCATGTATTATTGCATACCTGGATATATGTATTCATGTATGTGTACATACTAGTATTCATGTATTAATAACTACATGTATGCAAGCATACATAAAAATATGCTATTGACTATTCTTATTATTACAGTTATTCTTTTCTTGTAATTAAAAACCTACCAAATTGTACGGTCCATTAATTATAAATTATAAAAAAACAATGTATATCCTAAAAATTTAGTTTTGGATATTTAAAAATGAATATAGAAAAAAGAGTGTTTCCAGAGCAACTGTTCACAGCAGTAACCCTAGTAACAGATCACAAGTACCCAAATTACTTGTTCTCCCAACACTCTAATTAAAAAAACTATTAAATTAAAAGTAGTTACAACCGTAACTAACTATAAAAAGACTAGATGGTTGGAGATAAATCTCCAACGAATGCTTTTATTATAGCTTATTGCTATTATCTTTGCAATATTAATAGCTTATTTAATTAGTCCTAAAATACATATTTTAGAAGGGGAGCAAGTAATTATACTTGCTCCTCTTTTTCTATTCCAGGAGGAATAGCTATGCAATTTATCATGTTAGACATTAACCTAATTAAAGACCCAAACTTAACTAACGATGAAGTCATCACATATGCACTACTATGCGATCGAATGAAATCATCAAGAACCAGTAAACAGTTTTTCGATTCTAAAAAACAAGATTACTATGTCATTTACACGCTCGAACAAATGGCAACTTCGCTAAAACTATCAATTCGTAAAGTGGGCCAAATCTTCAGTAAGTTGGTAAAATTAGGCTTATTAATTAAGAAAAAGCAATTCAGTAAAGCTGACAAATTGTTCTTGCCTAAATTTAAATCAACTAAGGTGCAAAATTTGCAACAAACAAATGCAGATTCTGCTACTCCACAAATGCAAAAAGTGCAACCTAATCAGAGTCAACAGAATCAAAAAATTAAATCAAAAAGTAATACAGTTAACACAAGTGACGAATTCTCAAACAAATCAGTTGCTAAATGGAAAAAAGCAGTTTGTGGAAAATTAAACGTTAAGGAAATCGTTATTGATCAAATATTAGATTTTACCAAAAATGATTTAAAACAGGCACACTCAATGATGGGGGTTATATTAAATGCGAAAACAAACATTGCAAGGAAGAATAAATTACTAAACAGTCCAATCACAAGGTTTGAAAATAATACCAACCTAGGAAACAAACTCGCAATGCAACTAAAACATATTTTTAGTTATTTACCTGCCACAATGGAAGAACGTTCTAAATACTTAATGAAATCCATGAAAACATTCTTTTTGGAAGCCTTTGGATTAAAAAAAGATGAACTAATTACCCCAATTGCAGCTAGTTCAAATAGGATCATTAAAAAACCAGTTCCAGAATGGCTTAGAAAAGATTATCAACCAAAGGTAAAACCAGCAACTGAAGCCCAAAAACAAGCAGTTCTGAAAAAATTAGAAGAATTTCGTAAACTTTAAGGTGACAATTTGAATGGTATTTACATTTTAGAATTAAATTCATTTTGATTTGTTTTAAGCGTGTTTTAAAGACTTTAATTGTTTAAATGATAAAATACATTGATAACAGTTAAGATCGCTAAAAATGGCTAAAAAAAGCCAATAATGGTTTTTAGATCCATTATTGGCCACTATAAGAAGCTTTTTATTAATAATTTAAAATATATAATTTAAAATTTATAATTAATTATAAATTACATTGATTCGTTAGCGCTCTGAACTGCCTTAATGACAGCGTTTCTGAAGCCATTAGCATCTAATTCAGTTACGCCCTTAATCGTGGTGCCCCCAGGTGAAGTGACTTTATCCTTTAACTCTGCAGGAGTTTTTCCAGTATCAAATGCTAATTTACCTGATCCAGCTACCATACTAGCAATTACCCTGTATGCATTTTGACGATTTAGTCCTGCTTGAACAGCTGCATCAGCCATGGCATCCATAAAAACATCTACAAATGCAGGTCCACAACCACCGATCGTTCCAATAATTCCTAAATTAGCTTCTTTGGTGACTATTACGTCCCCTAATAAACTTAAAACTTCATTGGTGGTTTTTTGATCTTCCTTACTAACATCGTATGCAAAGCTCGTTGCAATCGTTCCATGATTAACTGAGACTGGAGTGTTTGGAATAATTGCAGCGATTGGATTGTTAGGAAGTGCCATTTTTACTTCAGTAATTCTGATTCCCCCTGCTGCAGAGATAATAATCGTATGGTTGCTAATCCCATTTAATTGTCTAATTACCTTTACGTTAATATCAGCTGGGACGGTAGAGATAACAACGTCTAATCTTTGTTTTTTGAATTCACTAGGGTCATTAAATAGATTAAACCCCAGCTTTTTTTGAAGTGCTTCAACACGTGGATTAACTGGATTTAAAGCAAAAAGATTGTTTGAATCCAGTTTATTTGTGAATCCTTTTAAAATTGCACTACCCATGTTACCGACTCCTAAAATTCCAATTTTCATGTAGATCCCTCCAATTTTTTATTACTATATTAATGATACTACACTATTAGATTGAAAGGCGCTAAAAAAGTCATCATTGAATTTAATCAATGATGACTCAATGATAACAAATCTTTTATTTACCTAATGATCCAGTAATGATACCACCAACAACAACGATAAATAGTCCGATAGTAACATAGGTGAGACCCTTTTTACTTTTCTTTTCGCCTAGCAATAAGATTCCACTTAAAGTCGAAACGATTACGCTCATTTGAGAAAGTGTAAACCCAGTTGCAATTCCGTTGACTTTAGCTGAGTACATATAAACGGCAGTTGCGAGTCCGAAGTCGATTCCTACAGCAATGTTAGCAATCGAACGCTTGTCTGTTAGGGGGTTCGGTTCGTTCTTATCACGGTAAAAGAATGAAATAATAATTGATGCAATTACCATTCCGATTGCTTGAGGGAAGAAAGCACTCCAACCATCTACAACCGGAATTTGAGGAAGAGCTGAGAAACCAACGTATCCGATCGTTCCTAATAGTAAAACCATGGTTCCCCTTCTTAGGACTGCAGGATCGAGTCCCTTACTTGCATCTTCTTTATCAGTCTTGGTAGTGAACAAAATTCCAATCATGATTAGAATCAAAGCAAGAAAACCAAATATTTTATCAGTTCCAGTTGCCCACTCTCCGAAGAAAAGCACTCCCACTACTGATGTTCCGACTAGCTGAGCACCAGTTGAGATTGGCATTGCTCTTGAAACCCCAATTTCTGGGAACGACCAGTATTGTGATAATTGTCCACAGGCCCAACATGCACCAGAAATTAAACACCAGATAAATGCACTTGATGATAGTTGCGGATGTTTGAACAATGCAATTACGATCGCAACGATCAAGGCACCATAGGTATTACCGACTAGCTGGTTGATCGGTCTACCACCAGTTTTACCAGCGATTAAGGGCATCAATCCCCATAGCGCAGCTGGCACTAACCCAATTAAAATATTCATTTGAAAAACTCCCTTATGATAATAACATTTCGAATTTAAATTTATGAATATAATTGTATACCCTTTTTTGACAAAGGTAAAGGAATCTTTAGAAAAAAAGCGCTTACAATTGCATAGAAACAACAATGAAAACGCATTCATAACAGCGTTTTGAAAGCGTTCACAAAAGCTTGAAAAATATTTGTAAGCGCTTTTTTAAAAAAAAGCTGGAAAGTGTTATATAATAGAATTGCAAATATTAATTAAGGGAGTTGATTTAATTGGCAGGATTTAAAGCTGTCAGTGCTCAATCAGAAGACGACTTTGATAAACAACCGCAAAAAAATCATAAATTTATCAATATTACATTAAGATCGATAATGTCATTTGTTGGAATTGCCATTCTTTCCATGGGGGCAGCGTTTTTAAAGCAAGCTAACTTAGGGATGGATCCATTTACTGCGATGAATATTGGTTTTTCAAACTCGTTGCACATAGAATTAGGTTCATTTCAATTGATGGTCAATGGACTACTATTTATTTTAGTGCTGATATTCGATCGCAAGCAAATTGGGATTGGAACGATTTTGAACATGGTGTTAGTAGGTTATGAAATTCAGTGGTTCTCATCATTATATGGAATTATTTTTCCTCATGGTGGTGGAATCTATGTCGTTATTGTTGATGTTATTGCTGGATTGATTTTATTTACATTAGGAACATCAATATATATGTCGCCCTCTTTAGGAGCTTCTCCGTATGATGCGATCGCACCGATTTTTTCTAGTCGGTTGCACATTAAATATCAATTAGTTAGAAATATTCAAGATGTTTTCTTCATGGTCCTTGCATTTGTTGCCCATGGAGCCGTTGGGGTTTTAACATTAGTGGTTGCCTTCTTTGCTGGACCACTGATCAACTATTGGAACCAACACTTTAGTCAACAATTGGTTTACCATATCGATCACTTTAGTACTGAACCAACCATTAAGAATGCGAGTTCAGGAATTGCTGGGGTCGGTAAAATGGGTTATAGTATGTTTATCCATGCTTATCAACAGACATCATTTGTTGAACAACACTTAGCAGGATACTCCGATGAAGAATTGATCGAATTGACTCACAACACTCAGAGATCAATTGAAAGATCCGTTAAATTACAGCGTAATCTTCAAGCACGTTTAGATGCATTGAAGCAAGAAGCTAACAAACGGCATATTAAGGTCCCTAAGTTGGATGAGTACGAAAAATAAACAAATTAATTAATAACTTAAAAGCCAGTCACTTAATTGTGGCTGGTTTTTTTACATAGAAATGAAACACATTCTGTTAATTTGTGAAATTATAATCAATATTAGACGATTGATTAATGCAAGGGGTTTAAATATCGCTTACAACTAAAAAAAATTTTCAAAAAATATTGCAGTGACCCAAATATTATTATACCAATTCCAAGCCACATTAGATTGTAGACTAACTTTTGGTTTTGAATGGGCTTGGACTTGATAACACTATATATGTGCTTTATCTTTATATGTAGCACTATATATAGAATATCAAATTCAAGAAGGGTCATGATTGAAAATGCGATCTGAAAAAATCAACCAAGTGATAGTCATTAAACAAAGTGGCGAAAAAACACCATTTTTTAGTTATAAATTAGATTATTTATTTAATCAATTAGCTATTAGTGAAGATCTAAAAAGCCAATTTTATAATTCATTATTAACGGCTGTAAGTAATAATGAATTAAAAACTAACATAATTCGTGAATGTTTTAACAATTTATTGTCTAATAATAAATTATATGATAAATTACAAAAGTATCAAAATTATTATGAACAAGATCAAAAAAGATGGCAGGAAGCAACTGATATTGATCAGAACCTCAAGCAGTTGTTTGATAAGAACGCTAGAGTTGTTCATGAAAATGCGAATAAGGATAGTAACGTATTCAATACTCAGCGTGACCTACAAGCGGGACGGGCAAGCAAGGCGATTGGATTAAAAATGTTACCACCATTAGTTGCGAAGGCCCATTTACGTGGTGATATTCATTGGCATGATCTAGATTATTCACCAGCAACCCCTGAAACTAATTGTTGTTTAGTTGATTTTGCGAACATGTTGAACAATGGGTTTAAGATTGGAAACGCAAAGGTTGCTTCCCCAAAGTCGATTCAGACTGCCACCGCTCAAGTTGCCCAAATTATTGCTAACGTCGCTTCACTGCAATATGGTGGAATTTCATTTGATCGAGCTGATGAAGTACTCGCTCCGTTTGCAAAGTTAAACTATCAAAAACATATTCTGGAAGCTAAAAAGTGGGTTGTTAAAGATAGACAGGAAGAATATGCGCGTCAACGCACTCAAAAAGATATTTACGATGCGATGCAAGCTCTTGAATATGAAATTAACACGCTCTATTCTTCTCAGGGCCAAACTCCTTTTACAACGGTTAGTTTTGGTTTAGGAACGAATTGGTTTGAAAAAGAAATTCAAAAGGATATTTTCAAAATTAGAATCAAGGGGCTTGGTGTCGAGCAACGCACTGCAATCTTCCCCAAACTGACCTTTACTTTGAAAAGAGGATTAAACCTAAATCCGATCGATCCGAATTATGATGTTAAGCAACTGGCAGTGGAATGTGCCACAAAACGGATGTATCCAGATATATTGAATTACGATACTTTATCCGACATTACTGGTAATTTTAAGGCGCCAATGGGATGTCGATCATTTCTGCCTAAGTGGGTAGATGAAGATGGACATGAAATCAATGCTGGTCGGATGAATTTAGGGGTAGTTACGGTCAATTTGCCGCGAATCGCACTTTATGCGAATGGAAGTAAATCAGCATTTTGGAATATTTTTAGGGATAAAATGCGAATTGTACATGAAGCATTAGCCTATCGTATCAAGCGCTGTACTGAGGCAAAACCTTATAATGCCCCACTGCTTTATAAGTACGGTGCATTTGGCAAACGGTTGCGTGATGATGATAGTGTGGATGAATTGTTTAACCATGAGCGAGCAACTGTGTCAGTAGGTTACATTGGCCTATATGAAGTTGGAACGAGCTTTTTTGGTCCGAATTGGGAACGTAACGAAACTGCCCATGAATTCACTTTAGAAATCGTTAAGCAACTGAACCTACTATGCCAAAAATGGTCGCAGCAAAGTGGCTATCACTATAGTTTGTACTCTACGCCAGCTGAATCCTTAACCGATACGTTTTGTCAAGATGATATCGATAAATTTGGCAAAATCGATTCAATTACTGATAAGGAATACTACACAAATAGCTTTCATTATGACGTACGCAAAAATCCGAACCCATTTGAAAAATTAACCTTTGAAGAAGCATATCCACATTATGCTTCAGCGGGATTTATTCATTATTGTGAATATCCAAATTTAAAGCAAAATCCTAAGGCACTGGAGGCTGTTTGGGATTGGGCATACGATCACGTTGGTTATCTAGGAACCAATACTTCAATTGATCAATGCTTTAAGTGTGGCTTTAAGGGTGATTTTAATGCAACTGCGAAGGGATTTGTTTGTCCGCAATGTGGCAATCATGATCCCAGGTATTGTGACGTCGTTAAGCGAACTTGTGGTTATTTAGGTAATCCACAAGCGCGGCCAATGGTTCACGGGAGACATGTAGAAATCTCAGCGCGTGTAAAACATATGACAGGAGGAATAATCAAAAATGCCGCAGAACATGAAAGGGCCAAACAATCCGACACCCAAAGAATGGCGCGCTAATGAATTGAGTCTGCAATACGTTGCAGATTATAAGCCGTTCAACTTTGTAGATGGTGAGGGCATTCGGTGTAGCTTATACGTTAGTGGATGTTTATTTCATTGTCCTGGTTGTTACAATGTAGCAGCACAAAATTTTCACTACGGTCAACCTTATAGTCAACAACTAGAGGATCAGATCATAAACGACATGCAAAAGCCATATGTTCAGGGCTTAACTTTACTGGGTGGAGAACCCTTTTTGAATACACAGGTATGTTTAAAACTTTGCCAACGAGTTCGGAAGGAATTTGGGCATACAAAAGATATTTGGTCTTGGACTGGCTATACCTGGGATGAGTTAATGCAGGAGTCTTATGACAAGCTAAAATTACTTTCGTTGATTGATATTTTAGTTGATGGGCGGTTTTTAGAATCACAAAAAGATTTGACGCTTCAATTTAGAGGAAGCGCGAATCAAAGAATTATCAAGGTTCCAGAGTCATTATCAAAAAATCAAGTCGTCTTGTGGGATCGTTTGATTCATTAATAGGAGGGATAACGTGTTAAAAATAGAAGATCTACATGTTCAAATTAACGAAACGGGTACTGAGATATTGCACGGATTGAATTTAACGATTCCAGATGGGGAAATCCATGTCATTATGGGGCCTAACGGGACGGGAAAGTCAACGCTCTCACAAACCATTATGGGATCCAGTCGTTATTCGATTAATAGCGGTTCGATTACATTAGACGGGATTCGACTAAATGAATTATCAACTGATCAAAGAGCGCGGTTAGGGATATTCTTAGCGATGCAATATCCGACTGAGATTACTGGGATTAAGAATGTTGATTTTATTCGTGCTGCAGTAGATGCAATGCGTCCCAAGTCACAGCGATTAAGCGTATTTGAGTTTATGAACCAACTAGCGGCGAAAATGAAGTTACTATCCATTCCAGAAGAATATACTGATCGTTACTTGAACCAAGGTTTTTCTGGCGGTGAAAAAAAACGCAACGAAATTTTGCAAATGATGATGATCGATCCCAAAATATCGATTTTAGATGAGATTGATTCGGGATTGGATATTGATGCCTTAAAGGTGGTCTCAAATGGAATCAATGCAATGCGATCAAGTCATTTTAGTTGCTTGATCATTACCCACTACGATCGAATTTTAAGATATGTAAAGCCCGATGTGGTCCACGTTATGATGGGCGGAAAGATCGTTACTAGCGGGGGGTTAGAATTAGCTGAAAAACTGGAAAATGGTGGTTATGCTAACTTACGAAATGAACTTGGATTAGACGTTAAGCTGGTGGATGAATGATGACTAACATGACGCTTGAATCCTTTTCTAAACACAACCAAGAACCAAAATGGCTTACGATAAAACGCCAATTAGTGAGTGCAATGATTAATAAATTACCATTAGACAGTCAGCAAGCTAAATATCAATTTGAAATCCCACCATTGATAGCAAAACCAATTGACTTAACTAACCATGCTCCAAATGATTTAAGAAAGCAGGGCATGGTATTGATGGATCTATTGGGTGCAGCTCGTCAATATCCAAATTTGATTCAAGAAAATCTGATGGAAAAGGCGGTGGAATGGCGTAGTAATGCATTAAATGCAAGGCACCTGGCCTATCTTCAATCGGGAGTATTCATTTACTTACCACCGAACCTAGTTGTTCGAAAACCGTTGAACATTAGTCAACTGCTCGATCATTCGGCCCAAGAAAAACACGTTTTAATCATTGCAGGCGCAAATTCAAAGCTAGCCGTCATGTTTGAAGATAAACGAACTGAAATAGGTGATGATTGTCTAGTGGTTGAAGGATTACTAGGTGATAATGCACATGTTAAATATTACGATGCTGCTAATTCTAATAGTTACCGCAATCATCGCATTTTGAATGCATACCTTGCACAAAATGCATCCCTGCAAACCTTTGTTGGGCTATTCAATCATCATGATACTCGTTATGAAAGCAATCTTAATCTTGATGGTCAAAATAGTGTTGGGCAGATTAACATTGTTAACCTCGGTGAGAGCAGTCAGGTGCAATCGATTATTACATCAATTGTTAATGAAGGTCCTCACACCCATGGTGAAATAAACGAACGCGGCGTTGTTGCTGATAATGCCAAAACACATTTTTTTACCAACGGAATTATTCATGCAAACGGCTCATCCGCTTATTCTAATCAAGTGAGTCGGCTGTTAACGCTTGATGAAACAAGTCATGGGAAAGTCAATCCCGTGTTATTGATTGATAATTATGATGTTATTGCTGGACACGCTGCCAGTGTTGGGAAGGTTGATTCTGATCAATTATACTATCTAAACAGCCGTGGCATCGATTTGATTACAGCCAAACGAATGTTGACCAGGGGCTTTTTGTTACCGCTGGTTGATCAATTTCCTGAACGTGCAATTAGAAATAAATTAATGAATAGACTGGAGGATCGCTTTAATGTTGGATGAATCAGTGCGCAATCACTTTCCGTTTTTTACCAATAATGATCAATCACTGGCATACTTTGATAACGCAGCAACTACTCAAAAGCCAGCTAATGTATTAAAAATTATTCAAGATGCCTATATTAACGACAGTTATAATGTCCATCGAAGTGGATACACGGCTGCCCAAGCTACTACTGACAAGTACGAGGCTGTGAGAAAAAAGGTTGCAAAATTTATTAACGCCCCGAATGAAAGGTCAATCATATTTACCCGTGGGACAACCGATGGGCTCAATCTGATCGTGAATGGTTATTTTAAGACACGGATCAAACGTGGGGACGAAATTGTTGTGGCGATTAGTGAACACCATAGTAACCTACTGCCCTGGATGCAATTAGCGAATATCAATGGGGCACGGTTAAGGTATCTTGAAATAGATGCTAGTGGTCGATTAGATATTGAACAGGCGCAAAGGATTATCAATGATCGGACAAGTGTCGTTGCGGTGGGGGCAGTGTCCAACGTTTTAGGAACGCTCAATCCAGTTAAAGCAATTGGAGCCATTGCACATGCCCATGGAGCTCAAATGGTCGTAGATGCTGCACAAGCAATTGCCGAAATACCAGTTGATGTTAACGAATGGAATGCCGATTGGATTGCTTTTTCTGGGCATAAAATGTTGGGACCAACGGGAATCGGCGTATTATACGGGCGGATTGAAAATCTATCAAAAATGTTGCCGATTCAATTAGGCGGTGAGATGGTCGAGATGGTGATGCGTGATCAATTTACCGTCCAGCCGATTCCATGGCGCCTGGAAGCGGGGACGCCAAATATAATTGGTGTTTTAGGCTTGGGAGCTGCAATTGACTATTTAAATCATCTGGGGATGAACAACATTCAAGTGCGTTGTCAAAATTTAGGTCAATCATTATATGATGAGTTGGCTAAAATTAGCGGCGTGAGTCTATACGGTCCCAAGCAGCGGAAAACGGGGATTGTTTCTTTTAACGTCGATGGTGTACACCCCCACGATGTGGCCACGATTCTTGACATGGCAAATATTGCAGTACGAGCTGGGTATCATTGTGCAGAGCCTTTAATGCATGCATTGGGGACGAACGGTGCAGTGCGAGCCAGTGCTTATATCTATAATTCACAACGAGAAATTGATCGGCTTGTAAATACAATTCGAGAGGCTAAGGAGTTCTTTGTTGACCATGCAAATCAATGAAATTTATCAACGAGTCATTATGGACTACGCAAATCAATTGCATCCATGCCCATTAAATAAGACGACCTTTATGGTCAATCTTAGCAACCCTACTTGTGGTGATCGGATTCAGCTCAATCTTGAACTAAAGAATAGTGTAATTGATTCAGTCAACTATCGAGCAAGCGGGTGTATTATTTTTAAAGCCTCGCTAGCAATGTTATCACAACTGATGATTGGCAAAACATTACCAGAGGCTAATGAATTGATTGACCGTTTTTCACGCCTAATGATGGGAGCAGCGTTATCGAAAGCAACTGAGGCATCACTTGGAGATGCACAGATAATGCATGCAATTGTTAAACTGCCGATGCGAATCAAATGTGCCATGCTGCCGTGGAAGGCCCTTTTACAAGCGATTAATGGAGATGTTGACGATGGATGAATCAATTAGAAAATTAAACGATGAATATCAATATGGCTTTAAAGATAAATATGAGCCAATTTATACAACTGGAGCGGGATTGAACGAAGCAGTCGTTAGGCAAATTTCAGCTCAAAAAAACGAACCAGAATGGATGTTAGACCTTAGATTAAAGGCCCTTAAAATTTACAATCAATTACCAATGCCTAATTTTGGCCCAGACCTATCTGAATTAGATTTAAACCAAATTAATTATTTTCAACGCGCTGCTGATCACGTTTCACGTGATTGGGATGATGTCCCTTCAAGGATGAAGAAAACGTTCGAAAAAATTGGGGTTCCTGAGGCGGAACGCAAGTATTTGGCAGGTGCTGAGGCCCAATACGAATCAGAAGCCGTTTATGCGAACTTAAAGCAAGAATTTGCTCAAATGGGGATAATTTTTACCGATACCGATACTGCTTTGAAGGAATACCCAGAAGTAATCAAGGAATATTTTGGTCAACTAGTTGGCCCTGAAAACAACAAATTCGCCGCCTTGAACACCGCTGTTTGGTCAGGAGGAGTGTTTTTGTATGTTCCCAAAGGGGTCCACTGTCAAGTTCCAATTCAGAGTTTCTTTCGGATTAATAATGGCAACACTGGTCAATTTGAACGAACATTAATTATTGTCGATGAGGGGGCAAGTGTTAATTACGTTGAAGGCTGTACAGCGCCTAATTATTCTGAAGATAGCCTACATGCGGCAGTTGTTGAAGTATTTGTGAAGCGTGACGGCTTTGCTAGGTATACGACGATCCAAAATTGGTCTGATAACGTCTATAGCCTAGAGACCAAGCGGGCGGCTGCTGCTGAAAATGCAACTATGGAATGGATCGATGGGAACTTAGGGTCTAAAGTGACGATGAAGTATCCAAGTATTGATTTAAATGGTCCTCATGCAACGGGAACGATGCTGTCAATTGCTTTTGCTAGTCATCACGTTTATCAAGATAACGGATCAATTATGCGTCATAACGCCCCGCTCACTTCTTCAAACATTGTTTCAAAGTCGATTTGTAAGACCGGTGGAACTTGTAATTATCGCGGGAAGGTACGTATCTCAGAGCATAGTAATGGTGCCAAGTCACATATTGAGTGTGATACGATCATCATGGATGATGAATCAAAGAGCGATACGATTCCACAAAATATTATTAATAATGGGGATGCGACCATTGAACATGAGGCTAAGGTGTCCAAGATTTCTGCAGAGTCGCTTTATTATTTGATGAGCAGAGGATTGAGTGAACAAGCAGCCACTAAAATGATCATTATGGGTTTTATTGAACCGTTTGCTAAGCAACTGCCAATGGAATATGCTGTCGAGTTAAATCTTTTAATCGATTATCAAATGGATGAATCAATTGGTTGATTCAATTTTAATTTTTAATCTATGATAAATAAAATCAGCTTAACGCAAATTAAGTTGATTTTTTAGTATCCAATAACCACCAGCATTTTTGTTTATAATAACTTATTATGAAAAATAAAATATTTACAATTTAAAATAAATAATTTATAATTAATTTTAAATTGGAGGGATGATGATGGCAAAAGTATTGCTTCATTTTAATTTTAAAGGTGGGGTCGGTAAGACCACTATGACGGTTTTAGATACTTACCTTTTAAATCAAATGGGTAAAAAAGTGTTATTAATTGATATGGATCCACAAGCAAACGCAACTGAAATTATAAATACAACTTTCAATAATAAGGAACACCCTAAGACTTCATTTTATGATGGACTAATGAAATTCGACTTATCAAATAGCATCGTTAAAGTGACTGATAATTTAGACATGATTCCATCTGACTGGGCATTAAGTTCTTGGCCAGGGAAAGTTGAAAAATACAATCGTCATGATCGGGCTTTGATATTAAAGAATCTGATCGAACCATTTCGAGCTAAATATGATTTTATATTATTCGATGTACCACCAACCCTCTCAACTTTTACTAACAACGCAATCTTAGCTAGCGATTATATTACCTTGGTACTTCAAACCCAACGCCAAGCATATACATCGATTTTAAAAACTGCTAAGTACATGTATCAACTACGTGAAGATTATCAGGCAGATTATAATGTTTTAGGGGTTGTGTTGTACCTTGTGAAAAATAATGCTAAAACTGATACAGAAATATCCAATAGTGCTAAGGATTCATTTGGGGATGCCGTTTTCAAAAATTACGTTTACCAACAAGAAAGAATTAAGGTGTTTGGAGACGAGGGAATTCGTAACAATGATTATTGGGATAAGCGAGCCCTTAAGATGTATCAGACGACCTTGGATGAAGAGTTAAGTAGAATAGGAGCGAGTGAAAATGAGTAATGATTTTTTGAATAATTTAGCTAATCAGGCTAATTCACAATTAGATGATAATGAACAACATACAAGTCCATTTGCAAGACAAAAACAAACCAGTAAACCAATTCAAGTTCGTGAAAGTTATTATCGCGAAATTAAAAAGATTGCGTTTTTGAATGATAAAAAGATGGTTGATGTAATTGATGATATGCTAAAATACGCAATTGATTCAGGAAAATTTAATACTGAAGATAAGTAATAAAAAATAAATAATAAAAAATATATTTTTTATTATCAAATAGAACAATCAAGACAGCTCGGTTCATCCCAAAATTGAATTGAGCTGTTTTTGCATGAAATCGATTAACTCCCTTTAATGGACATTTAGTTAATCAATTTAAAAATAGCGCTCTGCTTATGATATGATAAATGTAAATTTATCAGGGGGGCTTAAAATTGGATTTAGATCAACATGCAAAATGGTTAGTGAATTTCTATAAAAAACATAAATGGTATGATTTATCACCAGAGATTAGAATGAATTTTTTAACTGAAGAATCAGGAGAACTATCACGGGCAATTAGGACAATGGAAATTGGTCGTGAACATCCTGGTGAGGCTCCAAAGACCAAAGCACAAATGGATGATAATCTTCACGAAGAGTTAGCTGATGTATTAGATCAATTATTAATTTTATGTAGTAAGTACGACATCGAACCAAGCAGTTTATTAGATTATAGTGAGAACAAGCTGCATAAAAGATGGAAAGAATAATAAAAAATTTATTTTTTATTATTTATTATTTATTTTAAACTTAAAAGGCTAATCACTATTTTAGTGATTAGCCTTTTAACCAATAATTTGATCCAGTTCGCGAACAAATATCGGAGTCCAACAATAACGATACCCAGCCCTAGTAGGATGGCTATCATCAGCCATGTATTCAGGGTGTTTTTGATTTAGTCTATGAATATATTGATTGTTCCAGAGGTCAATGATTTCAAAATTCCATTTTCTTTGTAATCTAAATAACTGATTGCGAAGTAGTTCATATTCTGGGGATTCTTTTTTCAAGCAGGTAAAAAAGATAACGGGGCAGTGCCAGTGTTCGTTAGCATATGAGACGATGTATTCGATTGAACCAGTGGTGGTCAAGGTATCAAAATCATCAATATTAAATGAATTACTAATTGTGCCTAGTGGCTTTTTGCGCTTCTGGTCATTCATTGATAGCTGGCATACCAGTGCATCGAGATCTTGGTTAGTGGCAACGTTATTTATTAGTCTTTCAATATATGAATCGGGTTCATTACCGGCAAGGGTAGTCCCGCTCACCGCTTCTTTTTGAGCGATTACCCCATGTTCGACTTCTAAATAATCAACGAAAGAATCGCCTTTGGCAGTAACTCCAGAGGTAATTGAAGAACCGATAAATACAATTTTTTTATCGTTTAAGCGGCTGTTCGGGTTATAAAAGTTTTTGGAAGGGGCGTATAGTTCACCATTGCCACGCATGATCTGAATGCTTGATTTAGCAACCTTATACGATATTCCACCTAATATGGTTGCTAGTGCCGTTTTAAATACTTTACTATTCATAATAACTATCCTCCTTTAGCAGAAAATTAATTAATGTGTTAAATACATTCTACTCAAATCACAATTAATTTAAAAGAAAAGAATTCCATGAAATAATTAAAAAACTATGGCAATTTGATTAGTTCGTTGTTATAATACACCTATACCATATTTTAAATTTATTTGAGGAGTTGATTTTTATGACATTTGAATATTCAAGACGAGTACCAAAAACCGACAACGACGTGGTTGGAGAAATTTTGGAAGCCGCTGCTAATCCAGCAGTTATTTCATTTGCCGGTGGACTACCAGCACCTGAACTATTTCCAGTTGCAGAAATGCAGAAGGCGGCTGACACCGTCTTCGAAAATGAAGGTCAGACCGCCTTACAATATAGTAACGCCATTGGCGAAACGGTATTACGTGAACAAATTGTGAAATTAATGGCTGATCGTAGTGTGTCCACTTCTGTTGAACACGTGGGGGTCACTACTGGTTCAGAGCAATCAATTGATTTATTAGCAAAAATGTTCATTAACCCTGGTGATACCGTTATCGTTGAAGAACCTACATATCTGTGTACTTTAGATGTGTTCCGTAGCTACGGAGCTAACATCGTCGGGGTTGAAATGGATGAAAATGGAATGAGAATGGACAAGTTCGAAGAAGCTTTGAAGGCTCATCCAGAAGCTAAGTTAGTTTACACGATTCCTACTTTCCAAAACCCAACTGGTCGAACAATGTCAGTTGATCGTCGGAAGCAATTCGTGGAATTAGCTAACAAGTACGATTTATTAGTAATGGAAGATGATCCTTACGGAGCAATTAGATACGAAGGCGAAACTTTACCTCCATTAAAGCACTTTGATACTCAAGATCGGGTTGTTTACATGAGTACTTTCTCTAAGATCTTAGCACCAGGGATGCGTTTAGGATGGATTGTCTGTAACACCGACGTATTATCAAACTTCGTCGTAATGAAGCAAAGTGCTGACTTACACTCAGATAACTTAAGTCAACATATTATTGCTAGATTCCTTGAACAAAATGACATTTATGAACATATTAAAAAGATTAGTGATTTATACCACCATCGTTTTGAATTAATGTTAAGTGCCATCAAGGAAGAATTCCCAGCTGATGCTAAGCACAGTCATCCTGAAGGTGGGATGTTCATTTGGATTGAATTACCTGGTGAAGTTGATACCATGCAATTATTTAACACCTGTGTGGAACATAACGTTGCGTTCGTGCCAGGAGATTCATTCTACCCTAACAAACCAAAGATGGGGACTTTCAGATTGAACTTCTCAAACGTTGATGACGAAACCATTAAGGTCGGGATGAAGCGTTTAGGAACTGCCTTAAAGGAAGCTCTTGAAGCAACTAAATAATAGTAATAAAAAAACTCCCAAGTTGATTTACAACTTAGGAGTTTTTTTGTGGTTCAATTTATCTGAAAAATATGATAGCAAGCCATGATCGACTATTTTTTATTCACTTACTTTTTTGCTTAATTTACGTAAGTATAAGAAATTCCAAACAGTAAACGCAATTGCCGTGATCCATGACAGTGCAATGACCGCAATCCCAATAATGAGGGTTAGATCTTTACTACCGATGCGAAAATCCCTTAAAATAGCATTTCCCAAGAAGTTTAAACTTTCGCAAAGTGCCAAAATTAAAATAAAATTACTAAGCCCATCGGATTGAACCTCTGCATGTTTGTTTTTAGCTTGAAAACCAATGTTAATAAATAGGAAGATTAGTAACAATAGTCCTTGAATGTTAACAAAGTTAAATACGATTCGTAAAAATGAATCCGCCAATCGAATCACTTCCTTTAAAGAATTAATATCTATTATTTTACAACATTTAAAAATAAAGCAAAATGATTTTTTCTGAAATTAAAAGAAGGCCTTAATAAATAGGTAGATTGATAGCAGAAATGCAAAGATGCCAACGCCAATCCGCATAACGTTAGTGGGAATGAAGCGCACGATCGAAGGACCAATGAAGCCACCGATAAATAGTCCGATGCCTAACGGGATGATGGCACTCCAATAGACGTGGGCAACGAAAATGAAGATAATCGAAGCAACGAGGTTTGCTGCTAAAGTGGCAGCGTTACGCGTTGCATTATAAACGTGGTAGGGGCTGTCAGTAATCTTAGATAACACGGCAATCATAATCACGCCAGCACCAGCACCAAAGTAGCCCACGTAGATTCCGACAAGCCCTAAAATTAAGTACTCCCAAAATAAAACGTTTTTCGAACCAGTTTTTTGTCCATTTGCATGTGAGCGCTTAGGTACTAGGATCGAGCAAGCTGCAAAGAAAATCAAAAACGGCACGATTTTGGAAAAGGCCTCATTAGAACTATTTAGTAGTAAAAGTGACCCAATCAAGCCCCCACCTGCTGTCAAAGCGGTGATCGGCAGGACCGCTTTTAAGTGCCCCCTTAGCTCCTTTAATGAAGCTAAGATTGAACTGACCCCACTACAGATTAGCGCAACGGTGTTAGAAGCGTTCGCTAATACTGGTGGAATTCCCACGGAAACCAGGGCGGGGTATGAAATTAACGACGCCATCCCAATGATACTGTTGATGATTCCCGAGATGATCCCGACTAAAATTAAAAATGCAATCGTTCCAACTGTGATGAAAATCCCTCCTTAATTAGATAATCTGCCTTGATTATAGCATTTTCAAGCATTAACCATTTAACTTTTGTTTTAGCTTTGAATTATATATAATGGAGACAAATACTAGTTATTAAATTGAGGAGGAGCTAATTGGACACAAAAAGACCGACTAATTCGATGCGGGTTAGGATAACGGCATTAATTTTAGGGCTGATCATCAACGCCCTGGGCAACGGGTTGACGATTACATCTAATACTGGTTCGGCGCTGTTTACTGCTGCAGCGGTAAATTTGGGTAACCAGTTTCACGTTGCATCGACCATTTTTATCTTTGCCTTCGGGGTGTTCAGTGCGATATTGAACCAGTTATTATTGATGAAACTAGACATAGTTCGGTTCGTAGAAGAACTTGCCTATGTGGTGTTTTTTAGCTACGGAATTCAGATTTTTATTCAAATGTTCGAATTTTTGGGGGTTGGGAACCACGGCTTTTTGGTTCGTTCATTGATTTCAATAGTCGGTGTGACGATGATTGGAATCTCGATTTCGATGTATCAACGGGCCAACATCTTTATGCACCCGAATGATGACACCAGTAATATTTTGCGATTTAAATTTTTTAACGGTAGTGCGATCAGGGCACAGTTCTTGGACCTGTCGTTACCTGCCGTTGTGATCATTATCACCAGCCTATTGACTGGGCAACTCTATGCGGTTAATTTTGCCACGATCTACTTTTTCTTTACCAACGGGATCGTCGTTAAATATGCCGATCGGTGGATTTGGCCCAGCTTGATTCATAATTTTAATCCCACGGATGATTTTAAGATCAAATCATAAGTTGGCTTATTAAATTGAACAATTGACACAAAAACACCGCTAATCTTTAAACATGATTAGCGGTGTTTTTTATCCTAGTTCAATTCGTTTGGAATCAACTGGGTCTTTAACTTGATGTTGTCCTTGTAGTTAACTGGAACTTCGATGATTGAAGGGCCAGCTAGTTGCTTTGCTTTATGGAGGGCCTGGCGGAATTCTTCAGCCGTCTTGACCCGAAAGCCCTTAGCACCAAAACTTTCGGCGTATTTAACGTTATCAACGTAGCCGAACTTGACTCCGGCATCACGGCCATACTTAGCGACTTCTTGGAACTTGACCATGTCGTAGTAACCGTCGACCCAAATGATTTGGATGATGGGTAGGTTCAATCGGACCGCAGTTTCAAACTCTTGTCCTGAGAATAAGAAACCACCGTCACCTGAGATTGAAATAACGTGTTGTTCAGGCCGCGTTAATGCAGCGGCAATTGCCCACGGTAAAGCGACCCCGAGCGTTTGCATCCCGTTGCTAAATAGCAAGTGGCGGGGTTTGTAAACTCGGAAAAAGCGGGCCATCCAGATGTAGTGGCTACCGATATCGACGGTAATGGTGGTATCGTCATTGACTGATTCCTGTAAGACGTTGATGATGGCCAATGGGTGGAGTTCTTCGCCCTCCTTTTGTTCTGGAACTTCATTAGACTGGTCGAAGTGTTCCTTGAGTTGGGCTAACTTGGCCTGGGTGTCTTTTGGCAGGATCGTATCTTCTGGAATGAACGCTGCGAGTTCGTACAGCGTTTGGGCAACGTCCGCATTTACGATCACCTCTGGTTGATAATCAGTCGTAATTTCGGGGGTGATGGTATCGACGTTAATAATTCTAGTCCCTTCGTTATGCCAGTTGCGAGCTTCATATTCAATTGGATCATAACCAATGGCAAGGACGAGATCGCTCTTTTTAAGAACCGTATCACCAATTTGATTATCGAATAGTCCAACGCGACCAAAGTAGTTATTTTCAAGGTCACGCGAGATGACGCCTGAACCCTGGAAGGTTTCGACAACTGGGATGGAAAAGCGGTTCAATAATTTGTGAATGGCATCGCTTACTTCCTCAGTTGAGGCGCGCATTCCGGCAAGAATTACTGGATTTTCAGCGGTCATCAACATTTCTGCGATTTGTTTGATTCGAGTCCGATCGGCACTCCCGTTGGTGATTTCGGGTAGTTTTTGAATTACGGGGCGGTCTACTTTTGCCCCCAGAATATCTTGGGGTAGTGATAGAAAAGCAGCTCCATTTTTAGGCGATTTGGTCGTCATGAACGCATTCGCAAAGGCCTCCGAAAGATTGTTTGGATCTGCCACTTCCTGGCTACTCTTGGTTGCTTGTTCTAATAGGGGAGCGCTGTCAATACTTTGGTGGGTCGCACGCAAAAGGTCATCTCTTTTAACTTGACCACCCAATGCGATGACTGGGTCTCCCTCAGCAGTGGCGGTGATCAAAGCGGTTGTTAGGTTCGAGACCCCAGGGCCTGAAGTAACGGCAACCACGCCAGGATTGCCAGTTAAGCGGCCAATTCCAGCAGCAATAAAGGCTGCATTTTGTTCATGCCTAGTAACGATTAATTGGGGTGCGTTAGGATTATCATTATGTTGCAAGTCTTCAAATAATTGGTCGACTTTAGCACCAGGAATACCAAAAACATACTTAATTCCCTGATTGATCATACTTTGAATTAATGCTGTCGAGCCTGTCATGTCCTTTGTCATAGTAATTCCTCCAGTTTAAATTTCATTTACATATGGTATACTTTATCTTGAAAGAATAGGGTGTTGCATTATCAACACCCGCTAATTTGATATTATTATAGGCAGCTGGGTGTTGCATTGTCAACGCAATTAGCCACTTTTTACGGAAGGAACCGATTTCTTATGAAAGACTTAGGATATTTAGCACAAGATATTTCCATTTTACATCGTCAGTACTACAAAGATACTGGGTATCAATTTGAAAAATTGGATTTAAACCCTACGGCTGCATGTATTTTACTTACGATTAATGATCATCAACATATTAATCAAAGCCAGATTGCCCGTGAATTAGTATTGGATAAGGGGATGGTGGCTCGGCAAATCAAAAAGTTGGATCAAAATGGTTGGGTCACAAAGCAACCCCGACCAGGAAAGGCCCTTGAAGTAAGTTTAACCACTTCTGGAAAACAACTATTAAGTCAAGTGCAAAATATTAGACGGAATTGGTGGGCTGAACGTTTTGCGCAAACTGGCATCGAATCGGATTCCCCCATTATTCCATCGATTGAAAAAGTAGTTAGGACCATCATTGGAAACACAAAAGGCCAGTAATTAAGATTACTAGCCTTTTTTATTAGAACTCTTGTTCAATTTTATATTTCTTTCCCTTAGCAGGGTCACTTTCCTTGTCACCAATTTCGAATAACAAATGCTTACCGTTTTCGTCCTTGACCATGACTACTTTTTCGTTAGTAGTCCGTTTGTCAGAAGTCAATTGAGCAGTCCGAATTAATTCGCTGGGATCAACGTTTGAAGCGATTGCGTTACCAGGATTAAATAATACATCTTCAGCCATAAGCATGCCTCCAATCAAATATGTAGTATAATAATTTATAATATGAATATAAACCTAAATGATGCTAAAATCAATTATAAATTTACATAATATTTGAACAGGGGGGAATGGTAATGGAGCATTCTTTAAATAGCAATCCTGAGTTTATTGACGAATTGGTTCATAAAATGTTTGATGATAGTTTATTGCGGCCTAATTCTAATAAAAATATAAGGTCATTTGAAATTATGAATAATCATTATGTCCTCGATGTGATGATTGTGGATCAGGTCTTTTTTGTGAGTTTATTTGTTAGGACAATTCCGAATAGTGATGATAAGTTGAAGGCCGCATTCGCCTACAATGGAAATGACTTAGCGATCGGTTTAGCAAGGACTAAGCGGACTTGTTTGAGTAACCAAATTATTAACGAAGATGGGAATTAACATCGATCTCTTTATATTTTTATATTCAGAATGACATTTTAAACTAGTTATGAATAGCACTTTGAAACTTAACACGATATAATTAAGTTGTATTTTGATTAAATCATTTGAATAACAATGTTTACATTTGATGCAGCTGAATATAACTAGACGCAAACGTCGCCTCAGTATTAATTGCAGATGTATCTGCCCTTAATGCTGAGGTTTTTATTTAGGAGGATGAGCTTTGTGACAACCCCTCATAACATGACCTATAAACAACAGATGAAACAACTAGAACACCTTGGGATGATCATTAATTCTAAGGAAATAAAGCGGCCAACGAATCTAGAGATAATTGGTTACTATAAAATTAAGGAGTTTTCACTGCCGTTTTTGCACCATGGTAAGTATGATGGAGTGCGGTTGAAAAGCATTGCTGATCGTTTCTACCTCGATAAAAATTTACGGATGCATTTTTTGCAGGCGATTGAAAAAATTGAATTATCATTGAAAGTTAAATTATCGTATTTCTTCACCAATGAGTACCAAGAATTTGGCTATTTGGATTTTAATAACTGGTTCAATAAGGATAGTGGGAAGGGTGCAATTAAGAAACAAGAAATGGCGTTTAAAAAGAAGTTGCACCACGCAATGAAGCGCACTAGCAATCCCGAATATCGAGACCAAGCAATGCTCAATAAAGAAGGATTGCCAGCAGCTTGGTTCGGCATCAGCATGCTGACCTTTGGTGATTTAGAATTCATTATTGAAAATATGGCCAGAAAAAACGCACTGAAATTAGCCCGAGAATACCACCTAGACTATAAAACATTGGTGGCGGTAATTGAATTAGTCCATAAGGCTCGGAATGTTTGTTGTCATAATCAGAACTTAGTTGATATTAAGGTTAAAAATCAACCGAATATTAAGAAGTTGTTCAAAAACCCAAATGATATTATGTATGAATATGCTAGTGTTAAGAGAGCTAGTAAGCAGGTAAAGCTCATGAACAGTGGCCTTTCTCTGATTACGCTTTGTGTTAAATATATGGTTGATGAGATTGATCCAAAGTATGTCTGGGATGATATTATTGCAGATATCGTGGCGTTAGCACGTCCGGTTAGCGAGAATGGCGATAAACTTTATAATCATATGGGCTTCAAGAATGCTAAATCATTAAAATATATCTTTCCAAGGAATAAAAAATATATTAAGGCGGTTCAAGAACAAGCTAGTTGAAAATAAAGGCTTATTGAAACCATTTTATTTTTAATTATTAATTATAAATTATAAATTATTATTATGATTGATTTTTGAGGTGTTATAATTAAGAGATACAAAATAATTTTAATTTAAGGGTGATTTTGTGGCAAGTTATAAAGATTTAAACAAAAAAGCTGATTGGTTATTTGAAAAAGAAGGGAACTCCGAGAATTACCTTCGTGTAACTGATCTTGCAAACAAACAGAAGGATTTGGAAATGCAGGAAAAAAATCGTAATATTCGTGGCGGATCTTCGACGGTAACAACAAGAAGTCACTCGATTTATGCAGATAAGTTTCCTGAATTTGTTGCTATTTTCGTTTTAGTATTTACTATCGGTGGCGCAATTATATTAACAATTAAACAAACGATTATGGATTTTATTGCTCAAAATCATATTCATTCAGTGTTTAGCTTTATTTTTTACGCTGGTAAGGCGATAATATTTTTCCTAGCGGGATTAATCTTTAATTTAGCTAAATGGGCGATTGGATTCATTTTAAGTAGTTTTTGGGATCTAATTAAGTGGGTGTGGAGTGCTTCCATTAATTTCGTTGCGACCCATATCTGGATCGATATGCTAGTGTTACTTATTGTCGGCTTGGTTATTTTTGCTAAAACAAAATTTAGAAGATAGTAATGACGGAATTACTTTAAAATTAAAATGAGTTCGCTGTTTGATCAGCGAACTCATTTTTTTATTAGCTAACTTATTTATGATTAGATTTGTATGCTAAATTATAGGCATTGGCACCCTTCATGGCTTGGACAATATCGTCATCTTCGACCAAGAATGGCATTTCCTTCATCGTATCGTTATCGCTATTGGCGGAGTGGGCAATCTTTAACAAATCACTATCGCTAATATCAGCAATTCCTAAGTCCGCAAACGTGGTTGGTAAACCGACTGCTAATTCAAAATCTAGATATTTATTATAGCGATCTCTATCGGCACCCTCGAGAAACAATTGGGCGAGCAAGCCAAAGGCAACGATTTCACCGTGCATCTTATGGATCTTATCTCCGATTGCAGTTGTTCCATTGTAGATTGCGTGGGCAGCGGCTAAGCCACCACTTTCAAAGCCAACCCCACTCATTAAGATGTTGGCTTCAGTTACCTTTTCTAGTGCTTTGGTATCATTATGGTTTTCAACCGAACGGACGGCCTCGACTCCATAGTTGAATAACGTTTCTTGACATTTTTCGGCAATTGCGTTGCCAACTAACGTCTGTTTGTTACCTAGCATCGTGTTGCCATTACCGCGGGCAACTGCTTGAGCTTCAACGTTGGTGGCTAGGGCATCACCAATTCCAGCTACTAAGAATCGTGCGGGTGCGTTGGCAATGACCCGCGTGTCAACAAGGACTAATTCAGGATTGTTATTATAGAAGAGGTAGTTAGAAAATGAGCCGTCATCATTGTAAATCACTGATAACCTAGAACATGGTGCGTCCGTTGATGCCAAACTTGGCAAGATGGCAGCTTTAATTTTCATTTTATCAGCGATTGCCTTGGCAGCATCCAATGTTTTACCACCACCGAGGCCAATGATTACTTTAACTTGGTTATCCGTTCCAATCTTAGCCACACGGTTAACTTCTGACATTGAAGATTCACCGTTAAAATTAACTTCAGTAACTGCTAAGTCGTTTTCTTGCAGATACTTAGAAAAGTCATTTCCTACAATGTCCATGATTTGCTTACCGGCTAGTAATAAGACGGTATCACCAAGTTTTTTAATGTAATCAGCACTGTTAAATAAAATATCCTTACCCTGAACATATGTTGATGGGCTTGCAAACATTTTATTGTTAGTTTCCATAGTAAATCATCCCTTAATTATTTTGAATCAACTTTATTTTAATTCTAAATTGCCAAAAAGCAATTGATTAAGATCGGCAATGTTTTGGGGATGTTTTAAATATTGATGGTTTAATCCTAATTCCCTGATCATAAAATATTATGCATGTTTGGGTTTCTGAAAATCATAACAGACGTTGATATAACAACATTTTTATTTTAAACTATTTTAAATATAAAAATTGATTAGCGTATCTTATTACAATATAATAATACTAATAGTAAAGATATTATTTGATTTATTGTAGTAAATACAAAGAGGTGTAAAAATGGAAGTAACTGACAAAGCGTTAGCATTACTTAAGATGCCAAAACCAACAAATTATGAAATTTCGAAAATTTTATCTCAAGATGATGATTTAATAAAGTGGGGGATTAAGCTGCCGGAAAATTACTTATCTAAGCTTAAAAACTATGATTACACTAAATCTGCTGCTGATAATAAAAATTACAGATCGATATACAAAGCTTCATTTTTAGTAGTAACTAAATTGGCTAAATATTATGATAATTTAGCACATTAAAGGCTAGTTAAAGCCTCTTCTAATGGCAATAATGAGTAAGAGTGGCTTTAGTTAATTCGAGTATAAAAAGCCCTGATACCTTTCCTTGGCTAACGATTTTGCCAAAGTTTTAGACCGATAAGAATGGTCAGAAACTTGGAGACCAGCCCCACCTACAAGGGTTAAAACGCGATGGCCGTTTTGTGTTGAAACGTTCCAGTAGTCACCATCGCCGTTATTTTGATTCCATTCATAAGTATGGATAAAATCGTATCTGCGATTATCAAATTTTGTCCATATGCCACCAATCGTATAGATCCAATTAGAGTGAGCTGACCCACTATGTTTATAGAATTTATGTAGATAACTGACGTAGACGCCCTTTAATTCTGGTTGTTTATTAGCAATTTTATTTTTAGTTATTTTAGTAATAACAAATTGCGGGCTTTTCTTGGATGCATCCGAATCATAGGCGTACCATGTTCCCCGCATTGATTTTGGAAATGATGATACCTTTTTTGAAATTCCACCACCATTCTGATTAGCGTTAACTGAATGATTATTATTAATTTTAATAATTAAAGCTGCCAAAACAGCTAAAAGGGCCCCCGCAAATGATAATAATTTTATTTTCATAATATCCATTCCTATTAATTAGATTTTTAGTATTAATGCTTAGCATTCATGAGATTAGATTACATCTTTCTAAAAGTAATTTCAATTTGATTTGACATTCAAATATTTTTATGGTTTAATAATTAAAAATAAATGATAAATGAATTAAATTAAGGGGAAATTATAATGATTAAAAATAATAATGTTCAATTAAATAATTGTTATGTCCTAACTGGCTACATGTGCATGTGCTAGTAGCGTTTGGATCCATTTGGGATGCAAACGTTACTGACATTTGCATCTAGCGCGGACCGCTTACGATTTCCTAACTAGGTGAAGTTAAACCGAATCTAGTTAGGGTGGATATCATTTTTGAATCAATTTTCCTTATCAAACCCAAAGATCAACTAGATTCGTGCTAGTTGATCTTTTTTATTTTGCATTAAGGAGGTGCCTTCATTGACGCAATTGATCGATCCAGAACTTGAGCGGAAGTTAATTCAATATCGGCATGATTTTCACGCCCATCCAGAACTGGCTGACCATGAATTTAGAACCACTAAAAAAATTACGGCTATTTTAGCTGAATATGGGATCAAGCCCAGGCCAACGAATTTAAAAACGGGGGTGTTCGCAGATATTGGTAACAACAATGGCCCCACCATCGCTTTACGAGCTGATATTGACGCATTGCCAGTCGCAGAGGCTACGGGGCTTGCTTACAGTTCACAAGTCCCAGGGCAAATGCATGCCTGCGGCCATGATACCCACATTGCAGCGCTATTAGGGGCTGCTTATCTATTGAAGCGTTCTGAAAACGAGCTGCCTGGTAAGGTCAGGTTGATATTTCAGCTATCAGAAGAAGATCACGAAGGCGCTCTACAGGTGATTAACGACGGTCAACTAACGGGAGTCGATGCAATCATCGGCTTTCATAACGCACCATTTCATCCCGTTGGCAGCATCGGGATTCGAGCGGGAATCAGCAGTGGGGCAATCGATAAGTTCAAGGTCACACTGACGGGGCAGGGCACGCATGCATCGGCGCCCCAAAATGGAGTTGATCCAGTCGTGGTGTTAGGAGCGGAAATCAATGCGATTCAAAGCATCGTTAGCCGTAACGTTTCACCGATTAGTGCTGGTGTGATCAGCATCACACACATTACTGCGGGGACGACTTGGAACGTGATTCCAGAAACGGTGTTCTTTGAGGGCACGGTCCGAACTGCAAGTAAGCATACCAGAGCATTGATCAAACAGCGCTTCTTAAATTTAGTGCAGACCACGGCGGAAGCGTATGGTGCAACGGCTACAATTGATTGGTATGACGGCGATCCATCTGTAAATAACGATCCACATTTAACCGCCATCGTTGCTGATGAGTGTAAACGGTTTGCAACGGTTTATGAAAAGGAACTGGAGTTAGGATCTGATGACTTTGCATGTTATCAAGAACATGTGCCTGGCGTATACGTTAACCTGGGCAACAATGGGCAGGTGAAGAATCATAACCCAGGCTATATTGCTGATGACGGCGTAATTGCCGTTGGCGTTCATTATTTTGATACCGTTGCAAGACGGCTGTTAAATGAATTACATAAATAAAATCCGACGATTAAGAAGAGTAACGATTGGAATCAATTACAGAGAGTCTGGGGTGGTGAGACCAGATGCTGATGAATTTCGTGAAGATGAGCTTAAGAATGGAGTGAATTGGTGCAAGCCAATTGACCGGTCCGACCCGTTATCATCCAGATGGATATCCATTGAGTTAAACGCAAGGGTGGCACCGCGAATCAATCGCCCCTTATTGATCATAAATTGGTCAATAGGGGGCTTTTATTTTTGAAAAAAATAGAAAGAGGGAATCAAAATGACCAAGTTTAATACTAAGTTAGTTCATGGCAAGTCACAAAATGATAATGATACAGGAGCGGTCAACGTGCCAATCTATAATTCATCAACGTTCGTTTTCCCAAAGGTTGATGCCAAGCTTCGGTGGGACTATGAACGATCCGGCAATCCAACTAGGGATTATTTGGAAGATCAATTAGCAGAATTAGAAAATGGCGACCGCGGCTTTGCCTTTTCGTCTGGGTTAGCTGCAGTCCATGCAGTCTTCGCACTTTTTAAACCGGGTGACCACATTATTGTCGGCAAGGCGGTTTATGGTGGGACCTTCAGGTTGATCAACCAATTCTTCAAGCGCTGGCAGCTATCATTTACGGTCGTTGATACCCAGGATTTGGATGCGGTTAGTGCGGCGATCAAGGATAACACGAAAGCGATCTATTTTGAGACCTTTTCAAATCCATTGTTAGAAGTCACTAGTGTGAAAGCGATTGCTAAACTGGCCAAGCAACATGGGTTGTTAACGATTGTGGACAACACCTTTTTAACCCCGTACTTACAACAACCACTCGACTTGGGGGCAGATATCGTGATTCATTCCGCCACTAAGTATCTAGGGGGCCATTCTGACGTGGTGGCTGGTGCGGTGGTAACGAAGACGCCGCAACTCTCGGATGCGGTTTACTTCAACCAAAATGGGATTGGTGCAGTCCTTTCACCAGAATCGGCGAACTTGATCAGCCGCGGAATCAAGACGCTTGCAGTACGCATCGATCGACACGAAGCAAATGCTTCTAAGATCGTTGATTTCTTAGCGCAACGTGATGAAGTTACTCGGATCCATTATCCTGGAATTAAGGGGACCAAGGACTATGAGATTGCTAAGGAGGAAACGAATGGCTACGGTGGGGTGTTGTCGTTTGAATTGGCCGATTCAATTGATGCCGCTGCATTCGTTGAACACCTAAAACTCATTTCACTTGCAGTTAGTTTGGGTTCGGTCGAAAGTTTGATCGAACTACCATACAAGATGACCCATGCTGAATTATCGGCAGCAGAGCAGGCCAAGACGGGAATTTCACCCCAATTGGTCAGATTATCAGTTGGAATTGAGGATGTTCATGATTTAATTGCTGATCTGGAATCTGCATTGAACGCAACTAAGTAGGGAGAGTGGTAGAGATGAGTGAAAAATTTGATACGAGAAAGATTCATAGTGGCTATGATCCAAAAGACTTTAACTATGCGGCCAACGTTCCCATCTTTCAGAACGTCGCATTTGACTTTGGAAGCGTTGAACGAGCCGATCAGGTCATGAATGGTGAATTGAATAATGCATTTATGTATTCCAGAGTCGCCAATCCGACTGTCGATGTCTTTGAAAAACGAATCAATGACTTGGATGGTGGTGTGGGAGCCGTCGCCCTATCTTCGGGGATGGCTGCGATCACCTATACGATTTTGAACGTCGCTGAAGGTGGCGGGCGGATCATTGCTCCGCGTGATATCTACGGTGCGACGCTAGATGAATTGAACACCCTGTTGCCCAAGTTCAACATCGAGACCGATTTTGTTGATGACATTAACGATTTGGATAAGTTAGAATCATTGATCAGACCCGATACCAAGGCGATTTACGCAGAAAGCGTTTCGAACCCAACGACTGACGTTACCGATGTGGAAGCCGTCGCGAAATTAGCCCACGCCCATCAGATTCCACTCATTATTGATAATACCTTCCCAACCCCATACCTATTTAACCCAATTGAACACGGTGCCGATGTCGTTGTTTATTCATCAACCAAGGGGATCAGCGGTCATGGCAACGTGGTCTCTGGAATCGTGGTTGATGGGGGCCACTTTGATTGGAACGAACAACGCTTCCCGCAATTCTATGAACCAGAAATTACGCTAGTTAAACCCAATGGTGAATCGGATACTTTTGCCCATGCGTTTGGTAAATCTGCATTTATTCATCGGCTGCGGATTAAATACTTACGATTAATGGGGGCGGTACTTAGTCCATTTTCCGCATACTTAGCATTGATGGGGCTAGAAACAATTTCAGAGCGGATCAGTAAGGAAGTGCAGTCCGCCCTTAAAATCGGCCAATTCTTAGAGGGGAACCCGCATGTGAAAAGGGTCTTCAATAATGGCTTATTGGATACTGATCAACGGGACCTCGTTGAAAAGTACTATCCTAAGGGAATTGGGACAACCTTTGCATTTGAATTAGACGGTGATTTCGATAACGTTGTTAAATTGTTGAATAACGTCCACGTCTTTACCTATCTGCCCAACGTGGGTGATAATCGTTCGTTGATCGTCAACCCAGTGCGGACGACCCACCGAGAAGTTCCTAAAGCCGATAAGGAGAAGCAACACATTACCGATTCATTAATCAGACTGTCGATCGGGTTGGAAAGTGCGGATGATTTGATTAATGATTTAGACCAAGCAATTAACAAGGCGTTCAAGGAGGAATCTTAAAATGACGGAATTAATAACTGATGATGATTGGAACGAGTTAGTTGAACTAAGGCACTACTTTCATGCCCATCCCGAATTATCGAATCAAGAAGTGCATACTACCGAAAAAGTGAAGGAGCTGTTAACGCAGTGGGGGATTGAAATCGTGCCGACCAAGCTAAATACGGGGCTGTTGGCTAAGATCGCTGGAAAGCAGCCGGGCGCTTCGATCGCACTGCGGGCCGACTTAGACGCGTTGCCAGTGACCGAAGATACTGATTTAGCATTCAAGTCCACGAACCCAGGGGTGATGCATGCCTGTGGCCATGATCTCCACATCACTAGCTTATTAGGGGCCGCTAAGTTTTTCAGTGGTCACCGCGATTTGATCAACGGAAACATATATTTGTTGTTCCAACCCGCCGAAGAAGCTGGTGGGGGTGCGAACCAAGTGGTGGCAAAGCACGTATTAAGTGGGATTCAAGCGGTGCTTGGGTTTCATAATAACCCCAATTTACCCACTGGGACGGTTGCACTACAAAGCGGGCCGATGATGGCGGGGTGTTCTAAGTTCAAAATTACGATCAAGGGGCAGGGTTCCCACGGTGCCAAGCCTGAAAATAGCCATGACCCGATCGTGACGCTGGGTGCGTTGATCGAGAACTTACAGACGATTACCAGTCGCAATGTGAACCCCCAAGATGCCGTCGTGGTCAGCATTACCCACGTTGGCGGCGGTGAGGCCTGGAACGTGATCCCAGACACAGCGTTTCTTGAGGGGACTGTCAGGGTCTTCAAGCTGTCAAACGATGATTTAGTTCAAAAACGGATGACTGAAATTGTGAAGGGCTTTACTGCTGCTTTCAACCAGGACTTTGATATTGATTGGAGCGAACGGGCATTACCAATCGATAACAATCCCGAATTGACGAACGCCGTCATTAACAATTTAGCCGAAAAGGTTGAAAAGCCAGTTCTCTCAATGGCGGGCGAAGACTTTGCCACCTACCAAGAAACGATTCCGGGGGTATTTGCGTTCATTGGTTCGAACGGACAACCAAATGCGGCGGATTGGCACGAACCACAATTTGTGGGGTTAGACGCAACGATCAAAACAGGGGTTGAATACTTTGTTGACGGGGCCCTTGGGATTCTCAAGGACTTGAATGAAAAATAATCTGGGGGTTGATTTAAATGACGAAGTTGATCGCATACCACGTTCGCAAGGACGAACAACCATTTATCGATGCATGGAGCAAGGCCCATGGCATCCCTGTAAAAAGTGTCCCATACGAATTGCATCCAGACACCGTAAGTGATGTCGAGGGCTTTGATGGCATTATCTATAAGCAACGCAGCCGCTTAGACGATGACGGCTCCATTTATAAAACGCTGCATGACTATGGCATTAAGCAACTAGCCTGTCGCTCGGCTGGAATTGATACGATCGATTTCAATGCAGCGGCTCAAAACGACATTCGGATTACTAACGTGCCGTCCTATTCACCGCACGCGGTGGCAGAATTAGTACTAATGCAGGCGATGCAGCTAATTCGGCACTATCCAGAATTCCAAGCGCGCTTGGCCAACAATGATTACGTTGTCGATGGATTGCGTTCCCGTGAACTTTCTGAATACGTGATTGGAATCATTGGTGTGGGGCGGATTGGCAGCACCGTTGCAAGAATCTTTCACGCCCTCGGTGCGAAGGTGATCGGCAATGACTTAGTGGAGAACGAGGCGTTAAAACGTGAGGGGATTTTAGAGTATCGGACTAAGGCAGAAGTGTACCAAAATGCTGATATTGTGACGTCCCACGTTTATTTAAGCCCAGATAACGTTCATCTGATTGATAAAGAAGCATTTGCGCAGATGAAGCCGACCGCGTTTTTTATCAATGACTCGAGGGGACCCGTGGTAAATACTGCTGATTTGATCGATGCCTTAGAGCAGCACCAAATTGCGGGGGCGGCATTGGACGTGGTCGAAGCGGAAACGAAAATTTTTAATTTACGCTTTTCTGGTGAGACCCCAGTTGCCCATTACAACCGCCTAAAGCAAATTCCGAATGTGATCTTGACGCCCCACGTTGGCTTTTATACCGACATTGCAGTTGCCAAAATGGTCACCCAGGCTTTGGATGATGCCTTGACAATTTTAAACGGTGGGCACAGTCCACGTGAAGTAGCATTTAAGGAGGGCAAGTAAAATGGTAGTTTATCGCGCAATGAAGAGCACTGATTATGATCAAGCGTATGCGTTATGGGAACGGACCGCAGGGATGAATTTACAATCGCTGGATAATTCCTATGCTGGCATTAAGCGAATCATTGATCGCAATCCCGACCTGTGTTTTGTTGCTGAAGTAGATGGTGAGATCGTGGCAACCTTACTAGGGGCAACTGATGGGCGGAAGGGATTTCTGTACCACGTTGCCGTTGATGAAAAATACCGCGGCCAACACATTAGTTCGGAACTGATTTCACGGGTATTCAAACAATTCCAATCGATTGGCATCAAGACGATAGGGCTATTTACGGTGATCGATAATTTAGCAGGCCAATCGTTTTGGAAACATTTCGGTTTTAAGGAACGCCCAGACATTAAGTACTTAGATATTGACTTGTAACTTAAAAGCTTCGCTGGTGATTAATTACTAGCGAAGCTTTTTTTAATAATGTGATTTTTTCAATAAGATTATTTGACAGTGCATTTATATTTAGCTTAGTATAAAAATTAAAATAAGGTGGTGATAAATAAATAGGCTCATGGAAATTTTAGAATTGAGTTACATATTTATTGAGCTTGAGCGTCATTTTCAATCATGGTTGCCAGAGTATTATGATACGTTGGTAATTATAAAATAAATAATAAATAATTTATAATTTGTGAAAAAATCTTTTAATTAGCAAATGTTAGGGAGGAATTATTATGGATTTCATCACTACTGAACAACTAGAACAATTGCATCAACAAAATTCAAGTCAACAATATTTATTTTCTGGTCAATACGAAGGATTTTATATTTTTACGCAAACTTCAAAATCAGGTGTAAAATTTTTGAATGTTAATATGTTATTAAGCAACATTGTGATTACAATTGGCCAAGAATCATATTTATTTGGTAACCGTGATATGGCTGCGTATGGTAAGATCGCCATTGGTAAGGGGGTTTTAAAACCAGGCGAAAAAGTGTCTTTTAAAGCGCGATTGCTTAAAGGAGAACGCCAATTCGCTATTAATGATCGTAATGATTTTCACATTGGTGCTCCGTTAAAAATGGATATTTATTTTTATCAACAAAGGGAGATCTTTAATGGCGGAAAAGATGAATTTATAGGATTTTTAAT
Organism: Nicoliella sp. ESL1106; assembly: GCF_058509965.1. Taxonomy (NCBI): domain Bacteria; kingdom Bacillati; phylum Bacillota; class Bacilli; order Lactobacillales; family Lactobacillaceae; genus Nicoliella; species Nicoliella sp. ESL1106. Next base: position 220,563 of record NZ_CP196341.1, read on the forward strand.
TCATAATAAACCCAATTTAATCTTAAATCAGAATGAATTTGCTAATGAGGGACCGCTTTTAAATCAATACGTCAATTTATTCTTGGCAACATCATCGGAGGTTCCAGTGAAGGATCGGAGTAAACTGGAAATTTGGAATGGCATCAAGAGTGCAGTTCAAAGTGCTCCCAGTAGTGATTTTAATGCGAACTGGATTATTGATGGAAACCAACAAGAATATGACTTTATTAAGAACAAGGGCATTTTAACCAGTACCGAACAACTAAAAGTATATTCTAAATTAATTGATGATATTAAAAGTGGCCAAATTAATGGTCATTTACCCTTAAGCGCTAAAAACATTGAGATGCTTAAAATGGGTGGTAGTGCCACTGAAACTGTTTTATCTTATGTTTACGGAAATATTCAAAATATAAATAAAATGGTTAAAGAAAATGGACATCAATTCGCTTACTATAGAAGTCGTCGCCAAGACAATCGTGGAATTTATTATACTTTAATGGACCAAAGAAATGAATAGAATCTAAATAATAATCCCCAGTAGGTATAAGGCCCACTGGGGATTATTACTTTATTATTTAATTTCTTGTTGTAGATCTGTAGCTGAGTATAGTTTCAAGACCTTGGTAAAAAGGAAGTTAACGATGATTCCAGCAATGATTGGCACAATCAACCACGTAATCAACGATGGAACGATGCCAACGGTATGATGAACGAATTTACTTTCGCTTGCGCTAACGAGCATTGACTGGATCGGTGAGACTAATCCAATCCAACCAAATCCAGCGGAAGTGGGGGTCCCTTGTACGTTGAACATGGCGACTGGGATAGCTGAAATGGCCGCAGAGACCATAAATGCTAAAATCATGACGGGCTTTTTGAAAATCGATGGCATCATTCCCTTCATGGCACCAAGCAAGATCGCTAAGGACGTTCCCTTCTTGTTCACGACCACTGAGTTTACCAATAGGATGACGGTCGTTGCAACTACACCGACACCGGCGGCTCCAGCGCCAAGGCCAGACAACGTGATAGCCAGTGAAATCCCAACCGTTGAAACTGGAGTAATGATAATGAATGAATAAGCCATTGCGATTAAAATGCTCATCAATAATGGTTGCAGGGTAGTGAAGGTTTCGACCATCTCACCGAGGGCATTTGTGATCGTTGCAACAAACGGGGCGATATTTAATCCAATCAAACCAACCAGCCCACCGATAAGCAGGGGATTAAAGATAATCGCTACTGCTCCAAATCCATTCAGGTATTTAGCTACCAATTGAATTACGATTACAGCTAATGAAGCTACGATGATGGCATTGATCACATCTCCAGCCCCACTGGCGATGTATACGGTACTTGCGATTGGATTTTTAACATTAGTGATTGGATTAACAAACCCTGGATTGGCCACCGCCCATTTGATCGAACCAGAAGCAACCCCCGTAGCAATCATGGTCGTTCCGATATCGAGAGGTTTCATTTTAAACTGACTGGCAATTGACATTCCAATCAACAATGGAATAAATGAACCAAAAAGGACCAAGAGCGAATTTAACTGGATCGCCCAGGTGATGTGATTTTGGACTAACGGAGATAAGATGTACTTAACGATTGCTGATGGCAATACCCCGATCAAAATCCCCTGTGCGGAACCATTTAAGACTTTAAAAATAAATTCTTTGATACTATTTTTATCTTTTGAAACTGATGACTCATTATTCATAATAGACCTCCATGACTAACGTTGATTTTAAAAGCATTGATAATTTTTTCACAATCTTTATTTTAACACCGATAAATAAAAAAGACTATTGTTTCACATTAAATTTAAAGATTTAAGATTTTATTTTTAGTTCAATCAATTAAAAATTAAATGCTGCAGATGGATTTTTCTTTGGTGTATCATCTCAACTATTATCGGTGCTGATCGTAATAGCTATTTTGTCCGCGATTTATACTTAATCGTTTTTGCTAATTAATTGACACTATTTATTGAAGGTGTTAAGATGATGCCAAACTTAAATATGAACGAAGCAATGAAAAGATAAGTAAAACGAAAGTGGTCTTAAGAGAGCTAGCGTTATGGTGTGAGCTAGTGGCTAATTTAGTTTGAAAATGGTCTTAGAGCGGAATTTGGTTGAGCGTAATGTTAAATCAAATTGGGATGGACTCCATTAACCTAGTCCAAGTATAGCTGGTCTGTAGGCCTGCGTACTTCAGAGGTGTATGGTGTGAGCCATGCATGAACAAAGGTGGCACCGCGATAAATCGTCCTTGGGATATTAATTTAATATTTCAAGGATTTTTTTGTTTAAAAATAAGGAGTGGATAATAATGACAAAGGCAGTTAAGTTTCCAAATCGTTACGATATCGTTGGTAGTTTTCTAAGACCTGAAGCTTTAAAGAAGGCTCGTGCACAATTTAGTAATCGAGAAATCAGTCATGATGAATTAACAGCGGTCGAAAACCGTGAAATCAAGGATTTGGTTCAAAAAGAAATTAATGCGGGTCTAAAGGATGTTACCGATGGTGAGTTTAGAAGAAGTTGGTGGCATTTGGATTTCTTTGATGGCTTAAATGGAAGTCATTTTTATACTCCAGAACATGGCTATCGGTTCAATGGTGAAGAAACGCGTAAGGGCGGAATTAAGATCAGCGATAAGATCACATACAACCCTAACCATCCCTTCTTTGCGGGCTTCGAATTTTTGAACTCAATCGTTCCAGATGGCATCACCGCTAAACAAACGATTCCCAGTCCATCGGTTTTCTTCCCTAACAAGGAAGCTGGGATCGATGATGAATATTACGACGGTAACTTGGATGCATTTCTAGCTGATGAGATTGAAGCATACAAGCAAACCGTCCAAAAGTTTTATGACCTTGGCTGCCGCTACCTTCAAATTGATGATACTTCTTGGGGGATGTGGGCTAGCTTTTCAAAGGATACGATCTTACCAGAATTAAAGCCGCTTTGTGAAGCAGCGGTCAAGGCAATCAATGCGATTGCTGATAGTAAGCCTGATGACTTAGTATTAACGATGCACGTCTGTCGGGGAAACTATGATTCACACTGGGCTGGTGCTGGAGCTTATGATCCAGTTGCTGATTATCTAGCACAATTACACATTGATGGTTATTTCTTGGAATATGATGATGAACGCTCTGGTGGGTTCAAGCCGCTCAAACCGATTGCTGAAAATGGTCGTGATCAACGGGTGGTCTTAGGACTGGTTACTAGTAAACGGCCAGAACTAGAATCGTTTGACACCCTTGATGAACGGGTACATGATGCTAGTCAATATTATCCATTCGATGACCTCTGCTTATCGGCTCAATGTGGATTCGCTTCAACTGAAGAGGGGAATCGGTTAACTGAACAGGATCAATGGAATAAGATCAAGTTAGTTGTTGATACCGCGAAAAAAATTTGGCAGGATTAAAATAAAAACGGCTCCATATTTGGCAATGGTAAAATTGCTAAACAGGGGCCGTTTTTTTATAGTTGATTTAACGATTAGCTGATTAGTGTAATCGAGACTACAAATTAAAATTAACTGAAGGATTGGTTTAAACGTTTGATTATTTCCTGATAGGTGATTGGATCTGGGTTCTTATTGAAGTCCATACTGATGATTTGTTTCTTATCGTAAAGGAGGTTGGATTTTTTAACATATAATATTGCTTTAATGGACTTTATTGCATTGTTTATCTTTAAGATTTCAGGATTATTGTCGTATCGTTTATAATCATTAATTCTTTGATCATAACCGTAGTTGGGGGATTCTTCCATTGACTTGATAGTGATACTTAAGTCTTTATGCGTAGTAACCTTTTGGTGGTATGCAAAGACTGAGGTTGCCGAAACTGCATCACTCTTACCAGCTCTTAGTCCTGGAATAACGCTGATCTGCTCTAAAACATAGTTCCAGATTTTATTATTATCTAAATGATTGTCATTTATAGTATAGTCATCGGAAATGTCAGAATAAAAAACCTTTGCATCAGGATTTTTCTTAGCATTCTTATCAATTAAAGCAAGGGCCTTTAGAAAACTTAACTTATCCTCTAGAGTAGCGTTCATCTTAAAGATGTTTCTCTGCAACTTAGCTGCGTATAATTTTTCCATTCCTTTACTTCCCTTCAATTATTAATTTGTGTTGCAATTGCTAATAAGCGAATCGAACGCTTTTTATTCCACCAGAATTAGCTAATGAGATGTAAAAAACCAGATAATCAATTTAGAGTATCTGGTTACTGGATAGTTTCAACAACGTTAATTTTTATTTTTAAGCAAATACAATTTAATTATATCGCTAATAAAAATCAAATTCAACTTTTTTGTTTAAAAGAAAAGGACTGTCCTCCGATTGAGTATCGGAGCCAGTCCAATTTATTCACACTAAGATCAGATTATAACTTTTATTTTGATATTAGGAGACAAAACAAGTGGAGTTAGGGAAGGTCCCTAACTCCACTTGTTTTGTTTTATTTAGCTATTACATAGACAATACTTTCATGTGGATACTTACTGTTGTTAGAGTTATATCCATAAGCAAATCCAACCCCAGCTTTTTTAAAGTTCTTAGTAATAAAATTGTTATATTTTTTGCTGTTCTTTTTATAGAATAAATAGTCTTGCAAATATCCAACAGTCTTATTAGCATTTAAACGCTTAGTACTCCAAGTTCTAGCAATGAAAATGCTTTTACCGAATTTCTTAGCAAAATCTTTTCCCAAAATTTTGGTTAAGGCTTTATCATCAAGATGTCTGTTTTTACCGGCAAAAATATATTTTTGCATCTTATTGGCCTGTGTTTGGGCTTCTTTGCTCAATGTTTTATCATATGTCATTTGGTGTTGCTTAGGGAATTTCAGGTACTTAATTTGGTTGGCATCATTCACAACCATCTGTTTCAAAAGTTCTGAGTAGTCTTTTTCCACATGTTCAACATGCTTTGCTGCAGAAACACTTGTATTGTTTGTATATGTAAATCCGAATAAAGTACCGCTAGCTAAAATAGCTGAAGTTAACAAAATTTTGATATTAGATTTTTTCATATTATCACCTCAAATATGATTTTACATTATATACTAAAATAAAAGCAAATTTTATATCTTTTGGATATATTTAAATAATTTTGTAAGATAATATTTAAATCTAAATCATCATATAATAAGGACTTTAAGGATTACTTAACATCAGTCCATAATGTTTGAAAATCAGTTGACCTAGTTATAAAATTATTGTGAAATAATTAACAATTTAACTAACGGAGGACTGACATTCATGGATAAACAAGTTGCTTTAGTAACAGGTGCGGGTCAAGGAATTGGAAAGGCAATTGCCGTTCAACTAAGTAAGGACGGATTTGCCGTTTCGCTGACTGGTCGGCATTTGGATAAGGTGCAAGCAGTTGCTGATGAAATTAACGCTGATGGTGGCCAAGCAATCGCCATTAAATCAGATGTACAATCAAAAGAAGAAGTTGAAAAAGCGGTGCAAGAAACGGTCGATCAACTAGGCCAATTAAATGTATACGTAAATAATGCAGGGATTGCTTCTGTTGACTCAGTAGAAGAAACTACCGAATCAGAAATGCGTCGGTTGTTAGACATTAACGTAATGGGGGCATTATTTGGGATTCAAGCTGCTGCTGATCAATTCAAGAAGCAGGGGACTCCAGGTAAGATTATTAACGCCTCCTCAATTGCAGGTCACGAAGGCTTCCCAATGCTCGGTGGCTACTCAGCAACTAAGTTTGCAGTGCGGGGGTTGACCCAAGCGGCTGCTAAGGAACTTGCTAAGGACAAAATCACCGTTAATGCTTATTGTCCAGGAATCGTATTAACGCCAATGTGGGATGAAATCGATGCTAAGATGACTGACTTAGATGGACGGCCAAAGGGAGCTGCCCTTAAGGATGCAATCAATGGAATTGCCCTTGGTCGCGGTGAAGAACCAGTTGATGTATCTAACTTGGTATCATTCTTGGCCAGTGATAAGGCAGATTACATTACCGGACAAGCAATTATTGTCGATGGTGGAATTCAGTTCTTATAGGATTTAAATAAAAACGTCTCTGTAATAGCAACTTTTAGTTGCGAATTTGGAGGCGTTTTTTTGTGTTTTCAATTAAAATATTACGAGGAAAATAATTTATTAATATATTTATAGTTAATCATAAATAAATCCTGAGTACTTTTTATTAGCTAACTTTTTAGCTAGATTCTCAGATCTATATGCATGCGACGAAGCGAAACCAGCACCGCCAGCCCTTGATAAAATCCAATTTCCCTGAATTTTTGAAATATTGTAGAATGTTCCAGTTCCAGCGCTTTGATTCCAACCGTAAGTATAAAGCCATCTTTTTCTTAGTTTATCAGATGGCATATTGTACCAGCCATGAGAATATACCCAGTTTGGATGGTATGAGGATTTATCAGTGTGTTTATAAAATTTATGAAGCTGGGTAACATATGGTTTTTTGTTTTCTGAAAAGCCTTTTGTATTTAAATAATCATATATTTTATCCTTAGTTATAACTATCTTTTCATAAGATGGTTGGGAAGGATAATATGTATACCAAGTGCCGCGGATTGATTTAGGATAAGTAGAAATATATTCAAGGTTAGCTTTTTTTGATGCAGCCACATTGATGTGATGGCCTTCTCCTAAATATAATGCTGAGAATAAGGTAAGTGGTAGTGCTAATTTGGCAATTAATTTTTTATTCATGATATTATGACCCCCTTAATTTAAACAAATAGTATTTGTTTTACTAGTGATATTATTTGAACTTAGGCATATCCATTTTCATTTTGATAGCCGAATTTGTTATGTCAAAATTTATACTAATATAATTATAGTATAAAAAAATCATAAAATCTATTACCAACTGTATGTTAAGAGTAAGATGTTGATTAAGTAAATGTTATACTCTTAAATTCATTAATACCATAAAGTTATAAAATTATGTTATGGGACACCCATCTGTCAACCTTCTAATAAATATGGTCATTGTTTCACTAGTTAATAATGTTATTAAAAATAAAAATTCGAACACGATTTATTTTCGAAATCAGATTAATAATCATTACATTATTTATAAATTTTAACTTTAATTCCCACCTTTCGCCTCTTTGTAAATTATCATTAGTGAATAATGTTATCTAGTAGTCGTTCATTATTTAGATGCTTAATTTCAGTGGAGGTTTAAATTATTTTGAAAAAAGAATTTAATGTTGGAGATACCTCAGTTTTAGCTAATTACATTACCGACCTTTTGCCTAAGCAATCAGCAGGAGTTGGTGGTGGCCTTGGAATGGGTGATTTTGATTTACAAAACATTCACCGTAAGTTTTTAAATATTTCCTATGGTAATAAATCACAATCAGAAACTTTAAATATTTACCTTCCAAATACTACTTCTAATCAATATCCAGTAATATTCGCAATTCACGGTGGTGGTTTTAAATTCGGTAATAATACTGCAAGTGACTTAAAATCACAAATGAGTGCCTTAAATTACGGATTTGTAGTTGTTACAGTTAACTATCGACTTTCTGGTGAAGCGACTTTTCCATCAGCTATTAATGATGTTAAAGCGGCCATTCGTTTAGTTAGAAAAGATGCTGCTAAGTATGGACTGGACCCTAACCGATTTATTTTATGGGGAGATTCCTCCGGTGCTAATTTAGCAGCTTTAGCTGGCGCTACAGGTGGTAGTGATCAACTGTATGATTCAGAACTAGGTTATCTAGACATCTCGGATAAGGTTAGTGCAGTAATTGATTATTACGGACCAATTGACTTCGGTAATATATCTAGTGAGTTTAAATCACTAGGGATAACGCCAATGATGAATATTGAAGATGAAAATTCATTTGAAAGTCTTTACCTAGGAGCTCCAATAAATGGTGAGTCTTCGTTAGTTAAGCAGTCAAACCCAGTTAGCTATTTAAAAGCGAATGATTCTACTAAGTACTTCATTATTGCTGGGGACTCCGATGTAAACGTTCCATATCTTCAGTCAATCAATTTTGCAGCTGAGTTAGATTGTAAAGTAGGAGAGGAAAGTTTTTCACTGAACTTAATCAAGGGAGCCACTCACGGAAGCTATCAATTTGAGAGTGCTGAAGCTTTGAGTTTGGTTTATCAATTTATCCAAAATAAAGTTGGTTGGAAGGTTAAATCAATTAATAAGGATGATCGTGATTATATTTTAATCAATTAAGGTGAATTTCTTCAATTTGCCAAATTAACTAATTCATATAATTATCTGGACTAATTTTATTTATATTTAAATCCATTATTTCCTATTTCAATCTTACGGATTTAACAGTGACTTAATATAATTAAAATTTATTATCATAAAATCATGCTTGTAGTTTTTCGAGGAGTAACTCGGACTTATCTAACCTATCTAATAAAGCGACTAGATGTTTGACTGTGCTATCTAAAAGTACCTTAAGTCCTACGATACTTATCGTTTCCAACAAGATTTTTATAAACGGGGCTGTGATATACCCCCCTGTTTATTTGTTAGGACTTATGTCACAGACCCTCGATTTAAATTGAATATCGATTTTTTTTAACGCCATTTGGATTTGTTTAACGGTTTTTTTCTTGTTGTGCTTGGGATGGGACTAAGCGTTGTTGGCTTATTTTTGCAAGTCAGCTTTAGTGGGGACTGATCCTATGATAATAATATAGACCATTTTTATGGTGTTCCCTTTTGAGCTTAATTATTATTAAAAGGAGCTTTTTATTATGCCAAAATCATATTAAAAAGAATTCAGAGATTCAATTATTTCACTATCAAAGCAAGGCCATAGTATTAAATCATTAGCTAAAGAATACGATGTTTCAGCTAACACGATCAGTCGTTGGTTGAAACAGAGTTCCACTATTAATGTTGATGGCAAGCAAATTTCCTATGAAAAATAAGTTCAAATGGAAAAGGAATTAGCTCAAGTTCAGGAGGAATTAGAAATTTTAAAACGAGCTGCGATGTTACTTGGAAAGCGTTAACCGTTAAAGCAGCCCCAAGCTTTACCAATTATGATTAATCAAAAGAATGATAGTACGTTTCCAACTTATCAAAGTCACAACAGTATTTCAACATGGCTTGATGTGAGTTCGGTTGATCACAAACAAAACGATGTAACAATTTGGCGGACTTAACAATGTCTTTCTTACGAGTTAAACACGAAAAATATTCATTATTCAATAATTCTTGATATTTTAAGTCTAAAACATCTTTAATTATTAATGACTTACAAAATTTCAAAGGCACTGGTACCATGTTATTTAAATTTAAAACAGCCAATAATTTATTTTTTCGCATTAATTTAATAAAACTGATATTTTCGCGCATTCGATTGTGCTTTGGCTTTGGTGATGATAATGGAACGAAATAATTAACCTTTTTAATATTTAAAATAACACCAAGATATGGTTTATCATGAGCACCGTGGTGATATTCAACTCTTGAATCAATTTTATGTAAATTTTTTATATATTTAGCATCAACATAATACAAATCTAAGTCCATTATCAATTTCTCCCTTTTATAATAAAAAAAACACCTTGGTAAACCCCACCAAAGCGTTTTTCAAATCAACCAATATAACGGTAGCGAAGCACCGACTTTTAAGTCTCACAGTTTACGGTCGTGAAGTACCGACTTTTAAATCTCACAGTTTACGGTCGTGAAGCACCGACTTTTAAATCTCGCATTTATTGGCTTTTTAATTATCATTATTTACAAAAATTATATCAAAAAAGCATTCAATTGTCAACAGAATAATACTCCTATGTCAATAACTTGGACTAAATCCACGTAATCTTTAAAGAGCCGTCTTTATGACAATGCATTGATTGAAAATTTTCATTGAATTCTGAAACGAAAATGGGGATTTAACCAAAAATTTAGTTCGTTCGCGTATGTAAAATTATCAATTAGTAGATATACTGAAAGATTCAATCACGAACGAATTAGCTATTACGAGATAGCACAGATACAATTTAGTTAAAATTGTTTTGTTCGAGCCCTTGACATAGGCTCACTTATTACTATTTAATTATATTTAATTAATAGAAAGTAGGAAAAATAATCATGCCATTAATAACAGTAATCATCATTTTAATCATTAGCTTTATCGGTTTTAAATACTTGCAAAAGCGACAAAACCAACACACTAAAGTCATTGAATCATCAAACCAAGAAATTATTGAAAACAAAACAAATGATTATCCTCAAATTAATTCAATTTCAACTTATCAAAAATCACAACCCCGTCAAATATATCATTATCAGCCAAATGCCATGCATTCTAATCCAGAATCAAATCGATCTAATTTATTCAAATGGATGTTGATTGGTGGAGTTGGGGGATACGCTGTCAGCAAATTATTCGATCAGGATAACAATCATAACAATAATGATCAAAAATTTAATCAACATGACCCTGATGATAATCAATACGACCATAACGTTGATGGTTATAATAATGATGATCAATACGACCATAACCTTGATGGCTATAATGATGATGAATACGATTCTAACCATGATGATTATAATAATGATGATCAATACGACCATAACCTTGATGGTTATAATGATGATCAATACGATTCTAACCATGATGATTACAATGACGATCAATACGACTATAACATTGATGGTTATAATAATGATGAATACGATTCTAACCATGATGATTATAATAATGATGAATACGATTCTAACCACGATGATTACAATGATGATCAATATGACCATAACCTTGATGATTATAATGATGATCAATACGACTATAATAATGACGATTATAGTAATGATACTTACAGCGATAACAACTGGTAATCTAACTAAAATTTAGTAATTTAAATATCGCTTCGATTGCGAGTTGATTCAAACATTGCTCCTTTGATTAAATCTCGGACGAAATTTTTAAATCCGATATAATTTAACCATAGGAGCTTTTTCTATGTTTAGAAAATATACAAAAGAATTTAATAGGTTAATAATCAAAATGATTAGAGACGGAGATAACGTTCACAATCTTTTGGATGAATACATTCCCAAATATCAAACTATTCTTCGATGGTATCGTGAAGCTAAAGGAGTTATAAATCCTAATGAACATGACATCAAAAAGTTACAAAAAAATTAATGGCTTTAAAACGGGAAAATAATATTTTAAAATCAGTCGCGATAATTTTTGCCAAGCGTTAAATTATTAATAACGTTCATCTAAAACTATGTTAAGAATCCGAACAAAAATTTTAAATAAATCAAATCTGAGTTATCTCACGATAGTATATCAACATTGATTTAATCTGATTAAAATAATTATAACTATAATATAAAAATAAAAGTGTAAGGATAGCGATAAATATCATTACACTTTTACTATTAAGTAGTTATTTTTGAAATAAATTTTCAAACAACCAAACTTGATGATAATGTTAACGTACACCTAAACGGACATATTATAAAAATTAGTTATCCTATTATTATATTTGTGAGATAACGTTATCCAGTATAGGATAATTGACATAATAGTATTTTTAACATATTATTTAACCATAAAAATTACATAACTATTAACTTTAAATTATAATTTTTAATTTTATTAATACTTATTTTTTCAATAATTATCACCGCAGCTTTTAAAATATCACGTTCCTATTTGACTTGTGATAATTTCTTTTTAAGAGCTCTAAATTCAGTATTTGTGATTTTATCATCTTCACAATGCTAGTTTTGAACATCTTTTTTAATCATTAGATAAATTAAAAATTTCTATCTTAAATAATAGTTAACAGTATCGTAGGCTTTTCTGTGCCATTATTTAGTCATAGGAGCAAAGATTGGAGAGTTAAAATGAATAAATCTCGTTTTGAAGCTTTTTCTGATGCTATTATTGCCATAATCGTTACGATCATGGTCCTAGAAATCAAAACCCCATCATCACCAAAACTAATTTCTATTGTTGATCAAGCGCCTTATTTTTTAGCGTATATTGCTAGCTTTATCTCTATTGGTACTGCTTGGTACGATAACCATTACATGATTTCTATAACTAAACGCATTACTAAAAAAATTTACTGGTTAAATAATCTGTGGTTATTTTCAATGTCACTTTTACCATTAGCAACTAGTTGGGTCGGAAAATTCATTGATTATTCAGGTCCTGAAATATTTTATTTATTGATTTTCAACTTTTGGAGTTTGACATTTAATATCCTAAGCACCAATATAGCTAAGGAACTGGAGGCTGAAAATGGCCATCCCGAAAAAATTTATAAAATGAGAACTTATAAATACTTAAAAAGTAAAATGTACTACCCGCTTAATTTATTAATATTAATTGCCACTCTCTTCTTTCCACCTACAACAATAATATATGCATTATTAAGTGTACTATTTAGTGCCCTTAAAACAAATAAGGATAGTGATCATATTTTCGATTAGATAATGACTCTGATTAGTCTTTAGGTAGACCAAAATAAACTAATCTAATTATTACAAATGATTAGATGAAGAGACCCTTTAAATTTGACAGAAAATGAATATAAGATCGATTCATTGAGGTAATATTTTAATTAAGGTCCATAATAATAAAAAAATTCTATTTGGAGATGCTGCAGGGGGGTGATGCTGAAGGGATGTTATTGGAAGCGTTTTATAAAAAGCTAGGTAAAAATACATACCAACTAAAATCAGTCAAAAACGCCAAAGAATATCTTTACTGGAACTATATCTTACAGATCCTTTAAGATAAGTTAATCCTAAAGACGTTAACAATTTTATTATTTTTTTATTTTTTCGATTGATAATTATAATGGAGGAATTCAAGATGAAAAGAAATTTGATCTTAAGTGGGACTGTGTTGTTATTAAGTTCCTTGTTGTTAGTGGGTTGTGGCAATAGTAGTCAGGGAAAGGGGGCTACTAGTTCATCGAGTGGTTCCACTAGTACTTCCAGTTCTTCTGTTAGTTCTAGTAGCACTGCTACCAGTAGTGTTACCTCATCTGCTGCTAGTAGCTCAGCATCAGCTAGTTCAAATAATGATAAATATAGTAACATCAGTGACAAGGTAATTGGAACCATGGTTAATTTATTGTGGGAACCAGATTCGTTTAAGAGTAGCGTTAAAGATGGCGTTCTTTACTATGGGGTTGAAAGTAATAATGCAAAATCTGGGAGTATTGCCGGATATAGCTACATCACTTCAAATGGTGATCCAATGTCATATATTTACTATAAACGGGATGGCAACTTAGTTACATATAAATATTGGGTAAGTGGCCAAACTGTTGCAGATGGGCACTCTGTGACTAAGACAGTTACAGTTGATCAGTTGGTTCAAGACTATTACGTTAATCAAGGGCAAAAGGATGAGGTTAATGGTTATGCGAACGAATTGAAATCGGAAGCTGATCATGAAAAACAAATCCAGGAAAGCATTAATAATTCGAATTAAACATAAAAAATCCAGTCAAATTAAAATATTGGCTGGATTTTTAGTTTTGATCAAGTGTGCTGTGAAATGACAACTGAGCTAGTATTTCAAAAAAGTTTGAATGCATAGAAATAATCGCCAGTATTGATCAGCATGTAATTTTTTACAACAATGAGATAACCAACATGCCCTGGCGGCTTTTAACGCCTGTTTGGATTTGTTTTTGTTTTGTGTAAAAATTAGTGCTAAAATTTAATTGTCATTATATTGATCGGTAGTGAATAAGTTGAAAAAATATAATAAATTATTAAAATACTAACGGTTATTGGTTCCTTAACACCGTTTACTTTAGCGGAACCGTTTAATAATGATCGTGTAGGATATCAACATGTGGTAAGCTAGTTTTATTTATAAACTTAGGGGGATGTAAAATGAAATTTAAATCAATTATATTAACAACTGTTTCAACGTTAGCATTATTTGCTACTGTAGAGGGGGTACATAGTTTAACTGCTAATGCAGACACTTGGCATAATGGCCAACCTAATGCGGTAGTTGGCAAATGGGTAGGAAACCTCCAAAAAGATACTGATCATTCATCTGGATATGCTTATTATAAAGCTGTGATTTGGACCAAGAAGAACACCAAAAATAATGGAATCAATCCTGTATACTATCTTTATAATAAGAATAAAAAATTTATTCAAAGTAGTTCTTATACTGGTGGTTTTTGGAATGCTAAGTATAAGAAAGTCGGAAGTAGCACCTACTACTTAAAGTCTGGGTACAATAGTAATATCAAGAGTTATCCAAATAGTTATAAAATTATTATGCACGGTAGTAACCATTTATCATTATGGACTAATGATGGTAGTCGATACAAATATAAAGGCTATTTAACCAAGGTTAATAAATTGCCGATTAAACTTTCGTACTTCATTTAGCAATAAAAATTAATTGCTTATAAAAATCAAAAATCCAGTCAAATTAATTTGACTGGATTTTTTGATAACAGTTTTAGCTAACGTTTGCTTATTGAATTTCGATAACTATTTAATTGACTTCGAATGTGATTTAAATAACTTTGGTGTAATCTTATAGGAAGGGATTGATGTTAATACTTTACCGTAATTGGTTCCATCCGATGGAATTAGTTTAGCTACTGTCGCTTCATGCATTTGATCGATTAATAGTTGACCATCCGATGATATTGATTTTCCAGCTTTTTTAAGAGCTAATAATTTTTTTACATACTGACGAACTGTATGAATTTGGTTTAGCTCTTTAGCTGTTGATTTATTTCTAATATCAAATGAAAATTCAACAATTTGGACTGGTTTTAAATTCGGATTTTCATTATTTTTAGGTGCATAGTTAAAGATATCAACAATTCCACTCATCATAGCACCCTCTGGAATAGATGGATACTCCTGTATTGTTCTGGTATTGCCATTAGAATAAACATCATAATGTGCAAGCTCTTTGTAGGGTTCTTTATTTATTAAAAGATATTCGTTCCAACCTGTTAGTTCATAAACATCATTATTGATAGGTTGTAAATAACCAGGTCCTTTATCAGACTCATTATCTTTACCCCCATAAAAACTAAAATAAGGAGCAGCGCTAGAGTCCAACTCATCCATTGGAAGTGCATACTCACCAGCGGTATAAAGTTCATTATACTTCAAATTGAAATTGTATGCCTTAGCAACATTAGAATTGTAAAATTCTGATATTGCTATACCAGATGCCGTTAAAGTAATTAAAGTTAATATTTTAATTATAAATTTATTCAACTATAAGACTTCTTCCTATGTAATTTTAATTAACTTTATTATATTACTATTAGTTTTTTTTAACAATTAAAATTATAAATAAGGACTGCATGATCTAATTTGCAGGATGAAGTTTATTACTGCATTACCACCTATAATTATTTCGTTATATGGTTAGCATATAAAAGAATTGAAAAAATAATGATTTTTTTGGATATTGGTATCATTTTGTAATATCATAACTATTGAAATATTAAATATTTTAGTGGGGGCATTACATATGAAACGAAATTTGATTATGAGTGGAACGGTTTTACTATTAAGTTCATTGTTATTAGTTGGTTGTGGTAATAAGGGGAGCCAGGGAAAGGCTGCCAGTTCAGCTAGCAGTTCTACCAGTACCGCTAGCTCGTCTGCTAGCAATAGTAGTAGCGTGGCCACCAGCAGTGTTACTTCTTCTGCTGATAGTAGCACGGCTTCATCCAGTTCTAGTAATAACAAATACAGTAATATCAGCGATAAGGTAATTGGAACCATGGTTAATTTATTGTGGGAACCTGATTCATTTAAGGATGGTGTGAAGGAAGGCGTTCTATATTATGGGGTTACTAGTAATAGTTCAAAAGCTGGTGACCTTGCTGGATATAGTTACATAACTTCGAATGGGGATCCGATGTCATACATTGACTATAAACGGGACGGCAACTTAGTTACCTATAAGTATTGGGTAATTGGCAAAACTGTTGCGGATGGGCACACGGTAACTAAGACGGTTACAGTTGATCGATTAGTTCAAGATTATTACGTTAACCAAGATCAAAAAGATGAGGTTAATGGGTATGCAAATGAATTGAAACCAGAAGCTGATTATGAAAAACAGGTTGATGCTAACTTGAAGAAATCGAATTAAACGCAAAAAATCCAGTCAAATTAAAATTTGACCGGATTTTTTTAAATTATTGTAAATCGGCTAATGCCTTCTGTGCCTTAGTTAACCGCTGGGTTACTTGTTTAATTTGTTTCTTACTAGCTTTGTTTTTCTTTAACTGCTTTAATTGTTTTCGATATTTTCTAACTAGTGATGCTTCTTTTTCAATTTTCTTATAATTAGGATTGGACTTTAAATCATCTACAGGTTTATTTTTACTAAGGTCTAATTGATTAACTGCATATAGTGTTTTACTCTTATTCTCATTTGAGTCATAGTTTTGATACCAGTAATTACCATCTGAATCAACGTTAAAACCAGTATTTTTACTTTGATCAGATTCATTTCTTGGGGCAGCATCATTGACTTGTTTAATAACCTGAGCGGGAGTGCCTAATTTAGTATTGTTAAAGTATATGTATCCGTATCCCTTTTCAGATGGGTATGATGGTGTGGTCATTTGTGGAAAACCTGCTGTACCTGCATGAACAGTCTTATTTGGAGAGAAGGTAACACCAAAAATAATCATTGCAATGAACATTGTTAAACATAAATATATTTTTTTCATTTTAACAACTCCTATTATATAGATTATCGTTATTTTATTTAATTATTTATAGTTTGTCAATTGATATTATTATTATAAATTTAATTATTTTTTCATGGGCATGATTTATATTGAATAAAAAATCATCATAAACCAACCATGCATAACGATTATGAACAAAGATCCAACTTAGTTAATAAGGATTGGCACACCGCATGGTGTGCAGATATGACTTATATTCCATTAACTAATCATAGATGGGTCTATTTAGCTAGTGTTTATAACCCCAATAACCATCAGGTTTTAGCTCATCAAGTGGGAAGTGAAATGACAGCAGAATTAGTGACCAAAAAGATGCAAGCAGCAGTTAAGAACGCTGATAAACCCGTTTTCTTACACAGTGATATGGGTAGTAATTACACTAGTGATCAATTCGAAAAATTATTAAATAAGTTGAATATTAAGCATTCTTACTCATTGAAGGGGCATCCTTACGATAATACCTATATTGAGAATTTTTATTCAATGCTGGAACGGAAACTTGTTTTTCAAACAAAGTTTGAAAGTATCGAAGAAGTAATCGCCAGTATTGATTGGTATGTAAGGTGGTACAACAATGAAAGAATTAGCTTGGTAAAAACTACATAAAATTAGTCCAAGTTATTGACATAGGAGCATAATGATCAATACGATTCTAACCACGATGATTACAATGATGATCAATACGACCATAACCACGATGATTACAATGATGATCAATACAACCATAACCACGATGATTACAATGATGATCAATACGACCATAACCATGATGATTACAATGATGATCAATACGACCATAACCATGATGATCAATATGACCATAACCATGATAATTATAATGATGATGAATACAGTTCTAACAACGATGATTACAATTATGATCAATACAACTATAACAATGATGATTATAGTAATGATACCTACAGCGATAGCAACTGGTAATCTAACTCAAACTTAGTAATTTAAATATCTATTCGATTACGATTCGAACGTTGCTCCTTTGATTAAAATTATATCATTACTTACAATGATATAATCGATTAATAGGATTTTCTACTCATAAAAAGCTATGACTTCATCAGCCATAGCTTTTTATATTCTCTTCCAATCAAATAAAATTAATCCTAATACTAAAAGAATAAAAATTAATACGAAATCCATCTGAGCTGACCAAGTCACCCACTGGTTAAACGGACCCGCTAAAAGACTCCCTAATGCTAATCCAAGAACTGGGAATAATTCACCCTTTCCACGTGCAGATTGACGTTCTTCAGATGAATACGATTTAGTTAACAGTGCACTTCCAGAAGCATAACTAAAGCTCCAAAAAACTCCAATCAAAAGCAAAGTCAACATTACTTTCACATGTGTAATATCGAAGGCACTGACGAGTGCTGCAATCATTCCAATTCCAAATGCAAATAAAATTTGAACCTTGGTTGAAATGTACTTAGCCATGAATAACAGCATGATAACAGGTAAATACATTCCAATCATATGTAATTGCATCCCCATCATTCGTTGTTCCGGAGAACTTTGCAGGACATTCTTCATAAAAATGGGGGCTCCAGACATAATCAAAGCCATTGAAAAACAGCTACACAGACAGATTAAACCACCGTTTCTAAATGAAGCTCTTTTTAACAATGCTAAAAAGCTAACTCTCTTCTGAAAACCGCTATCATCCTTTGATGCTGTTGACGAATCAGTTAGCGTCTGATTTACTTCTCGACTTGGTAAACAGATATTGATCAGCATCGCACACAGCCCTAAAAAGCCAACTAGTAGATAAGCACCTGAATAAATTGGGAGCATAGCTTGACTTGTCCAGGTAGCAAGCATTGGTCCTATAATGGCTGCAACTACCCCAGCAGATAAAATTAAAGAAATGCTGCGAATTTCATTTCCGTGTGAAACGTCGGATGCAACATAACGATAGTAGTTAGCAATCGCCTGATAAATTCCAACACAGGAGGTTCCGATACAGAGGAATAGAAATGAGTGGGCGGTAACGCTGTACCAAGATGACATTCCACCTAAGGCAGCAATCAATCCACCGACAACGAATAATGTTTTGATACCAATTTTGGATGCTAATTTTGGAATCCATGGCGCCACGATTACGCTTAAAATTGAAATCAATGCCATTGGCACCGTTGCATAAAGTTTATTAGGTGCCAATTCGATTCCAACTAAAGCTGTAATGGTCATATCCACACTCATTGCGGATAAGTAAAACGCTTGTGAACACATCAGCAGACCAATTATTTTTTTATAACTTTTAGCTATTTTCATAGAGCACCGTCCCTTATTTTTGCATATTCATTCGCATAGTATAGAAAATCACCAGATAATAAATTTGCCATAATACCAATCCTTTTATGCATATTTAATAATAATTAGATATTAGTTTAAATCAATGAATTACACAGTTATATTGTAACTAATAAATTATTTCGGTGTTGCTTTCATAAATTCATTTAATGCATCACAAAGTCGATCGATTGCAACTTTAATTGTCTTTGAATCTGCATTTGAAAAGTTCAAACGAAAAGTTCCTTGAGTAACTTTACCTGGATAGAACGGTGCACCAGGAACAAAGGCAACGTGATGTTTAATACATTCTTTAAATAAATCAACGGTGTTAACCGATTCAGGAGCCTTGACCCATAAGAACATCCCACCTTCAGGATTACTATGAGTAACACCCTTGGGTGCCTTTTCATCCAGTTCCTTCATCATTGTTTCGGCACGTTTCTTATAAAGAGCACAAATTTGATCCACGTGTTTTTGAATGTCATTTTCAGCTAAATATCTGGAAACAACATATTGAGATAAATTATCAGAATGTAAATCAGTTGATTGCTTCATTGGAACTAAACGTTTTATAAAAGCAGGGTCAGCAACAATCCATCCTAATCTTAAGCCAGGAACTAAGAATTTTGAAAAACTACTTTGATAAATAACGTTTCCAGTATGATCAAAATGCTTAATTGGATATTGGTCTTTGCCAGAATATCTTACTTTTCCATAAGGATCATCTTCTAAAACCACAATGTTACGTTCAGCCAGCATTTTTTCCATTTCTTCTCTTCTAGCGTTTGGCATAGTGCGTCCAGTGGGATTTTGAAAGTTAGGAATCGTATATAATAATTTGGCATCTGGATGCTCATCCAATGCCTTTTTTAATGCATCCATTCGCATACCATGTTCATCCATGTCTACTCCGAACAATTTAGCACCATAACTCCTCAAAACATCTAAGGTACATAAATATGTTGGCTTTTCAACTAAAACGGTATCGCCAGGATTAACCAATAATTTACCAACTAAATCGATTGATTGTTCAGATCCAGTCGTAATAACAACATCATCAGCGCTACATTCAATGCCGCGTTTTCTAGTCATCTCAGCTACTTGTTCCCTTAATTTTTCATAACCAGCAGCCATACCGTATTGTAATGCGGTCTTTCCGTCATTATCGAAAACTTCATCGGCTGCCTTTTTCAGCTCATTAACAGGAAATAAGTCGGGGGAAGGAAGTCCGCCGGCTAATGAGATAACCTTTGGATCAACAGCTGCTTTTAAGATACTGCCTACTGCATCGTCATCATTTTGTGGAACACGCTTCGAAAAATTAAATTTCATTATAAAACCTCCTAAATTACGTATGAATTAAATAAATAATAATATTATGATTAAAAAAAATCAATATTTTATTAATTTTTTTTAATTTAATTCATTGATTTAGATATTTATTTTTTACACAACGATCAAATCAATTTATGAACGATAAATCAGTTGAAGCAGTTAGAAACAATAAAGAATTTATTCTAAGACTAAAAGATAGTAGTTGCGACAAATACTGTAGCCTTTGTTATATTCCAAAAAAGATAATATGCTCCTATGTCGAGAAAATATACAAAATAATTTAAAGAATCAATTATCAAAATAAAGAGAGACGGAGCTAACGCTCGCAATCTTTTGGATTAATAATTATAGAGGGTCTCTCCCAATGATTTTTCAGCATGGTTATTATTCATAATATCTAAATAATTGTCACCATCTAATTTTAAAAATAAAAGAGAAGTGAGCTGTCAAAATAGCTCATTTCTCTCTTTTGGTATTTTTTCGAATTAGTTATCTTACAAATTAATTGCTAGTTAAAATGTAATTACGATTTTACCCGTTGCATGTCCGGATTCGCTTTCTTCAAACGCCTTTTTAACATTGTCTAAGTTAAAATCATATTGCTTTGAAATTACTACCTTAATTTTATTATCAGCAATTTGTTCTGCAATCGTCCTTAATTGATCAGGCTTAACTTCAGTTTGAATGAAGGATCCGCTAATTGATAGATTCTTACAAGTATCTGGGTCAGGAACTCCACTGGTAGAAACAATTGCACCACCAGCATTAACCAATGAGTAGCTATTTGCCAACGTCTTTCCACCAATCAGATCTAGAATCTTGTTGAATTTATCGACGCCCTTAAATGCATTATCCTCATGATAATCAATTACTTCATCAACGCCTAAGCTCTTCATAAACTTATTGTGGCTAGGACTAGCAGTTACAGTTACATTGGCACCAGCATTTTTGGCGAATTGAATTGCAAACATCCCAACTGCTCCGGCTCCACCTTGAATCAGTAACCGTTCGCCAGATTGAAGGTCAAGCTTATCAAATAGTGCTTGGTAAGCAGTTAAACCTGCCACTGGAATCGTGGCGCCATCTTCAAATGATACTGCGTCGGGAAGAGCAGCGGTCAAACTATCTTCAGTAACCGTTTCTTCTTGAAGCGTTCCCTTGTAATTGTTAACGAATGAAACCACTCGATCACCAGGTTTGAACTTAGTAACAGCTGAACCAACTGATTTAACCACCCCAGTTACATCGATTCCTGGCGTAGCTGGAAATTGTAAGGACATCATCTTTTGCATGTAACCCATCATCAGCTTCCAATCCATTGGATTGACGCTGACTGCCCTGGTTTCAATAACGACTTCATGTTCATTAGGGCTGGGGGTATCCTTGTCTGCTAATTTTAAAACTGAATTATTACCATATTCACTATATTCAATTGCTTTCATTGTTAATTCCACCCTTATCCTGATATTTACTAACTAAATGCTAGTAGGCTCATGAATTAAAGTCAATTAAATGAACTTAACTAGTTGATCATAGATGAACCCATAGAAGTGCGTTTTAAACATATATTGACAACGAGTTAAATCGTTATGAACTATATTAATTTATAGAGCGAATTGGCCCGCATCTAAAAAGTGAAATTATGCATGGACATATTCTATTAAATCATCTGTTTCCTTATCAACTTCAGCAATTAAAATATTAATTTAAGAAAAAGTTTGTTATTCATTGTTGCAGGATTATCACTGATGGTGGGATGGATGAATACCCACTCAGTAGCTGCTAGTGATGATGAAACATCTTTTGGTGAACACATCAGTACATACCCAAAACGGATGCAGGGAAATTGGTATAACTATGTTAAGGGGGAAATTGGATTACAAGGTATCAGATCACTAAGAATAAGATCTATATTTACGATAGCAAGACCAAGCGACGGGTATATACGATGTTGAAACCGTATAACGCTGATGAAATTAACAATCTGTCTAAACATGATGTAAAGGTTGCGGATAAAAAGAATTGGGAATATGCTGAACTAGCTAAAAATCGTTCGATAACCCGTAATCGGGCTAGTGAGTTAGTTGTTGGTCGATTTTTATGGAAGAAGGAATATAATCCATATGCTGTTTACACCTATAACCACCTGGAAGGGCATGCTGTTTTAAGCGCAATATCATTTGATGGTTACTACGTTACAGATCAATGCTACCGGACGCCTAAGTTGGCTAAACAATTGACAAATAAGGAGTATAAGGGGTTTAACTATTTTTAGGATGGTTTTAAAAATAATATGAATGCATTATAATAATTGGCAAAACTGAATATTTTTGTGAATTGCTCCTATGATTAAATTCAGGATAAAGTTTTTAAATCCGGTATTATTTAATCATAGGATCTTTTTATATATCGATAAAATATACAAAAGAATTTAAAGATTCAATTATCAAAGTGAAGAGAGACCGAGCTAAAGCTCGCAATCTTTCTGATTCATAGTGATATTTGTAATCGATATACTAGTCAGCTATTTGAAGTTACCTTAGACTTATAGGGGATACGTCATTCCCACTATATTAAAGGTTTAAATTACGACAATGCATTGATTGAAAACTTTCATTCAATGTTGAAACAAGAATTGGCACAGGCTCATTAATTATTTTTTTACTTTACATTTATTCTAAAAATAAACTAATGTTGTATATACCATTGAAAAGACCCCCATATGCTGAATATTTTTATCCAACATATAGGGGTCTCTTCAGTATGGTACATCTAAAAGTAAAATTATTTTATTAGTGATGGTCTTATATGTAATGATATAATTATTTATAGAAAAGGAGTCTATATTAAGTTATGAAGATTAAACAAAAAAGAAAGTA
This sequence comes from Nicoliella sp. ESL1106, assembly GCF_058509965.1. NCBI lineage: Bacteria > Bacillati > Bacillota > Bacilli > Lactobacillales > Lactobacillaceae > Nicoliella > Nicoliella sp. ESL1106. Next base: position 243,868 of record NZ_CP196341.1, read on the forward strand.
CAAGATTGAACATGATAAAGAGAAAGATACCGCAGAGGGTGTTTATAATCCCAGGAATAAATTTTTAAAAGCAATTTCAAAGATAAACTATCGGCGTATGAATATCACTCCAAAAATTAAGCTAAAATTTGAAATTCTAGTATTTAAGTATGGTTACTTCTTATTAATCCCTCCAATCATATTTTTGTTGTTAATTAATTTCATATCAGCTTTATTTTTAAATATTGATATATTTACAATTTTTAGATTTATTTTCCTGCAACCATCTTCTTATAAATGGTTGGCATTAATAGTTCCAATTGCTTCTTTTTTATTTGGGGTACATAAATATATTGACGGTAAGAAAATTGTTATCGGTTCGGACGCTGTTATTTCTAGGCATTTCATTGGCTTCCAATACTTATCTCGAACTGCAAATACTGAGTTTATTAAGATGAGTGGCTATATGCTGGTTACTAACTATCAAGGTGAACCTATTTTAACTGATGACTATAAAAATTGTGGGCATATATATCTATACCATGATTGGTTTGAATTTATTCAAAAATACGAAAATTATGAAAAGTGGATCCCTATAGAAGGCTATGATATTGTAGAATACGGATTTAGTCGTGAACAAGTAAGAAACATTATTACCTGGTCGGTTAGAGCTTACTATTTTTACCATCCTAGAACTATAGATAAAAATTTCTTTCTACGTCGTAAAATAAATATTGAAGATTTCCAACTGGTAATGCATTACTATCTAAATCATAAATACTTAAGACATAGTAATATCTTAGACATAGGTAAAGCTGCTAAACTATTTTTCGATAAAGATGAACTAGAAAAAATACAAGATAAGTATTGGAATATGACACATGAAGAGATCAATACTGAGATTTTAAAAGAAGTTCAATAACATTCAAATAATAATCCATCATAATAGATTCATTAAGTCCGTAATGTAATATTTACGGACATTTTTGTATGTTCTAAAATATACGCCATTAGAATGTTATATATTATTATCATATGAGCACAATAATACTCACGCAAAATTAATGTCTCAATATAATATCAACAGAGACATTCTACTTATTTTCCGAAAAATTTTTCTTTTTAAGGTATTAATTAGTATAATTAGTATTAATATATTAATATTTAAGGAGACTCCTATGGCTACTTTCGAAGAACTGATCAATCAAATTGATAATAGTAACATTAACAACCAGCGTGACAGAGGGACTGCCTTTGAACACATGGTTGCTTCATACTTAAAAAATGAACCAATTTATAAGCAAAAATTTAAGCATGTATGGATGCTAAATGAAGTCCCTGAAAAATATGGAATCTCTAAAAAAGACACTGGTGTTGACATTGTAGCCTGTGATATTAATGATAACCTAACTGCCGTTCAAGCTAAGTTCTATAAGGGTAAAGTTGGTAAGGATACCATTAATTCCTTTATTGCTGAAGCAGGTAAGGAATACTATGCAGATGGAATCATTGTTTCCACCACGGATGATTGGAATACAAATGCGTTAAACGCACTGAAGGGGAATTCGAAGTCATTTACTATTATTGGGCTGTCGCAATTACGGCATGCTAATTTTGAGTGGCAAAAATTTTCTTTTGATAGCGATAATGACCTTTCTGTACATAAGGAAAAGCACCTTAGAAGTTATCAAAAAGAAGCAATGGAGAAGGCCGTTCAATACTTTAACCATAGTGATTATGAGCACCATGATCGTGGGAAATTAATTATGGCACCTGGGACTGGAAAGACTTTTACTAGTTTGAAAATCACTGAAGCATTGATGAAGGATCAAGCTAAGCATACTTTTAATGTACTTTATTTGGTCCCTAGTATCCAATTGCTTTCTCAGACGCTATTTAACTGGAATGATGATATTGATGATCGAATCAATATGACTTCTCTGTCAGTCGTATCTGACCGTAAGGCAACTAAAAAGAATGTGGATGGCAATGATGAATTAAATTCCACTGACATTGGTTTTCCAGCTACTACTAATGTTGATGAACTAATGAAGGATTACCATCAATTGAAAAAAACTACCGGTGAAGATCGTTTAACCATCAATGTAGTATTTTCTACATATCAATCAATTGACGTCGTCCATCAAGCTCAAGAAGCAGGGTATCCAGAATTTGATTTAATCATTGCTGATGAAGCCCATCGAACTACTGGTGCTAAGCAACTGGGTGAGGATAGCATGTTTACTAAAGTGCATTCCAATACAAATGTAAAGGGCAAGCTCCGTCTTTATCAAACCGCGACTCCTAAGATTTACGATGAAAGTGCTAAGAAAAAGGCGGTTGAAAATAGTATTGTTGTTTCATCAATGGATGATGAAGTTATTTATGGAAAAGAAATATTTAGACTAGGGTTCGGGGATGCCGTTGCTGGTGGCTGGCTAACCGACTATAAGGTTTCAGTACTAGCCGTTAATGAATCCTACATTAACAAGGACATGCAGAATATGATGTCTGGTGATAACGGGTTAAAAGTGGATGATATTGGTAAGATTATTGGGGTTTGGAATGCCATGGTCAAGCGGGATGGCCTTACTGGTGAGATTACCGGGGCTCCAATGAAACGGGTGATTGGTTTTACTGATACAATCAAGCATTCTAAAATTCTATCTAATGAATTTAACCAGGTAGTTAATGAATACTTAGGATCGCAATTTGAAGAAAGCTTTAGAGTCGACGTTCACCATGTTGATGGTGGATTGAACGCACTAAAGAAGAATGAAGAAATTGACTGGTTAGCAAGTGATGAACTTCCTAATAACCAAGCTAGAATGCTTTCGAACGTCCGATTCTTAACTGAAGGAATTGACGTTCCAAATCTGGACGGAATTGTATTCTTTAATCCCAAAAAATCACAAGTTGATATCGTTCAAGCCGTCGGCAGAATTATGCGTTTAGCTCCAAGTAAGGATTATGGTTATATTATTCTACCAGTTGTTATTCCAGAGGGAATTGATCCTAGCGAAGCGCTTGATAATAATGAAACCTATCGAGTAGTTTGGCAGGTGCTAAACGCATTACGATCAACCGATGAGCGTTTTGAAGCAGAGGTTAATAAGTTAGACTTAAATAAGCAAAAATCCGGAAGAATTAAGCCTACTATTATCGGGGATTCTCCCGCTGGACCAGTAAAAGAAGGCTCGGATGATGGAGATTTGCCAAGAACTCAACAAATCGAATTACCGCTTGATTGGAAAGAAATGCAAAATGCATTTTACGGCAAAGTTGTTCAAAAGGTTGGAAATCGTAGATATCTTGAAGACTGGTCTGCTGATGTCGCTAAGATTGCAAAACGCCATATCCAAAGAATTAATGATTTAATTGAAAGTAATGCTGGTGCAAAGTCCGCTTTTGATCAGTTTATAAAGAGTTTACGTTACAACATTAATGATTCTATCGATCAAAAACAAGCTGTTGAAATGTTGGCGCAGCACTTAATCACTGAGCCAATTTTTAACGCTTTATTTGGTGAATATAGTTTTGTTAACAATAACGTGGTTTCTAAAACTATGAACGATGTTATCGGGGCATTCAAGGTTTTTGGATTTAATAAGGAACAAGAAGACTTAAAGCCATTCTATGAGTCGATTAAATTGAGAGCTAGCGGAATTGACAACGCTGAAGGCAAGCAGAAGTTAATTTTAACACTTTACGATAAATTCTTTAGTAAGGGGTTCAAGTCAACAACTGAACAACTAGGAATTGTTTTTACTCCCGTAGAAGTGGTTGACTTCATTGTTAATTCAGTAGATGTGGCATTACAAAAGTATTTCGGTAAAAAGTTAGTTGATAAAAATGTTAATATCTTGGATCCATTTACTGGAACCGGAACTTTTATGACTAGAACATTAAATCATTTTAAGAAACAACTTGATGCGGGTGAAATTACCTTTGATGACATCCTTCGTAAATACATGCATGAAATGTATGCGAATGAAATTGTGTTGTTGAGTTATTACATTGCTGCCATTAATATTGAAGCTACTTTTGAGGACATTAATCCTGATAAGGACTACAAACCATTTGATGGAATTGTTTTGACTGATACATTTGCAAGTACGGAAAATCGGGATACTTTAGATGATAAGTTATTTGGTGAAAATAATGAGCGATTAAAAAGGGAGCAAGAACAGCCTATTACAGCGATTATTAGTAATCCACCATATTCAGTTGGGCAAAGAAACGCTAATGATGATAATGCTAATGTTCATTATTATAATCTTGAAAATAAGATAAAGAATACTTATGTAAAACTAAGTAACTCTCATAACAATACAAGCACTTATGATAGCTATGTAAAAGCAATTCGTTGGGCCAGCGATAGACTGGTTAATAATGGTGTAATTGGATTTATAACTAATTCAGGATTTATAGATAGAAACTCATTAGATGGAATGAGGTCTTCTCTTTATAAGGAATTTAATCATATTTATGTATTTAATCTATTAGGTGGAATTAGAGGTAAGAATGGTATTTATGCCAAGGATGAGGGCGGTAATATATTTAATATATTAACTGGTGTATCTATAATTATTCTTATAAAGGATGATAGTAAAGAGCATGAAATATATTACAGTAGTATTGGAAAAAGAAAGACTAAAAGGAATAAACTTGATTATCTTTTAAGTCATAAATCAATATCTAAAATAAAATGGTTAAAGATAGAACCCAATGTAAAAAATGATTGGATAAATCAAAGAGATTTAAATTATAATAATTATACTTCTATAAGTAGTAGTGATAACAAAAATGATTGTGTATTTTATGATAATGCAATGGGAATAAAAACAAATAGAGATTCCTGGGTTTACTCATTTTCCGAAAAAAGTTTAATTTATAATGTTAATAAACTTATAAATAATTACAATGATGAAAATAATAAATTATCAAATAATCATGATCATATTCTAAATAAAGATCAAGGGTATATCAAATGGACTCGTAAGTTAGAAAAATTAGTAAGACAGCATAAGTTAATAAAATACAATCAAAGTAAATTAACATTAAGCTTATATAGACCGTTTACAAAAAAATATCTTTATTATGATTATGATTTGGTCGAAGAACCTAGACTATATTATAATATGTGGGGTAAAAAGAATTTAGCAATTTATATTACGGGTAGAGGTGCAAGCAAATCTTTTTCTACACTGGTAACTGAAAACGTTCCATCACAACACTTATTAGATACTGGGCAAGGTTTTATGTTTTTTAATAATATAGATAATGATAATAATCTAAATATTAGTAATTCATTTAAAGAAAAGATTAATTTATCTTATGAAGATATATTTTATTATATTTATGCGTTATTAAATTCTAAGACATATAAGATTAAGTATGCTAATAATTTGCATAAAGAACTGCCCCGCATACCTATAGCAACTAATAAAAATAAATATATTGAAATTGGTAAAAAACTAATTAATTTACATCTCAATTATGAAAAAGTTGAACCATATGAAGATGCTAATGTCGATTTACCTGATAATAATAATTATAAAGTTAAGAAAATGAAGTTTAATAAACATCGTAACTCCGAAACTCATAAATTAGTTCCAGATAAATCGACTATTATCTTTAACAAGGATATTATTATTTCCAACATCCCTGAAAAAGCATATGAATACGTTATCAATGATCGTTCTGCTATCGAATGGATTATGGATCAATATCAAGTTAAGACGGATAAGAAAACGGGCATCACTGATGATCCGAATGAATATAGCGATGATCCTAAATACATCTTCAATTTATTACTAAGTATTATTAATGTTTCAGTTCAAACCGTTGATTTGATTAACCAACTTCCTAAGTTCAAAGTTGACGAAGATGCTAGTAAATAAGTCGATATAATATTTAAATGACCTGTAGTTGTCCTTCTGATGACAGTTACAGGTCATTTTTCACATTCTAACCATATATCAATAAAATGTACTAATTTACAAATTCTTAATTTTAGATATTAAAATTATTTTTATTTTATCTTGTTTATATATAATTATGGATTTATCTAGTAAAAAATTACATTTTAAAATATTCACTCAATTATTATATCCACATAATTAATTTACAATACTTAATAAAACTATTTTTTAAATTATGTTATAATAAGAACATATGTTCCTATTAAAAATTTATTTTCATAAGGAGAAATATATTGCCAGATTTAGTTAAACCAGATGTTCATTATATTACAAAAGACAAAAGATCAATCATTTCAACAAGATATCATTCAATAAATAAGTCAATAAACCGAAATTTTTGGGGTAGTAATAGTGAAACGAGTCATAGTTTTTATGTTGGTTCTTATGGACGTGGTACTGCAATCGATACTAGCGATATTGATATATTAGTTGAATTACCATTAAGTAAATTTGAACAGTTAAAAACAAATCGAGGTAACGTTCAATCGCAGTTGCTTCAAAGTGTTAAAGAAACGTTACCTTATGTAACAAGTGATGTAAGAGGTGACGGACAAGTTGTCAAGGTATCGTTTACCGATGGATTGAAGATAGAAATTTTACCAGCATTTGCAAAATTTGGTACCTTTGGAAACTTTAACGGATACGACTATCCTGATAGTAATATGGGTGGTCATTGGAGAGTTACTCATCCGAAAGAAGAGAAATTAGCTATGGATAAAAAGGACCTAGAAACCAATAATCTTCTTAGAGCAACTTGTAAACATATACGTGAAATTAGAGATAATAATTACTCTAGCTATAAATTATCTGGAATTATTATTGATTCTTTTGTATTTAACTACATTGCCCTATGGCGGTTCGAAATTGGAAATCCTTATAACCCTCCAGCTGGAACATATGAAAATAAGTTAATTGAAGGTATTAAACATTTAAGAACTAGTGGATATATTTTAAGAACACCAGGAAGTAATGAAATAATAAGTATTAATGAAGATCAATGTGATGTCTTAGAAAAAATTTTAAATAAGATGGTTGAATAATATGGAGTTTAATTATAGAAATGCATTAAATAGCCAAATTAGAGATGCATATGGAAAAGTAACTTATACTTATAAATCCCATCTTAAAGATATGGATATATTAGAACGACAATTAAAACAATTTAAACGTTGTCAAATATTTCTTTCTGCGCTCTCTTCTAGTGGAATTATATCTACAATTATATATAATAGTTATTTAATAAAAATATTGGCTGCTTTAATTTCAGCTTTTCTATTAGGAATTAATTTATATTTTAAAAATTTTGATACTTCTAAACAAATTACAGAGCATCGAGAGGCAGCTGATAAATTATGGATGATTATGAATGATTATATATCAGTAATGACCGATTTCTCACAGATGAGTAATGAAAAAATTATAGCTAAGAGAGATGAACTGCAATGTAGCTCTTATGATATCTATCGAGGGTATATTAAAACGACTCCTAAGGGCTACAAGATGGCTAGAGAATCACTTAAGTACAATGAGGAACAATATTTTACTTTTGATGAAATTGATCATTTATTACCCGAACAGTTGCGACATAATAGGTACTTTAAGTAAATAAAACCAATAATATTCTAAATCATAATGCTTCTATGATAATAATATACATCAATTTTATGGTGTGATTTATTGGGTTAAGTTATTATGACAAAACCATATTCTAAGGAAGAATTATCTTAGCCAAAACTAAATAAAATTAGTCCAAATTATTGAAACATTAGCACATATTCAATTTAGTTTAATTTTTGTTCGAACTCCTAGCATCGGCCCAATGGGTTCAATCCCAGCACCTTTTTATATCAATATATTATTTAGTGACCCAGATATTAACTTGATCAGGATCCTAGTGAATTCATCGTTATTTAGTTGAAAATCATTATGGACCCATAACTCAATTAAGTTGATCACCATTCCGGTAAGTGCTGATAAGGCGTACTCTTCAGGGATTGATATGAAGCGGTCTAAGCCGTTGCCGGCTCAGTGGCTTTTGATCATATTAATTAGTTTCGACTTAAAATTTTGATCTTCATTGCTCAACATAATGGCGTAGACATCTCCATTATTATGAATATAGTTAACAACCGTATTTAAGTAATCCGCGAAGTGATTTTGGTCTAACTGCTTGTTGGCAATTACATCAACGTTATCCGCAAAGTTTGATAGTTGTTCTAGTTGTCAATTTTCAAAGTGATCCAACAGGTTAAATTTGTCCTTATAGTGAGCATAAAAGGTAGTTCTATTGATGCTGGCTTTTTGAATGATTTGGGTTGTAGTGATACTACTAAAATCGTCCTTTAATAGCAAAGTTTGAAAGGCGGTCATGATCTGTTGCTCGGTTTTGGCATATCTTTTTTCATTTTTATTGATAATCTTTAATTTGGGTCCTCCTGTATGTTACAAATTGAAAACTTATGCAACACATTAAAAGTTTTTGTCGGTGGGATTTATTTTCATTCGTTATTATAATGAAAATAGCTTAACAATGAAAAAATAAACTTAAAAGGTAGTGTTTAGAATGGCAAAGATTAGATTATTAAACGAACCTGAAGATTATAAACGTTTAAATTTAGATCCCAGTAAAGTTCAACAATGGGAAGATGGTAGAAGAAGCGAGCAAAAAGCTGGCGTAAGTGAAAACATCTACTTTGATTCTATCATGGATGACGGTTCGAAGGTCGTTGTTAACTTCTTACCCCGTGATCCCAGAAGAGGGTTGGACAAAGATGCCCTAGATCATCCGAACTTAAACATTCATATTACTACTCCTGACGGCAAGACCTATACTGATATTTTGAACTACACCGTTGAAGAGTCATCAATGAGCAAGGAAAAGTGTGACTTTGAATTCGGTCCTAACTACTTTAAGGGGGATTTAAAGGAATACGATATTCATGTGGAACCGGTTAATGGAGTCGGTGCTGATTTACATTTCTCACTGTCTGTTAAACCTTATCGGCCCGGGACCGGCTACATTGATTTTGACGAAGATCCATCGTTGTTCTACACCTGGCTAGTGTTCCCTAGTGGAAAGGTTACTGGGACTTTAACCGCGAATGGCAAAACCTGGGAAGTGAGTGGGGTTGGTTACCATGATCACCAATGGCCAAGCACGAATGTAATGAACGTTTGGCACCACTGGTTATGGGCCCGGCAAACCCTAGATGATTACGTTGTCTTGATCTTTGACCTGGTTGGTAACGCTAAATATGACTTTGAACGGGTGCCAATCTTTGCTGTCTTAGATAAGCAGGGGAACGTGGTGTTCCAGAACTTGAACGAAAACGACCATAAGCATAAATTTGAAGTCGTTAAGAAGGAAGTTCAAAAAGAAACCGAGAAGGAATACCCTAAGATTAGCCGTTATACTTTTGATGATAACGGAAAAACCGTTACCTTTAACATTGAATGGGTCCAAGAAATCGAAGTTAGAACCGCTGAAACCATTTTTGGTAACAGTAACCCTAAGATGATGGAAGCAATGGCTAAGAAGGGCTTGAATCCTTCATACACTCGTTACAAAGCCAAGGGAACCTTAACTATTAAGGATGAAAATGGCCAAGAACAGACCGAATCTGGAGATATGATTTATGAATTTCCATATCTTGGGACTCCAGATCCACGTGCTCATATTTAATAAGTAGAATTGTATAGACTTGACTTAATTTCCTCTTCATTATCTGTTAGGTTAATTGAACATTGAAGAATTGCTCTCCTTATTAAAATTTATTTACACGCAATTAAGATAAACAAAAAAGATATGCTTTTTAGTCTAGCATATCTTTTTTATATCTTTAATGCTTTTGATTTGTGGCTTGGGCAATTTCAGATCATAGTGATACGATAAGCCAAGTAAACAAGGCTACGCCATTATTACCCATGACTGGGAACTATACTTTACAGAATTATCCAGAGTTTTTGCTAAGTTAAAATAAAATAGATACAAAAAAACGCCCCTAGGTTTTTTAAAAGCTTAGGGGCATTTGTGTATCCTCACTATTTAATTATTATTTTCAATTTGATATGTTTAAAGAAATATGTTTTGGTACGATGGTTGTCCTATTCGAATAACATGGTTTGGTAATACATGCCTTCGCTGTAAGAGGTTGCCATAGCCATTTTGGTAGCGACTGGGCTTAAGATATTGTCACGGTGGCCCCAATTTTCACTAACTGCATCGTTGTACATGAATTCGTTGACCATGTTGATCATGGTATCATTTGGTGTATCAGATGAATATGTGTTTTGAATATTTTCACCAACACCATAGTCATTCCAACCATGTTGTTTAACTAAATCGTCAATTTTAAAACTACCATCAGCAGCATAATGTGAGATCGATTTAGTTTGGGCATTTTGTTGATTCCTTTCGAGGGCTAAGGTATAGAGATGGTCATTCCAAGTTAATGGTTGTAAATCATGTTGATAACGGAGGTAGTTGACATAGTTTAGCCCAACATTTTGATTATCCGCATCAGTGACCGTGGTGTTATGTTTATTGGGATTCTTTTGAAGGAATAAATCAGCTGCTAAGACCCAATAGTTTTTTTTAGGATGATCAAATTTAACTTGGTAGTACATAATACCCCAGTCACTCATTCTTTTTTTAATAACGGTGCTCTTTGTTGGATTTTTAATTTTTGTTACGCCATATTGGGTATCCGTTTCACCATTTGGAAATTGGGTAAATTGTAAACAGGTATTGGCAGGTTCATAAATCACTTTAGTTCCTTTTTTATAATGGGCGTTGGCCATGTATGGATTAGGGTCATATAGAATATATCTATTCGGCAAGTTGATACTAAAATTATTCAAGATGCTGTTGATGACATTGGGATCCTTCCCGGCTAGTGGATTAGGGTCGGCATGGACGGTCGTTGCGACGGCACTAAAGGTAAAAACGGTAATTAGTACAGTCATAAAGCTTAAAACCTTGTTTTTAAGTTTCATTGTAAAAATCTCCTTAATAATTTATGTATTTCAATTAAAATTATATCATTTATCATAAAGGTTTATAATATTTCTTAAATGGATTGCTTATCTCAAAAATTGATTTATTGGATTATATCGATCGTTTGTTTAATATAGTTACCACATTAGTATGATTAATATAAATAATTTGGAATGAATTTATTCGTAACTATATTATGTTCTGAATTTGAATAAGATAATTACACACTAAATTTACATTTTTATAATTTTATGTAATTTAATTATATAGTATAATTAAATTAAAATTATTTAGAAGTGGTTTATAGTATGGGAGAAATAATATGATTATAAATAATGTAAGATCATTTTTAGAATCTAAAAAAATAAATATAATATCATCATATAGAGAAGCATTCTACAGATTGGAATCCATACATGAAGATGTGGATTATTTACTTGATAGGGGAGGTTACAATGATATTAATAAATTAACATTCGAACAACCAGAGATTGTTTTTGATAAGCTTGAAGTTGATTATTATTCATTCCTTGAGGAAATTGTTAACAATGTTTATTTTGATATTAGACACCCATTAACATCTGAACAAATAGATTTTATTTGTAAAAATTTTGGTTCAAATCCTGGAGATTTATTATCTTATATAGATGACTCAAAAACTAATTATATTAGTGAACTATATAATTATAAAAATTATATTAATGATAAAGAAAGTAAGAATATATTTACATTATTTATGTCAGAAAAATATAATGTGGGTAGTATAGATAAAGTGCACGAAGTAATTATCTTTTTTTATAACGGAATTATAAATGTATTACCTTATAATTGGAATGATAAAAATGAGTTTAAATTTTGGAATGATTTTTCAGATGATAAAAAAGATTTTGACATGCGTATAATTAATAACATGTATAGTGAAAAGGTTTTAAATTATTATACGGATGAAGTTCAAATATTTAATAATATTAAAAAAATGAAATTTAATTTTTTTGATGAAAATGCGACTAATTATATACCATTTAAAAATGTAGAAGAAATAGAAGATGAGGTTATTGATATTAAAAAATTTATGGAATAAGGGGTGAACAACATGAAAAAGCAATTAGAAGATTATTTTAAGCCTAACAATATTCAAAAGTTAATATGGATGTTTAATTTTTATAGAGAAGAGTTGATTAAGGAGTATTCTAATTCTATTTATACTTTTGAGCATTTTAGTTATTCTTATTCAGAAGACATATATCGTCTCTATAATAATGAAAATACTGATGAAAGTCTTTATAATAGTGGAAATATTAATATGGATGAAAGTCTTTATAATGATAAAATTATTTATGAAAATATTTCTAATAATGAAAATAAATTAATATTAGCATATAAGAATGAGATTAAATATCTGAAGTCAATAAGTAATGAAGACATAGTAAGAACAGTAAAAAACAGAAATAATATTCATGAAATTAGCGGATTTTTATACGAATTAATTGATTTCCTGCCACTATATGTATATAAATCTGAAAGAGGAATATTTTATGGAAATCACACAAAGAAAAATTATTACGATCCTAAATCAAATTATAGGGTGTCTTTTAACTATGATTATAATTCATCAGATTTCGCTAAAACTAACGACAAGTTAATGAATTATATCTTAGATATGATAAGTTTTAAAAGAAATAGCTTTTTTCATAATGATTACGATTATAAATCAACTAATTCAAAGCCTTTAGAATTAGTTAATACAATCGATAAATCAATGATCATTAAATTCCCATTATTGCATATCGTAAATACAGAACTAGGAACCGTAACTGAAGACAAGAAGTATAATCAAGTTCCCATATATAACTATACTTTTTATACTCGAGGTGGCAATGGTTTACCTGGAGGTGAACTTAATTCAAACAATGAAGTTGATGCATTAAATTTCAATCCTAACATTAATGTAGATAATTTGAACTCTTATGCAAAGGGAATATTTAAGGAAGAAAAAAAGAAATATATTGAAAATTATAATATAATAAAAAATAACATTAGTAATATATTAAGTAATCATCATATAATTGCCGTTACTGATATACCAAGTTCTAAAAAAAATGATCCGATAGTGTTAGATAAAATCATTAAGGATTTGGCTTCAAGTAATGATGAAATTATAGATGCTACCAATTTATTGTATAGAAAAAAGAATAAGAATCAAGCTCATACTGATGGTGAAAATAGAAGTATATCTCTTAATATTGAAACAATGGATATTGGTATGGATATTAATGATATTTCCGAAGCTGAAGCTATAGTCGTACTAGATAATGTAGTAAATACTGGAAATTCATTTATTGCTGCAAATGAATTATTAAAAGAGATTACTAATAAAAAAATAATTAATGTTGCATATGCAAGAAAATTAAGCTATGCGTTTTACTCTTTGTTTAACTCTGATAGGTATAATTAAAAATGATTTATTAAAATATAAAAATAAAAAGATTGCTCCTATGATAATAATATAGATCACTTTTACGGTCTTCTCTTTTAGGGATAATTATTATTAAAGGAGTTTTTATTATGCCAAAATCATATTCAAAAGAATTCAGAGATTCAATTATTTCACTATCAAAGCAAGGCCACAGTATTAAATCATTAGCTAAATAATACGATGTTTCAGCTAACACGATCATTCGTTGGTTGAAACAGAGTTCCACTATTAATGTTGATGGCAAACAAATTTCTTATGAAAAGTATGTTCAAATGGAAATGAAATTAGCTCAAGTTCAGGAGGAATTAGAAATTTTAAAACGAGCTGCGGTGTTACTTGGGAAGCGTTAACAATCAAGAAAGCCTTAGGCTTTATCAAGGATAGTTTAGAACATGAACACCGCTTAGCTACCACTCTAAGGGCTTTTAAAATGCCTAAGAGCACCTACTACTATTGGGTAAATCATGAACCAACCGCTAGATATAATTAAAATGTTATTTTGAAAAGGGCAATTTTAGTAGCATGGAAACAGATTCGATACGTTTATGGATACCCAAGAATTCACCAAGTCCTTTTGAACAAATGTATCAAAATGCATTTAGTAAGTATAATTATATAAAATAAACAAAAATGCCACCAAGTTCAATGGACTTGATGGTATTTTTGTTAGTGGATGACTAGTATTTAATTTTAGTGTTTTTAACGATGCTATTTGATTCCTTATAATATTTTCTTAAGTGTGACCAACCTACCCGATCATGAACACCACCAGCGGTGTAATCAAAATAGATATCAATAGTCTTGCTGTTTATAAACTTAATTTTATAATAAGAGTTATATGAGTACCCTTTAGAACGTGTTCTAGTTGTCAGCTTATAATTTGGATACTTACCAGTATAAGATATATTATTTGAACTATCACCACCCATCTTACTCATTTTAATATCAACGTTGTTACTTTTATTGTAAGACACCGAATCTTCTATAGTTTTCAGTTTATTAAAATACAAAATACTTTTTTGGTACTCCGTACCTAGTGGTTGTTTAAAAGGTTTTGTAACCCAGGTACCCTCCAAAATACTGGGCGTCATTTTTTTCGAAGACGCGTTAACATTCATGGAGCTAAAAAGGAACAGTGATGATAAGCCTGTTAATAAAAGAACTGTTTTTTTCATTATTATTAATCTCCCTATCTATGTAGATATAGTCTTACGCAACTCAATACAGCTAAGTTATAACACTAATCAATTAAACGCCAAAGGTATGCTTTGTAAGGGATGCTGGTAAATTGAAGTTGACGTTACCAGAGGAGCATCCCGATATCGACAAGATGAAACGCTGGGTAGATAGACAAATTTCACCGACGTTAGCAGCGATCATGACTGCTTATGACGGTGATATGGAGTGGTTATTTAGATTGATGATTCAAGGAAAGGGACGGTTGAAAAATAAGCATATCGAAGCGATCAGCCGTTACCTAGAAGAGATAAGGAGGAAAGATGAGCAAGAAAATGGATTTAGTGGCTGATGTTTCATCATATCAGCTGGATACTGTTGATTATTTTAAAAGTTTAAGGGATCTTGGAGTTAAGGCAGTCATCATTAAAGTTACTCAGGGTAGTAGATATGGTGATTGTTACTTGAATTCAAAGGCCAAGGCACAGGTTGCTTCAGCCCGTAAATCGGGGGACAAAAAGTTAGACGTTTATTCAATGGCCAGCTGGTTCTGGTCGGAGCGAATTCATCCATATGCTTTGAAACCTCAGATGAACCTTTGGGTGGCCAATTACACGACTGCTGGGAAGCCAGGTTTGGATCGTGTCGGAACGTGGCAGTTTACGGATAGATTTAAAGGAATGAACCTTGATATGAGCTACGATTTTAAGGGATGGTATACAGAATAGAAAAAGGGCGATGCCGCACGGTATGTGTGTGGTATCGCCCTTTTTTAGTGTGAATTAATTGGAATTATTACCCATTTCAAGAACTAAGTAAAGCTGATGAACTGAAGGATCATAGTTAGCGCCTATTCCAACAGCATTGAAGTCATTAGACGTTGCGTCTTGGTATGTGCTATAGGAAAGAGTATTTGGAACGTTAGCATTTTTTAAGTTTTCAATAGTTTCTTTTGCAGTGTCTTGAATTGATGGTAATTGCCCCAATCCGACATTACTAAAACCAAAATCAAGTACCTCTGTCCATTTATTGAATGGAACGCTATTAAAATCATAGCCAAGGGACGTTGCAACATCTTGTGCAAGAAAGCCACCCTTGTCATTGTAACGAGTAGTGTTGGCCATTACTTGTTTAGCTCTAGCAGCGGCAACTTTGCTAAGCTTATCGTCTACTTGCAATTGTTGTGCTCCAACACTAGCTCTAAATTGGTTTAATGCAGATACAGCGGTGTCTGCTGCTTTTGATAGGGCACTATCAGAAGTCCAATCTGCAGTAGAATCTGAAACTGATGATTGGGCGCTACTAGGGGTTGAGCTTGCACTAGAACTTACACTGCTCTGTGCACTACTAGCGCTGCTTTTTAAAATGTTAGCGCTTGAACTCTTGATAGATGCAGCGCTACTATTTGCAAAATTTATAGTTTTTGAATTTACTGAATTATTATTAGATGTTGAGGAGTTATTGCTAGTATTATTTGAATTAGTGAAGTCAACCGCTAAGAATGTTCTACCGGTATTAGGATCATAGCTAAAACCAATTCCGACTTCATCATACTTAGTGGACATATCATTTTCATAGTGTCCATGAACTTTACCATCGCCATTTTCAGGACCTTCATCTTGGAACATTTGAATTCCTTCTCGACCAACATCTTGAATGCTTTCGCCGGGAGATGCATTTCCTTGAGCGATGTTTTCACCTAAATAAAGAAATGGTGCTTTATTCGTATCAAATCCCATTTGAGCAGCAACATCTTTAGTAATTGAATTTCCATTGCTATCAACGTGCGCGAAGTTGTCGATTAATTTTTCGGCTCGTTTATCAAGAACAGTTGATAATTGTTCATTTTCCTTTAATGCTGGCAGACCGGCATTAGTTCTGAATTGGTTTAGATAGTCTAGGGCAGCTTGAACTACTTGTTTTTTGATATTCTGATCGTTCCAATTAATATTACTAGTAGTATTTGAGTTACTGTTATCGTTAGTTGAGTTGGAATTATCTGAATTGTTATCATTATTTGAATTAGAGTCGTCATAACTCGAGTCATCGTTGTCTTTTTGTTTACTATAATGTTTATTAGCAACTTTGACTAATTGGCTTAATTTAACCCACTTATTACCAATTTTAGCGTATTTAACATGTTGGACTGTCTTTATTTGCTTTACCTTAACCGACTTATTCTTAACTTCACGAACAACCTTGACCTTAAAGTTATGCTTTTTGTTTGGTAACTTTGAATAATAACTGACCTTATTTGATTTAATCTTATATGTAGTTGATTTTGCATACGCTGTATCCGAAAGCGTAAAACTAGCCATTGTTATAGCTGCAATTCCAGTAAGTAAATACTTGCTAATCTTCATTAATCATCTACCCCCCTTAAATTTTATTATATATAAATGATACATTTTAATATAATTAATATCAAATAAAAAATAAACTGATGATATAAATATATATATATTTTGTTATTCCACCCCTTCCGCATCCTTCCCTGCTCCGCCGACCGAAGCGCATCGGTTCCTCGGTCCTTTGAGCCATCCCTTGCGGGATCATTGGCTCAAGCGGACAGAGTCACTATGCGCAATACTCGTGGTCAGCTGAAAGTGGGCTTCATAGCTATCGCTATTCCGCTCTCTGCTTTAAGTCTGACCACTCGTGCAGTCGGCCGTATCTCCGCAGGTTCGGGATGCGGAAGGAGTGTCAAGAAGGGTGAATCATCATGAGCGGTTGGAATGATCCATGTTTGCAAATCAAAAAAGGCTAGCTGCATTATTAATTGCAGTTAGCCTTATTATTTTGAATAGATAATCTATCCTACTAATCTATTAACAAAGTTTTGTAATTTATACTTACCCTTTAATCCGAATAATTTATTGAAGTATTTAGCACGTTTTACGTAGTACTTAGTTGCATGGATTTCCTTTCCTTTAAAGTAATGTGCCAATTGTAAACTTGTCTTTTTACTCCTATTACTATATACTTTTTGGGCCTTTTTAGTTCTAAGTCCCCCTGTTGCATGCTGTGCTTTTTCTCCTGCTGAATAATCTCTGATATAAGTCGCATATGAAATGATTCCAGGTACGGGAATGTTAGGGTAAGCTCCATTTTCATAACCTCTTGGGTCACCTACAAATGCAATAGAGTTAAATACGTCTTTTGAGATAAATTTTACATATTTTTTATTTGCTGATATATATTCGTAATTGTTTGTTACATATTTATCTTGATTATCCAGTAGTAACCAATATTTACCATCATAATGTTTGATTGACTTAACCCTTACATAATAATTTACATTGACTGGGTAAATAGGTACTCCTCCTAATTTAGTTGATGCACCGATTAACTTATTTACCTTTATGTAGTTTGTTTTAAGACTCTTATAGTAGTCTTTCTGACTTGATGGAGTAAAGTAATTAGGATCATTTTTTTCTTTCATTATTTCTTCGAAATTATTAGAAGCTAATCCTCCAGAATTAGTTAAACTGCTATTATTTTCATCTGCCTTTGCTACTGAATTATTTTTATTACTTAAAAATACGCCAAGTAATAAAGTTGATATTATCAAAGCTAAAATGGACGTAGATATTCTTTTAAATTTTGTCATAATTATTCCTCCTATTTTTATTAGCATTGTATTATATAGACAGTATTAAGTAAAATGAATTGAATAATGGTTTATATTAATAGATATATAATTAATGTTGAATATTATTAGTTATGGTAAAATGATTTTATTGATATTTTAAATCGGAGGAATACATATGAATTTAAATAAAAAAACACTTTTCAAAATATTGATAACATCGTTCACTGCTGGAATTTCTTTACTCTCATTTTTCGGATCAAAAAACGTAAATGCTGATAGAAAGTTGCTTAATCCAAACGCTCCAGCATCCACAATGCCAATTTATTATGATGACACAAGCCATCAGTATATTAGATCTCATTCTAGAGATATTTATTTCGAAGGAATTAAAGCTACTTTAACAGCTGATGGAACACTATCTGAAAATGATAGTACTAAAAATAAGTCCTGGTTGAGTGGTAAAAACTACGCAAAGAGGCCGGAATTAAATTTGCTTTATAATGATGCAATGTCTACACTTGCATTCCATAATAAATATAAGTATTCTACTAAATATGTTAATATCAAAAAACTATATAAGGATGTTTATCATGTGAACATTGATAAACTGATTAGCAAGACGCGACCTAGTGATTGGAAAACTAAATATAAGAATGGTTTAGATCCAAAAATTTATATGGTAAAGGGATATACGATTCCAAGAAGTCTTCATGGATTTAACCTAGCCAATTACAAAATTTTTCAACAATATTTCCCAGACGCTAGTGGTTATAAATCTAATAACAATAAGCGATTTAATCAATTTAAGAAAACAATTGATAAATTAACTGGAATTGAGTATACTGACCAACGCCAATTTAGCGATAAGAATAATTTTAATTCCAAATCTACAAAGTAAATAATAAAGACCATAAGCATATTTTAATGCTACTGGTCTTTATTTATTTATCTTGCGTATGGTTGTGTAATGTACATTTGCAAGTTGGTCTTTGAGCGACCAGTTGCATAGTTGAATTCTATGCCTGGTTGGACGTTGAATAGGTAAACGTTGAAATTCAATTTACCGTCAGTTGAAACTGCTTGCATTTGAACGCCTCGAGCCATTAAATCATTCCCCTTGAAAATTGGTTTTACTTGGTAGATTACCTTTTCGCCACGCTTTAAAGCATTTCTAACGACAGTTTCAAAACGGGTTTGAACTCGTTGATTACTATAAGCGGTCTGGGTAAATAGGTTCTTAGGGTTGTTTTGATCACCCGACTGGTCTGATGGGTTATACTTACCAGTGATACTGATTCCCTTCGATAGTGAGTATGCAATGATGTGGCCACGGTTCACTATGTATTGAGGATGGTTAATATTTTATGTGTTTTCATTAGTTGGCGCTCCTTATCTACCTAATTTATATCCATTTTTCATAGTCCAATTGAGCGTTACTATCTTTTTACCCCCCCTGCGATTATTGCGCGCCCGATAAAAAAACCCATCCAATCAAGGATGGGCATGGGCACAATTAGTTTGCGTCATGGTTACTGATCACGAGGTGCTGGTGGTGATCATGGGTGTTGATGAGACAGATGAGGTGGAGCTCAAATTGATTCATGTATCCATACATCTTCCAGACCTGCTCTAAGAATGCGATCGTCTGCGGGGTTAGAACTAGCGGGCCTGGTGGTTGGTCACGAGGTCCGATGTGATACTGCAACGGCCAGCGATTAGCTCGATATTGGCCTAGGAACAACTGCTCTGGGCCAGGGTAATCAGTATAGGCCATGTAGGTCAGCGCCTTAGCCATGGTGGCTGAGCGTTGGTTTAGTTTAACTGAGAAGAAATCAAGCACCGCTCGATAAGTGGTTACGCTCTGATTAGACATATTTAGGACTTCCTTTCTGCCCGTAGATCCAGCTATTGGGGCGTTTTGCATCCATTTTGAAGTTGTTTTGGGCCCGCAGGTACTTATCCATCTGGGCATCATGGTTGTTGTAGAATAAGAGCTTTGCCTTGGCTGTTGAATAGCGACTGGTCAAGAACTTGATTAGTCTAAAATCAGCAAAGTTAGTGTGTGGGATAAAGTTGACATAGGTGACTTCTTCTTTATCCACGTTGGGATTGTGGTATGAAGTATACGTTACGACGAGCGTCTTGCCGTGGTGTCTTAGGTCAACACGCTTGATGTAGCAGACATCTGATGAAAAGCTCCGTTCAATGGCACACTTATTTTTCAGTGATTGAACATCTGCATACTTGTAAGGCTTGGCCTCATGGATCCCGAAGAACGCAACATCACTACTGAAGTTAATTTTACAATTGAGGGGTGCATTAGCTTGGACTTCTGCCACCATGGCATCCACTGGCACTACGGGGTCAATTGGGATCCGATGTCTGAACGCCGAGTGATCACTGAAGCCCAGTGAGTAGACGCGCCCCATCCCATCAGCCACGATCAGGTAGGTCGATGAGGTCGAAGCAGCGTTATTACAGAAGAGGATGGATTGAATATGATACTGTTGATCGCACCCAGAAACAGTGGTTAAAAATTGATTTAAAGCGGCGAAGCGATTGGAATTTAGAAATGTCATAATATCAAGTCCTTTCTGGAAATCATTAGTGTAGGCATCAAAAAAGGGGCGTAGTGATTAACTACGTCCCTTGAACGCTTGATGGTGGCACGCACCATCAATAACAACGGAGCGAGTCGAACCCTCCTGGTTGCCACCGGGCGTTGCTACTGAGCATTACTGACTATTTATGATCGGAGGTTTGCTGTTGTTGGTGCGCGAGGTATTTGATCAAGGCGCCCCCAGCGTAGCCTCGGTAGTTCATGCCCCGTTTTTGCTCCGGAGTTGATTCATGATCGGCCAACCGTTGGCTGGCATCCAGCTTCTGTTGTTGATCATTAACATAGTAGAGATAATTTTCACTGAGATTTTTGATCGTCTCGCTCATCGTCTTAACGTAGTCATCTTTGATTGACCTTAACTTGGCCAACTCCTTGGATAGCTCAGTAATCTTGCGGGTCAGCTCAATCTCTGAGCGGGCCAGGTTCAAGTTCTTAGCTGCCATCAGTTTATTGATCAAGCGTAGTTGTTTAGTATCTTCCTTCATTGTCATTTAACCGTCTCCTTTAGTTTTAGATTGATAACCTTATTTAGTGCCCGCCTGTGGTTAGGGGGGGTTGATTTGAACATACATGGGGGCCTCCTTAACTACGTAGCCATAGGATGGCTTGATTAGCACCTAACACCGCAACCTTGAAATTAGCCCCTCGGAACTTGTGGGCAACATCTTTGGGGTTGAGCTGTTTGTGGATGACCGAATAGATGGCATATAGGAACATGTTCTTCCCGGCAAAGCCCTTATCAGAGGGATACTTATGCTCTGCCACACACATGGATCGATAGATGTTAGCGAGGGCTTTAGGGTGTTCCGCAGGCAACATGTCGCGCTCAATGCGATCAAGCTCCTTACCATAGTTAGCATCATAGCGCTTACTAGCCATGGTGTAGATATGTGAGATGACTTCCTTGAATTTCTTAGGGTCGTTAGTGCTAAATAATGCCTTAGCAATTTTAAGTGAATTAATAATGTCCATACTTAGGACTCCTTTCTGGTTAGCGAATGATAAATAGAATGTTGGTAGTGACGTCATGGTGGATGCATGGTAAAACCTCCTGAGAATGCAAAACAGCACACCGTTTAATGGTGTGCTGTTTGCGATTAATATTTATTCAAAGATGTCAATTATGGAATCATCCAATGGCGGTTCCTTAGGGGGAATCGTATCTTGATCAAAGAAGGGGGCCGCTTGGTAGTGACCATGGATGTTGATATCAGTGATATGAATCCCCTGTTTGGTCGCTGGGGCATTAGAATCATTGAACGCGAAGTTACAGACTCCATCACGCTCAATGATGATTGATAATTGATAGGCATTGAACGCTCCATAGAGTTGCCATACATAATCCACTGCCATGGCAGCTTTAAAACAGAGGGCAACGTTAGGATACTCAGGATCGAGCTGCGATATGCCGGCGCGTTCAATCCCAGTGAAATCATAAGCCGTACAGCGGGGCCCATTCACCGTAGCAACGAACTGGGCATTGAATAGTTGCGAATGGCGCTGCGGCAGGGTGGGGCGCTCCCCATGGTACTTGATCAGGTGGTAGGCATATGTTAGATACATGAGTTGATTGAGCTTTTGAACGTTCATATCAGCCTTTTGCATGAAGGCCCAGGCAATTTGAGCGGTGGTGGCTAAATAGTTGCTGCGGGGGCAATGGGCTCCGTACTGGCTAGCCAAATGCTTGATATCTTGTTGCAGCAACTGCTCACTGTTCTTGACCACTAGCGTCCCTTGATGGACCGTGAGCAGGAGGGCATTATAAGGACCGAGTTGCTCCTTAATGGCATCCTTTTTAGCTAATCGTCCCACCCCCTCTTTGTTGATGGGGACTTGGCAGTGTTGATCACCTAGAATAAAGCACACTGAGCGCTGTTGCTCAGGAGCTAAATGGAAGCTGGCTAGCTTGGCTAGTGGGAGTTGGAAGCGCAGCTGTTCATCTAGCATTAGATTAAACTGGTTATGATTTTTGAACATATACATCAGCTCCTTTGGATGGTAAAACTAAATAAAGGACCACAGCTGCGGTCCTTTATTTATGGGAGGGTTAATTAACATGGTAGATGCTTATGGCACTACAATTACATTAAAATTGAAAACCACCAATAGCTATCTACATAATCATACGAAGGGCGGTACGCCCTGACATTGGATGAAATCTTTGAATGATGTCATTATTACGCATTTTAAAACAGGAAACTCTGCTTCCCGAAGTTCTTTTATGATGTTATTATTTGTAGTGTTTATTATCATATTTTTTGCGACATTTACCCCTAATACTAGGGGGGTTAACGTACTTTAGTTTATTATTGCGCACTAAATCCATTTAAAATTGCTAGCGAATATTAACAAGTTAAAAATGAACATTAATGCATCATTTACATAATCATACGAAGGGCGGTACGCCCTGAACATTGGATGAAATCTTTGAATGATGTCATTATTACGCATTTTAAAACAGGAAACTCTACTTCCCGACGTTCTTTTATGATGTTATTATTTGTAGTGTTTATTATCATATTTTTTGCGACATTTACCCCTAATACTAGGGGGTTAACGTACTTTATTTTATTATTGCGCACTAAATCCATTTAAAATTGCTAGTGAATATTAACAATTTAAAAATGAACATTAATGCATCATTTACATAATCATGCTAATGGCGGCACGCCATGTATTATTCGAGTTCTTTTGTTACGAATCTTAGGACGGGAAGCACTGTCTCCCGTCCACTTTTTAAAATTTTATCATTTGTATTATGTATTATAGTGATTTTTTACGATATTGCTCCCTAATATTTAGGAAGAACGTCCTCTGAACAAGCAAACGCTTGTTGCTCACAAGTCTGCCAGCCTCACCTGGTCTTCAGACTCACCAGCCAATACGAATTAATTTCAATCCATAGAACTGCGTATTCTACCCTCATCAGTTCCCAAGTTCGAGTGTTCAGAACTTGTTTGGCAATGCCTCGACAGAGTTTATTTTATGGTGGTGTATTTGTCGTCGATAAGTCCACCACTTACGGAATGGATCAAATCCATTCACGAAACATTTTATGGTTAGGCTGCTTTGACCTCTCACGCAGCGGAGCTACGAGTAGCTATAAAGTGCTACTAATACTACTATTTATTTTTAAATATACTATAAGACATATTAGCTGTCAAAAAAATTGCATAAAACGATTTTAACGATCTTGATATACTCGATAGCGTCTTATCAATAATATAGACTATTTTAAGGAGCAATCTGGGGCACCCCTGGTACACTGACCGAAGGGGGAAGCAGAGCTTTTCCCGTAGGTAAGGGGGTCCAGGGGTTAAGCGGGTCCCAGATGAGCATTAAATCAAATGTATTAACAAATAAAACACCGAATTAAGTTCAGTATTTATAATGTACTAAAATAAATGCACACTAAAAAATGATGCGATATAAAAACGTTTTAGATATTATCACATGATCACATCTAATTTGGGTATATATTAGACATATGGTAAAATTATAATTAAGAAATTATTAAGAAGAAAGTTGGTACATATAATTATGAATAAATTTCTCAAGAAATCTGTCCTAATGGCCGTTGCGACGGCCAGTCTCGTCACTTTTGCTGGTGTTAGCGAAAATAACGTTGCAAATGCAAAAGTGACCGAAAATCCGCTAACTAAGAACTGGACCAACGAAAATACATCTGGTTTTTCCACATGGATTAACAAAAATGCATCCCCTACTACCATGCCCATTTACAAAGTAAAAAATCCTATTAATAATAACGCATACTATAGACAAAGCAATAAAAAACTATACTTTGAAGGCGTTCCGGTAAGCCTTGATAGTGATGGTAGCTTAAGTCCTTATCCTAATTCAAAATGGATGAAGGCAATGGAAAAACCATCATTCTGGAAAAATCATCCGGAATTCAACATGCTAAGAGATGGAATTTCATATGCAGTCCCAACTAAATATCGTAATGCATATTCCTCTGGTGGGATGCTAGTTAATGTAGAATCTATGTACAAACAAGTATACCACGTTAACTTAAACAAATTACTAACCGTTAATAAGCCTAAAAATCAATACAAGTATTTCAAAAAAGGTATGAATCCTAGTAAATACATGGTTAAAGGCTACAACGCAGATGTCATTCGCCAAGTTCGTGTCAAAGCCTTAACCCAAAAAGGTTACGTTCAAAGTCTATTCGACCACAAGGTCCACAACGTTTATCTAAAAGATCAACGTGGTAATTCAAAATATAACGATTTTAGCAACAAAACATTTTATCGTCGCGCATTAACATACCAAGAAGTTAAAAAGCAGAATCAAAGTGAATACCACAGCGTCAACTAATCAAACAAAAAACCCGTTACAAATATTTGTAACGGTACTACATATTAAAGGAGTGTTCAAATATGAACTCGATCAAAAACTTTCTCAAGAAAACTGTCTTAATGGCCGTTGCAACGGCCAGTCTCGTCACTGTTGCTAACTTTGGTAACGCAAATAACGTGGCGAATGCAGCTAAGTATGATGCATGGACTAATCCGAATGGTAAATATGGAAACCAATACACAAATATCGCAAGTAAAGACAAAACCGGAAATAATATTGCTGTATTAAAGCCTGAATATATGACACCTGGTAGTGTAAATCAAAAATATGCTAGAAATGGATTCAAATATTTCTATTTAGATGGATTAAAAGTTCGACTAGAAACAATCGGAAGATTAACACTACAACAATCATTTCCATCAAGTTGGCTTAAATATAATTATAAATCAGGTGGATTCAAATACACACACCCAGAACTAGCCCTTGTAACCAACGGTGATTTCACAAGATATCCTACAAAATATACCGATAATCCAAAAAACCAATTCAACAACATTAAGAAATTATACAAAGACTACTACCATGTTAATATTGACAAACTATTAACTTACACCCGCCCAAAGAATTGGGAATCTAAGTATCGCACTCATGGCGTTAGTCCTAAATCATACATGGTTAAAGGATACTCAGCAAGTAGTCTTGATCATGAAGGATGGTCTAAACAACAAGTTGTAAACAAAATTAACAGTTTACACAACATTTCATACAAAGACCAAAGACTATGGTCACCAAAGAATAATTTTAGTACCGCTACTAAATACTAATCAAAAAAATCCTAACGGATATCCGTTAGGGCACTACATACTAAAGGAGTGTTAAAGTATGAACTCGATCAAAAATTTTCTCAATAAAACTGTATTAATGGCCGTTGCTACGGCCAGTCTCGTCACTGTTGCTGGTATTAGCGGAAATAACGTTGCGAATGCTAAAACGTATTCACTTAATACTAATCTGGATTTAAATACCGCTAAAGGTCAAGGCTGGAACAGCGATAATTTCGTAAAATATACCCTTGCCAATAAAAACTCATCACCATCAACCATGCCAGTAATTCAAACCAATGGCGGTACATTTACACGAAGTCAAAATAAAGATATGTATTTTCTAGGAATTCCAGTAACCGTTGAAAATGACGGTGCTATCTATGTGCAAAGTTCAAATTATATTGGAACTTTAGACCCTTGGCTAAAATATCATTCTACACATCTTGACTTTTACAAAACGCATCCTGAATTTGTACTATTAACAAATAGAACATTTATCAAATACAAATACAGTAACAAATTTGTCAATATTAAAAAACTTTACCGTGATTACTATCACGTTAATATCGATAAAATCCTAACGTATACCAGACCCGCCAATTGGCGCACTAAATACTTCAAACATGGCCTCAATCCTAAAACTTACATGGTAAAAGGTTACACTGCTAACGACCTTTACAAAATGTATAAGTTTAATCACCCTACCAACCTCGATTCCAAGTTAAAGAATTTACACAACGTGGTCTACAAAGACCAACGCATCACCAGCAATAAACTAGACTTTGGAACCGCAACTAAATATTAATCAAAAAACCTAACGAATATTCGTTAGGACAATACATACTAAAGGAGTGTTCAAATATGAACTCGATCAAAAACTTTCTCAAAAAATCTGTCCTAATTGCCGTTGCGACGGCCAGTCTCGTCACTGTTGCTAACTTTGGTAACGCAAATAACGTGGCGAATGCAGCTAAGTATGATGCATGGACTAATCCGCAAAAAGATTATGGAAATCAAGCAACTGTAATTGCAAGTAAATCAAAAACTGGCAACAATATTGCAGTAACCAATCCAGACTATCTAACGCCAGGTAGTATGAACCAAAAATATGACAGACATGGAGTTAAATATTTCTATTTAGATGGATTAAAAGTTCGTTTAGAAACTAATGGCGTGTTAACTCTACAACAATCTATTCCAAAAAGTTGGCTTAATTACACATATCAACATGGCGGATTTAAAGTAACTCATCCAGAACTAATGCTTGTAATGAATTCCGATTTTGTAATTTATCCAACAAAATATACTGATAATTACAAAAACCCCTTCAACAACATTAAAAAATTATACAAAGATTACTACCATGTTAATATTGACAACCTTCTAACATACACCCGCCCAAAGAACTGGGAATCTAAGTATCGCACACACGGTGTTAATCCTAAATCATACATGATTAAAGGGTACTCAACAAGTGGCCTCAACCATACCGAATGGTCTAAACAACAAGTTGTAAATAAAATTAACAGTTTACACCACATTTCATACAAAGACCAAAGACGATGGTCACCAAAGAATGATTTTAGTACAGCTACTAAATACTAATCAAAAAAATCCTAACGGATATCCGTTAGGGCACTACATACTAAAGGAGTGTTAAAGTATGAACTCGATCAAAAATTTTCTCAATAAAACTGTATTAATGGCCGTTGCAACGGCCAGTCTCGTCACTGTTGCTGGTGTTGCTAACGTAAATAACGTGGCGAATGTAGCACTTGCTGCATATAACCCTAACGATCCTAATCAAAATGGTAGCAACAAAGGTGTTGATAAATCAGCTCAAGAAACACTTGTTAATCCAAATGCATCCGTCACAACTATGCCAGTTTACAAAACTGGGTCTCACTTTCAAAGTATCGACGGAAAATACCGTCGTGCCACAGTAAAAAGAGTATACCTCGAAGGTATTGCCGTTGACTTAAACAACGATGGAACCATGACTTTTGGTGGAGACACTAAACACATAATTCCTAAAGCATGGACTCAAACCACATCCGATTGGAATAAACACCAAGTAATTGCTTTAATCACCAATAATGTAATCTGGACTTATGAAAATCAAACGGGTAAGTACAAATACAACAACAAATTCATTAACATTAAGAAATTTTATCGTCAAGTTTACCACATTAAAATTGAAAAACTACTTACCAAGTCACCCGTCAAGAACTACACTAAGAAATACGCCAATGGTATCAATCCAAGTAAATATATGGTCAAAGGTTACAAGCCATTCACTTACACTACAGCAATGAACAATGCTAAATACGCAAAAACTATGCTTGATCGTGCTCATGGTGTTCTCTTATCCAATCAAGACCAAACAAGCAATAAAAACGATTTCTAATCAAAAAACCTAACGGATATCCGTTAGAGCACCACATAATAAAGGAGTGTTAAAGTATGAACCCGATCAAAAACTTTCTCAAGAAATCTGTCCTAATGGCCGTTGCGACGGCCAGTCTCGTCACTGTTGCTAACTTTAGTAACTTTAGTGGTAACAATGTTGCTAACGTTGCACATGCTGACTACTTAGGTAGCCCAAATCTTAAAACACCTAAATGGACACAAGATGATAACCCTACTGGTAACTTAGCCAATCCTAACGCACCTCTTAGCCAAATGCCTATTTGGAAAACTAAACCCCAATATCTTAATCAAAACACGCTTAAATATCAACGTGGATTCACATCCAAAGGATACATCGACGGTATTAAAATAGAAATGCAAAGAAATGGACAGATTTCATCTAGTCAATTACCACCAAAAAGTTGGACAAAATATGCTGCTAAAGTTGGAAAATCCATTACCGATATCCACCCCGAATTAAATCTCCTATTCGACAACGATTTAAATAAAATCGGTGGTAAATATGGTCATGATATAAAATATATCAATATCAAGAAATTATACCGTGATTACTATCACATTAACATTGACAAGATTTTCACTAAAACCCGTCCTGCCAATTGGGTCGCTAAGTATCGTACTCATGGACTAAACCCTAAGTCATACACCGCTAAGGGCTACAACACCGCAACAATTAAACCATCTAATTCCAAAAATGAAATTCAAAACAAGTTCAAAAATATTCACAATATAGTTTACGTTGACCAACGTTCAGATAGTAACAAACTAGACTTCGGTACTAAGACCTACTACAAGTTCTACTGATCAAAAAAACGTAACGAATCTTCATTACGAAAACATTTAAATATATTATTAAATTAAATTAATTGCCCATAAATTTTTAAGATACTTTAACTTACATGAAACTAGATATGATAAACAATAAATGTTATCATGTTTCATGTAATACATACAAAATTATACGGAGATGATAATTATGAAGGCTAAGAAATTCTTAACAGTACTTTCATTAAGTGCATTATTAGCAGGTACTGGTGTTACAACCTTACAAAGTTACCAACAAGCTAGTGCGGCTACTAAGAAACATAAATCTACTAAAAAAGTAAAGAAAGCGAAAAAAGCTAAAAGTAAGAAAGAAAAACTAAACTCTGATGGTACTGATAAACAATCAAAATATTCATCATTTGGAGAATGGTTTGTAAAGAATAGAAGTATTATTGAAAACTATTATTATAATAATGGTGGTGAAGTTTGGCAAGCGCAAGGTCCAAATGATGAAGGTGGATCACAATTAAGTGTTCGTTATTATAATAATCCCGCATATAAATATGCTTACATTGATGCTTTAGGTAATGATATTCAAAATCCTTCATATACAGGAGGAGCGGGAACAGCTGAATACTTTAATAAAATGTATAATGTTTACAAAGCTGCTGCTCCTCTAGTAAAGCAGAGTAATCCAAATGGAACTCTTTATCTTAATAAAGATTCAATGACATGGAGTGCAACTAATCCTAATGATTAAAATGTAGCAAAATGCATTTAGTAAGTATAATTATATAAAATAAACAAAAACACCACCAAGTTCAATGGACTTGATGGTGTTTTTGTTAGTGGATGACTAGTATTTAATTTTAGTGTGCTCCTATGTCAATAACTTGGACTAATTTTATGTAGTTTTTACCAAGCTAATTCTTTCATTGTTGTACCATCTTACATACCAATCAATACTGGCGATTACTTCCTCGATGCTTTCAAACTTTGTTTGAAAAACAAGTTCCCGTTTCAGCATTGAATGAAAATTCTCAATATAGGTATTATCGTAAGGATGCCCCTTCAGTGAGTAAGAATGCTTAATATTCAACTTATTTAATAATTTTTCGAATTGATCACTAGTGTAATGACTACCCATATCACTGTGTAAGAAAACGAGTTTGTCAGCGTTCTTAACTGCTTTTTGCATCGTTTTAGTCACTAAATCAGCAGTCATTTCATTGCCCACTTGATGGGATAAGACCTGATGGTTATTGGGATTATAGACACTAGCTAAATATACCCATTTATGATTAGTTAATGGAATATAAGTTATATCTGCACACCATGCGGTGCACCAATCTTTCTTAACTAAATTGGATCTTTGTTCATAATCGTTATGCGTGGTTGGCTTAAGATACTTTTTATTCAGAACTGAATGAACATTCATTGAATGCATTAGCTTCCAAACAGTTCTAGAGCTTACTTTAATTTCTTTGTTCAAAAGGACTTGGTGAATTCTTGGGTATCCATAAACGTATCGACTCTTTTTCTATGCCACCAAAATTGCCCGTTTCAAAATAACATTTTGATTATATCTAGCGGTTGGTTCATGATTTACCCAATAGTAGTAGGTGCTCTTAGGCATTTTAAAAGCCCTTAGAGTGGTAGCTAAGCGGTGTCCATGTTCTAAACTATCCTTGATAAAGCCTAAGGCTTTCTTGATTGTTAACGCTTCCCAAGTAACACCGCAGCTCGTTTTAAAATTTCTAATTCCTCCTGAGCTTGAGCTAATTTCTTTTCCATTTGAACATACTTTTCATAAGAAATTTGTTTGTCATCAACATTAATAGTGGAACTCTGTTTCAACCAACGACTGATCGTGTTAGCTGAAACATCGTATTCTTTAGCTAATGATTTAATACTGTGGCCTTGCTTTGATAGTGAAATAATTGAATCTCTGAATTCTTTTGAATATGATTTTGGCATAATAAAAAGCTCCTTTTAATAATAATTATATCGGATTAAAAATTTTGTCCAAAATTTAATCATAGGAGCAGAATTAAATATTGATTTTTATATTTCCTTAATGTATAATATTTTTGCTTGACGTATAATATTTTTTTATAAGGAGATTACATAATGATTAATTCAAAAAAACTTTTAACTTTATTTTTAGCATTGATTCTAGTTGCACCAGTTTTGGTATCTCATTCAGCTGTTACAAATGCTAAAAATATTCATGTTAAGGTATTGAAGAAAAATATTAAAAAAAGTAAGAAAAAGACTAAAAATACCAAGACTATTTTTAAATCTAAAGCTAATCAGCAAAAGGTTAATGTTACTGCTAATCAGCTAAATGATGATATTAAATTTTATAATAATCAAGTTGGTTCTGAATTTAGTAGCGATATTATTCCAGGATCTAATAATGATAATTATGTTGTTGCTTCCCCTAGATATTCATTATCTTATAGCGGCATTGGATCATCATTAAATAATATTGCTACTGATATGGGTACTAATGTGGATGCAAGTGATTTAGTTAGTTCAAATGATGATGTTATGATGTCCTCTAGTAACATGAAAGCTATAGAAAATGTTGCTAATTCAATTTATCTAAGATTTGCCAATCGTTTGAAGAGTAAATTATCACACTCTGATTTTGATAAGCTGACTACTATTAAAGCTACATTTGTATCTGGAAGCCAAAAGGTCAGCCAAGGCTCTGATGGATCTCAAACTAATGAAGATCCTGATGTTGTGAATCAATGGTCAAACATTAGACAATTATTCAGCGCTTTAGGAGACGGAATTTCACAATTGGATAAATAGTATTCATTTATATTAATGTAAATTTTATAAAAAATAAAAAGCGAATGATCTGACCCCAATCGGTTAGACTAATACTTTTGCTAGGATATCAATCCCAAATATTGATTTGGTAACTGGTATCCTAGTTTTTCTTTTAATCTATTATTATTGTAATCCTTAATCCATGTTTTCATCGCATTGATTAAGGATTTTTTGGTATCATAATGCTTATTCATCATTTCGATTAAAATATATATGTATGAAAAGCAAAGAATAATCAATGCTTTTGTTTGTTACTATTCTTCGAATAACATGGTTTGGTAATACTTTCCGTCGTTATAAGTGGTTGCCATGGCCATTTGGGTAGCGATTGTACTTAAGATGTTTCTACGGTGGGCCCATTTTTCACCAACGGCATCGTTGTACGTGAATTCGTTGACCATGTTGATCATGGTATCAGTTGGTGTATCTGATGAATATGTGTTTTGAATATTTTCACCAACACCATCGTCATCCCAGCCATGTTGTTTAATTAAATCGTCAACTTGAAGACTACCATCAGCAGCATAATGTGATATTGATTTAGTTTTGATCAGTTGTTGATTTCGTTCCAGGGCTAAGGTATAGAGATGGTCGTTCCATGTTAAGGGTTGTAACCCATGTTGATCACGAATGTAGTTAACATAGTTGAGCCCCACGTCTTGGTTTTCGGCATCAGTGACGGTGGTGTTATGTTTATTGGGATTCTTTGGTAGATGTAAATCGGCCGCTAGTACCCAATACGTTTTTTTAGGATAGTTGAATTTAACTTGGTAATACATGATTCCCCAATCACTCATGGTTTTTTTAACGATGGTTCCGGTTGCTTGATTTTTAATTTTTCTCGTGCCATATTGGGTATCAGTTTCATTTGCCGGAAGTTGGCTGAATTGTAAACTGGTATTGGTAAAATTATAAATCACTTTGGTGCCTTTTTTATAATTGGCATTTGCCATATATGGATTGGGATCATAAAGTAAATAGCGGTTCGGCATGTTGACACTAAAATTGTTCAAAATTTGGTTGACGACCCTTGGGTCAGCCCCGGCTAATGGATTGGGGTCAGCGTGGACGGTTTTCGTGACGGTATTAACGGTAAAGAATGTGATCAACACCGTCATCAAGCTTACAAGTTTGTTTTTAATTTTCATAGTAAACATCTCCCTGGTTATGCATTTATATAAACGTTTATGTATCAGTTTTTGTGACTATCTATTATTATTTTTAATTATAGCATCTAGCTTAAATATTTTATAAAATTAAGTTAAGTATTTATATAATTTCAAATGGTACATTAAGATTATATAATTATAGTGAATTAGAGTTCATTCTATGGTACGCGCTAAAGGACATGCCATAAAAATGGTCTATATTATTATCATAGGAGCAGTATTGAAATAACATCAGACGGCTTCTGATTTTATAGGGTTAAATTCTTGGACAACTAAATTTTGTTATTATTGGAATCGCGTTTCGTTTGATAAATCAATAAGTAACAATGGACTGAGCAAAGAATAAATAAATCAAATTTCAACTATCAATTTAATTTATAAATTGGTGTCAATAATCTCATTTCCACCACACTACATCAAAAAAGACATCAACCATCCATTTCAGGATCAATTGATGTCTTTTTTGAGTTAATACTACTAAAAACTAATCATCTAGGAACTTTTTACATGCTATATCATAGGTCGAAACAACACAACTTAGCATCCATACGCCGTAGAATGTCCAAACGTACCACGTTGGCAATGGCCAATGCTTTAAAGCGTATAGGCTCAACAGCAAGTAAAGCACTGCTGAGACGAACAAGCCATTAATGAAAGCGATGGTATTTAATAACCCCATTTTTCTAAATAAGTGGATTACTGGATACAATAATTTATGAATTTTTTTAATCATTACACAGTCAGCTCCCTTGAAAAATTAGCAATTATTATTTAGTGACTATTAACCTTATTTAGGATAACATTAATAATGTTATCATTCATTGAGATAGTTTTCGATTCATTCTCTAATATTTACAGTAACGATGGAATCGCCTGTTACAAAAGGATTTAAAGGAGCTGAATGTAAAATGGTAGAATATAATTGGGTTAAAGATCGGAAGTATGGAGTGGTGGTTGCCACTAATTCTAATTCCAATCACAAGGAAATTTACTTTACCGTGGATGCTACTGTTAGAGTCGCCATTAATAATGACATTAAAGTTTCATTGAAGTCTCAATCTAGCAAGTATAACTTGATTAAAAAGATCGTTGGGAAACCAACTGATGAGATCGAATCAGTTAGCATTGCAAATGATAATGATAAATTTAAACATAAGTATAAGTTGATTAGCGCTTATGATGTTGAACGCTACATTACGCAGTACCAAGTAGAAAAAGACTATGATGATAATTTTCACGAATCGATTGAAGCAGAACGTGAAGAAGAGGTTAATCAAATGCGCAATGCGCTGATTAAAGATAAGGTGAACTTGTCACAAGATTCACTAATTTACATGCTAGTTAAAAAGGAAAATGAAATTGGTCTTTTAATTCATAAGATCAATGAATTGAAAGCCAATGTCCAGTCAACAAATGGAGCTGTGAATCATATGAATGGCAAAAAAGGTTCTCCATCCCCCAATCATAAAAAGAATTAATAATAAATAAAGAAGTCCCATCGTTGATGGTGACTTCTTTTTTAATTTATAGGTCAACGGGTAAGTCGGTCTTTTTAATGAAACTAATGTTTTCATTAAAAGCATCGCTATAATAGTAATAGTCTTTTTGGTGTTTAGATAATATCTTGTATAGCTTCTTTAATTCGATGATCATTTTTTTATTATGGGTGGGAAAGTACTCAGAGAGGCCATTTTCTTTTTCATATTGAACGATTTTTTTAAAGGTGTCGATGTTATTTTGCAAGTGAATCATTAAATCAAGCGTAATTTCCTTGAAATCGTAATTACTGTAAGAGTGCTGCTTGACCTTTACCTTTTCTTCAAGCGCTAACATCATTTTAACCTGATTCGAAGTTAAGGGTTGTTCATCTACGATTTGTGCTCTTTTAGCAAAATCATTCGCAATATTAACCTTTGAAAGTTCAATTTCATCACTTAATTTAGCGATGCGATGGTTCAACACAGCGAAGTATTTTATGTTTAAGTCATCTGTGAACTTTTTACCTTCTGCTGTTCCTAAATAGTGAATGGCATCAGTAGCTTCTTTTAATATTTTGAGCACGTCTTTCATGCAAATTCCTCCCATTGCTAATTCATAAATATGTTTTTATTATATATTATATTGGGAAACCACTGTTAAACGTTTTTAATTTTTATTATTATTTTAATATAAGACGGTTTTTTATATATTTTATTTTGCAAAGTGTATAATCAGTAACAATTAGGAAGTGATTAGCTTTGAACGTAAAATTAAGTGGAATGATGAATTTGATCAGTGATGAAATTACTAGTAATCCATTTACTCGCAAGCACATTTTAGATGATCCCGATTATATGCAATTTAGTAAAGCCCAGGGTGCTGGCGTCTTAAAGGGGAAGCGGATTGCCTTTCTGGGGTCATCGGTGACGAAGGGCTTTAAGTCCCATCACATTTCATTTGTTGATATTTTAGCTAGTAATGATGGCATCGTTCCAGTTAAAGAGGCTATTTCTGGAACTACACTAGCTGGTTCGTCCAATCTGACTTATCATAAGCGGTTAGTGAATAATATTTCAATAAACGATTCGTTAGATGCCTTTGTCTTGCAGTTATCAACTAATGATGAATCTTCAAATAAGCCGCTGGGGAAAACTGCATTGACTTATGATTACAGTGCATTTGATACTGATACTACGATTGGGGCAATCGAATTTATTTTGAGATACGTTAACGATTACTGGGACTGTCCAGTTTTAGTTTATACTTGTGTTAACGAAAAGCATCCTGAGTATGCACAACTAGTTAATTCGGTTTATGAATTACAGAAGAAGTGGAAGTTCACAATTTTAGACTTGTATAGTGACAAGGACTTGAATCGGAAGATGAACAATTTACAAAATAATTATCTAAATGATGATTTTTTGCATCCGACGATTAAGGGCAACCACTTATTAGCACCACTGTTTGAGAAAAAGCTAGCTCAGATACTTCAATGAATAGCAACAAAAAGTTATTGATTGCTAGTTTTTAAAGTAATATACTTTGATTAAGTTTCATCAAATTAGTTCGGTAACATTGTGTCATTTTTGTTACTTGATAAATTTTATTTAAGGAGATTTAATTTTATGACAGATATGGAAAAAGTAATATCAGTAATGTTAGGTAAAGAGATCAAGATTGAAAAGATTATTAATTCTAAAAAGTCAGAAAGCACGAATAGTTGTTATTTTGTGATCAAAATGTCAGATGGCAACATTTACCAATTATCCTTTAGTGACCATTCTTCAAGTAACCATGTTGGGAACTTAAAGCAGCTACAATCTGAATTAAATGCTAAAAAAATCGATATGGATCTGACAGAGGTTATCTATCTATTTATCGGTCCGTATGATGTATATAATTATCATAATACCCAACCTGATTATTATGGGATTTCGCTAGCGAAGCCATATGACTTTGATGCTAGCTCCCTAGTTAATAAGTATGCACTCCAACAGGCTTTTGTAAGCAATGCCTATACAATTAAGAGTTCAGAATTAGTTGAAAACAACTTGGCCTTGAAGATAACCTATCGTAACTTTACTGATACATATGAGGAAACCGAATACTATACTAATTTTGTGCCAATTGTTACTGATTTATCGCAAATTGCTTTGATCAAATACTTGCTAGAAAATAATGATGCGAGTGAGGTTAGAAACCTTTACTATGACCATAACGATATTAAAAGCGTTCCAGTGGATGAGTATATTAAGCAGTTACGCATTAACCATAGTGATGAAGAAATTAAAAGTGAAAAACTATTAGATTTAAAATCGAACCATCCAGATAATCCATCAGATCCATTTTACTTTGTCTTAAATGATGAAAAATTTGTTCTGCAAAAAGTAGCAAAGTAGCATGTTCGCTAAATTGTTGTTCTTGAGACCATAAAAAATGCCAGTGAAATAATCACTGGCATTTTTATTTAATTAGCTCGGATTAACTTATAAATTTTAAACTGGCCCCTAATGGCGTTATTTTTGTATTGATGAATTCTGTAAGATCACCATCTATCAACCCGAGGGAATCCATGTAGTTGTAGAAAGCTTGCTCATCTTTATCACCATCAATGAATTCCTCCACGTCACTTTGGAAATAGATTTCACAATCTTCAACGAGTTCATCCATCCAAACGTTTAGCATCGTATAAAAATCACGGTACTGATAAGCAGGGCTTAATGACATTAAATCAGGGATGATTTCGCATGCAATGTCATTTGCCTCATCTACATTTGTGGCAATGACTTGGATTGTTTGCCCATTCTTGGAATCTTGCTCTTTTGCCGTTAATGATCTTTCGATATTGAAATTATCCAAATCAAGCTTACTAACTAGTTCCAGAGGTAAAATTAGTTGTAATTTCATAATCGGTTATGCCTTCAAAAAATAGCATTTAGGTTGCTGATCTTCATAAGAAGTAATTTCAGCCAGTGAAATTTTTCTTAAAATGTCAGTCCCAATAAGAATTGAAGTTCCGTCAATTCTAGGATTAATAATTGAGATAGAATTCTCCCTATCACTATTGTAATCGCCCACTAAATCAACTCTTTTATCCTTACTATCTTCTTTGAAGTAGTCGATGATATCTTCAAAATTATTATAACTAGTTTCGGGGTAATTCTTTTTACATTCATCTTCAATTAATTTTTTAACGTCAGACTTACCTAATAAGAATGAATGAATTTTAACGATCTTATTTTCATTAGGGTGGTTCCACCAATCACTGGAACTCTTTTCTTTTTTTAACGTGATCCAATTAA
The DNA here is from genome assembly GCF_058509965.1 of Nicoliella sp. ESL1106. Taxonomy (NCBI): domain Bacteria; kingdom Bacillati; phylum Bacillota; class Bacilli; order Lactobacillales; family Lactobacillaceae; genus Nicoliella; species Nicoliella sp. ESL1106. The sequence goes on from NZ_CP196341.1 coordinate 281,827, forward strand.
TTAAATATAATCCAGAAACGTTGGATTGAGGATCGAACAATGGTCCATAAGAATCGTCCGAGTTATTTGTTAATTCAAAAGCAAAGGTCCTTAATTCACCATACTTGGATGGATTAGGATAAAAAATGGCTGATTTTTCATCAATGTATATTGTTTGTTGGACATCCTTAGTAGGATCCTTGAAGAATAATTTAACATCGATCCTATCGAACTTATCCTCTACGTCATTTTTAATAATTTCATAACCCTTATAATTGATAAAGCAGGTATTCATTAATTCGTAGAATTCGTTCGTAATGTATAAATGTTTATCCAAGAATTCTGAAACTAGGTTTGAAGCATCTAGATCGTTTTCTTGCATCGCTTATCCCAACTTTCCACTTTTGTAGTTAAAACTTGTAAATGATTACTTAATATATGTTCAGATTAATTATAACATTTATATCTATATTTGATACCGTTGTAAATAATGGTATGTCCCTTGTGTTTTTGCTATACTTTAGTAAGTAAAGAAGGGACTGATATAAATGAGTTTATTGCTTTCTCCAGTAAAAATTGCGAACTTGGAACTTAATAACAGAGTCGTGATGTCACCCATGTGCATGTATGAAGTACGTAATAAAGATGGCATTTTAGAGCCGTTTCATTTTGCTCATTATGGGGCCAGAGCGTTGTCAAAGGTAGGGCTGATAATTACTGAGTCCACCGCTGTGCAACCTGATGGTCGAATTTCTGATAATGATTTGGGGCTTTGGAATGATGCCCAAGCCGATAAATTAAGTGCGTTAGTTAAGATGCTTCATTCTTTTGGAACCAAGGTGGGGGTGCAACTGAACCACGCTGGTAGAAAAGCTGAGGATGCTGAAATTGTGTCAGCACCCAGTGCAATTCCATTTAGCGATTCATATTCGGTTCCCCATGAATTAACTGATTCTGAAATTATTGAAGTTAAGGATGCATTCGTGCGTGCTGCTGAACGTGCTAAGCGGGCTGGAGTTGATGTGATTGAAATTCATGGTGCTCATGGTTATTTATTAGATCAGTTTTTATCTGCGTTAACTAACCAACGCACGGATCAATATGGTGGTTCATTGGAAAACCGCTACCGATTAGTTCATGAAATTATTACTGCGGTTCGGGCTCGGTTTAGCGGTTCGCTGTGGATTCGATTATCATTGACTGACTACGATGATTCGGGAGTTCAAAACTCAATTGAAGATTGGAAGCGGGTTGCTAAATGGCTAGAAGCAGATGGGGTTGATCTAATCGATGCCTCAACTGGAGGGTTGCTCAATAAGGCTCCTAACATCCCAGTTCACGATGGCTATCAAACGCCATTTGCAACCGAATTGAAGCACGCCGTTTCAATTCCTGTTGCTACGGTGGGGTTATTGGACAATCCAGGACTATGTGAATACATCTTACAAAATCAACAAGCAGACTTGATTTTAGAAGGGCGGGCCTTGATACGCAACACAAATTGGCTAATCGATGCTGCTTATCAATTACATGATCATGACTTTAAACCTTATAATAATTCTTATGAACGGGGACAAAAATATTAATTGATATGGATTAACGATGATTCATTGTTAGGGAGTGTGCTGATTGAGTGAGCACACTTTTTTATTGTGGAAACTAACTTCTCTTTAATTATAAATAATTTGTTATATATTATAAATTATACAAGTTCAATTTAATTGCCATCATCAACGATATCATTAAAATAGTAACTATATTAATTGAACGGGGAGAAATGAAAATGAAAATTGCAGTAATCGGTGCGACAACTCTAACTGGTAATCAAATTATGCGCCAAGGCGTGATGACTGGGAATCAAATGACCGCCATTGATGAGGATGCGGACAAGGCAATTGCATTATTTGGTCAAACAACGCCACTGATTGCTGGAAATCCGATGGAGTTGATTAAAGAGCAATTGGAACAATTTGACGTAATCGTGGATGCCTATTTGCCTAAGCCAGACCAGGCCTACTTACAAGTGGATCTAGCTACCAAGTTAGTGGCAATGTTTCGCGAAACGCACGCGCCTAAGTTGATCTTTATGTTAGGGGCGAACAGCCTGTTGACGGGGCATCGCTATGAACATCTATTAATGCAGGATTTGCGTAATGTGCCAATGATGAGGCCGTATTTACCACTATTTAGAGAGCAGTTAAATGAATATCTGTTTTTACGTGACATTAAAAATGTGAACTGGTTAGGCATTTCCCCAGCGATTGACGTATATGAGGGGCCGACTACGAAGTATCAATTAGGTGATAACCACGTGTTGCGGAACAAAGATGGCAAGTCGCAGATCTCATATTCAACACTAGCTAAAGCGGTGATTGATGAAATCGAAAAACCAGCCCATCACACGACGCGATTTACGGTTGCAGAAGAATAGGGGGAATCTCAATGTCAGCAATTCCAATTGATAGTCAAGACACTTTGAATTTAGGGGAGAATGATGCTCCCCATCAATTGACGGTCGTCATGAATCTGAGTTGTCGTTATTGCAAAAAGTGGTGGAGTCGCAATGCTAAAAATATTGAAGCTGCAATCGCTGGAGGCAGATTAAGTCTGCACATTAAATTTTGGACCAAGGATAAGGCGGCATTAAGAATTGGCAATGTGGCCCACGAATACGTTGACTTTGCTCATCCGCAAGCGGCCTTTGCATTCGTTCAACGCTTAGTACACAATCAAAATCATTTTAAACGTTACTCTATAGACCAAGTTCCAAAATATTTAGAATCAGAATATGGGGTTAGCAAGCATAAAACTAGTAAAGAAACCCAACAAACAACAAGGGAGCTATCAGCTGCTGGAGTTCGTGGGATCCCTACGATTTTCTTAGATGGTGAATGGCACGATAGTTATGAGTATCGGCTACCGAAGTTATAAATATAGCGCTTTTCTAATCTGCCTCAATTGGTATACAATAGTTAAGATGACATTACACAGAATGGAATGGTGATTATCAAATTAAAAATTACTGCCCAATACCTATTGGATGGAATCATTAGCTTTTTTGCCTGCTGGTTAGTCGTTCTCTTTTTAAGAACGGTTCTACCAGCAAGTTTGACCCATGGTAATATTCCTGAAATTCCTCCGACCCCAATCTCTGATTTCATGCTAATCATTGTTTTATCTCTTTTGATCGTTGGGATTGGTTGGTTGTTAAACGTTAACTCTAATCAACAATTAACAGGTCATGAAAATCAATCAAATTTCTGGAAAACTTTGAACTGGATTGCGATGATTTTTATTTTGCTTTCAATGGTTGGGATTAGCCTAGTTTCTAACGAAGGGCCGTTCGATGACTTAATGAACCTTGCACTTTCAATTAGCCAGTGGCTGGCAGTGATCATGGCATTGCTGAACCTGGTTGGCACGTTTAAATTTAATAGCCGTGATTGGTACCGTTTTGCGTTAGAATTTGAAATGTTAACAATCGTTGTATTTTGGTTAAACCTTTGGATTTCACCGGTTTAAAAATAAATCAGGACCGCTTCGCTTAATAAACGAATCGGTCCTGATTTTTTATTCAAATTGAGCATTATACAGTTCAGCATATTGACCATTTTGTTTCATCAATGAATCGTGGGTACCACGTTCAACGACTTTGCCATTACTCATTACAATAATTTGATCTGCATTATGGATCGTTGATAGTCGATGGGCAATTACGATTGACGTTTTGGACTTTAAAAGATTATCCAATGCGTGTTGAATGGCCTTTTCGGATTCATTATCCAAACTGGCGGTGGCTTCGTCTAAAATAATGATGGGGGCATCTTTTAACAGAGCCCGTGCGATTGAGATCCGTTGCTTTTGGCCGCCAGATAACTTAACCCCACGTTCACCAACTTGGGTGTTGATATCATTAGGCAGTTGCTGAACGAATGTTGCTAAGTCTGCTAATTGCAAAACTTGCCAGATTTCTTCGTCGGTGGCGTTTTCACGTCCGTATAAAACATTGTCCTTGATGCTACCATCGATAATGAAAATATCTTGGGAAACGATGGCGATGTTGGAACGCAGTGATTTTAAGTCAATTTCTGCAATTGGGACGTTGTCAAAATAAATATTTCCTCGATCTAGGTCATAGAAACGATCGATCAATCTGGTGATCGTAGTTTTGCCAGATCCAGAAGCCCCGACGATTGCTGTTGTCTTACCATATGGGACCATGATGCTCACATCGTCAATAATGGGGCGGCTTTGCTTTTGTTGATCATTAGCTTGGTAGGTAAATGAAACGTGTTCAATTTTAATCCCAGCTTTAATGTTTGGGAACTGACGGGGATGTTTGCAATTGATCACCTTCGGGGTTTCATCTAAAATCGTTTTAATTCTCCCGTATGAAACCAAGGCTTGTTGGAGTTGGTTCAACAAGCGCGTGAATGATTGAATCGGACTTTGGACCATTGCAACATAACTAATGTAGGCCACTAAAGCACCGATCGTTAAATGGCCCTTGATGATAAAGTAAGCCCCCAGCAATAGGATGATTGCGACTCCAGTATAATTGATTCCATCAATCAACGGGTTGAAGATTGCTTGATTACGTCCAGCGTCAATTAAGTCTTTGCGGTTATTTTGTGCCAACTGGTCGAATCGTTTGGCTTCAAGTTCCTCGTTGGTAAAACTTTTGATCAAATCAATTTCGGTCAATGTTTGCTGCATTTGATTTGACATCAATGCCTGTGAATATCGCGCTCGATGGAAGGCGTTCCGAATTCTTTTCCGAAAGACGCGGTAGACGATAAACATTAATGGGAATGTTAAGCTAACCGCTAGTGCCATTTGCCAGTTGATATAAAAAATTAGCGCTAGCACCCCGATAAGCGTAAACATATTTCCAACAATGCTCAGCATATTTGCAGAAATTAAGCTTTGTAAATTATTGATGTCACTAGTGAGTCTAGTCATTAAGTCACCCGTTTTACTGGATTCAAAAAAGCGTGTGTCCATCTTTAACAAGTGTTGGTAGAGTTGATTTCTTAAATCCGTGATTGCGTTTTGACTCATGATGCTCATAAAGTATGTTGAAACGTAATTGAAGATTCCCAATACGATTGCTGTTAAGATCAGTAAGCCAATTACTATCAGTAATGATTGAAAGTTTTGGTTGGGGATGACTTTATCGATTATGAACTGCTCAATTTGTGGCATTACAAATTGCAATATGGTAATAATAGTCAATGCTAATACGTTTAGGAATAACAGCCAGGGTTTATTTAAAACCTTGCCAAATACGAACTTAAACATAGCAATGAGTGATGCATCGGATCGTTGTGAATTCATTATTAATTTCACCTCTGTAAAATGATAGAACATTACTATGATATGCTGATAAAAAACAAAATGCTATTAAGGAGTATCAGCTTCGCTTGATTAAAATTAGATTAGAATTTAATGTTGAAATGATGTGATAGTGTGCTATACTAAAATCATTGTTAAAAATGAACATAACTAATCTAAGGGGATGGATACATATGACAAGAAAAGTTGGAGTTATTGGAATGGGTCACGTTGGTGCAGCGGTTGCTCATCATATCGTAGTGGATGGGGTTACCGATGAGTTAGTCTTGATCGATACGAATGAAGATAAGGTCAATGCAGATGCGACCGATTTTCAAGATGCAATGTCTAATTTACCTGAACATACTAACATTACGGTGAATGACTATTCGGCATTAAAGGATGCTGATGTCGTCATTTCCGCAGTTGGTAAAATTTCATTACAAAAAGATAATAAGGAACACGATCGCTTTATTGAATTACCATTTACCAAGAATGCGGTGCGAGACGTCAGTGAAAAACTAAAAGCCTCTGGTTTTAAGGGGGTTTTAATTGATATTACCAACCCGTGTGATGTTATCACGATGATGTATCAGAAGTTTACGGGCTTTCCTAAACATCGCGTGATTGGGACTGGAACCCTGTTAGATTCTTCACGAATGCGACGGGCAGTTTCTGGTGAATTAAAGATTGATCCTCGTTCTGTTGGTGGATATAACCTTGGAGAGCATGGTAATTCTCAATTTACCGCTTGGTCGACCGTTAAGGCATTAGGGCGACCAGTCGCTGAAGTAGCAAGTGAACGCAATGTTGACTTAGCAGATCTAGATGAAGTAGCACGAGCTGGTGGCTATACCGTTTATCATGGTAAAAAGTACACTAACTATGGGATCGCATCTGCTGCGGTTAAGTTGGCAAAGGTCATTCTAAGCGACGCGCGTGCAGAACTGCCAGTCTCGAATTGGAATGAGGAATACCAAACCTATCTTTCATATCCAGCGGTCATTGGTCGTGATGGGGTTGTTGAACAAGATAAGCTTAACCTTACCGATGAGGAAAAAGAAAAGCTCAAGGCATCTGCTAATTATATTAAAACACGGTTCGATGATACCGTTGCTAGTATGGAATAAAAATAAAATAGCCTGAACGTGAATTTGACTTCACGTTCAGGCTATTTTTGATGATTACTCAGTTACAGCTTTATTATTTTCTTTTGGTTCATGAATGTGCTTGATTTTGAAACCAGTTAATGCACTGAGAATCGAGAATACTGGGGAGAATAAACTTAAGAATACGAATGGGATGTAAGCCATTGTTGGCACTCCTAATGTGGCGGTAACAAAACTACCGGCAACCCCCCATGGAATTAAGTAGGTAAGGGCGGTTCCACCATCTTCTAGCGCCCGACTTAATGCGATTGGGGCTAAATTGTGCTTCTTAAATGCCTTACTGAATGATTCACCAGGCAGGATCAATGATAAGAATTGTTCACCAATGAAGAAGTTGACCCAAAAACAGGTAATGATGACAGAAATGATCAATGAGGCAGTAGAGTTTAAATGGCTGGTCAATGGAACCATGATGGCCTTAATGATGCCTAAGTTGATTAGTAATCCACCAATTGAAAGGGCTACGAAGATTAATGCAACGGTTCCCATCATCCCAGCAATTCCACCACGGGTAAGTAACATATCAACTCTTTTATCACCGGTTTGGGATACGAAACCGCTTTGAATCACATTATTGATTTTGACGAGGTTCAAGCTAGGCATCCGAATTAAGCCCATAATCCCAGACACTAATAGGTTGATGAAAAGAGTGGGAATCGTTGGAATCTTGATCCATGCACAGATGAATAACAGAAATACTGGGATTAAAGAGATTGGTGAAATCAAGAAGTGGTGTTGTAAGACGCTAATCGTTTGGTCCACGCTTGTAAAGTTAGCGTGTCCTGAGTGTTGACCTAAAAAGGTGTAAAGGATGAGGGCAACGATGCTAGCTGGAATAGTTGACCACATGAGATTTTTAATATGGTCGATTAAATTAGCGTGGACTACTGATGCTGCAACGTTAGTGGAAACGGAGAGTGGGGATGCTTTATCACCGAAAACAGCACCGGAAAGAATGGCTCCAGCGGTCATTGCTGGATCAACGCCGAGCGTTAAACCGATTCCCATGAACGCAATCCCTAGGGTAGAACAAACGGTGAATGCACTTCCGATCACAGCACCCATGGTCCCACAAATCACAAATACTGATGGTAAGAACCATTGGACGTTGATTAGTTTAAATCCGTATACCATTAAGGTAGGGATAATTCCAGTAGCGATCCAGACCCCGATCAATGACCCGATCAACAAGAAAATGAACAGGGGCAAGATTCCTGATTTAATACCAACAATAAAGCTATCGTTGATTTGATCCCAGCTGAATCCACGCCACTTAGCCCAAAAAATTAGGAGCATGATCCCAAATAGGATCGGGACCTCTGGTGAAATATGTAATCCAATGATGCCAATTGCCATTAGGGCAAGAATACCAATTAAAATAATGATGCTTTCAGTTAATTTTAGTTCTGGTTTTTTATTATTCATAATGTAGAATCCTCTCTTTGATTAATATTCGCTGATTTAATTTGCAATTAAAGAATTGGTTTTGATATCGAACAACGCCACCGCAATTATTATTATTTAGCATTAGCAATCCCTCCTTGAAAATAAAAAGTCCCAATTACAAATAAATGTAATTGGGACGATGTGGACGACCGCGGTACCACCCAGCTTAACACGTTCAACGTGTTATCTCACTAGATTAATAATGGGTCTAGTTATTATCCATTTAGATTATGCTTTAACGTATTTCGTATTCATTACCCTGATCGGTTCGCAGCAACCACCGACTTCCTGACTCCCAGGCAAGAACCTACTTAATTAAAATCTAATTTTTTATTAATATGTTTATAATAATAACACCTTTTTTTAAGATTGCAACCATTTTATTAAAAAAATTTAAAAAGCGCCAACCGTCCTTGACGATTAGCGCTATACTTTAATTCATTAATCAGATAATTATAAAAGAGATTTCAGAACATTATTAAGTCGAATAAAGGCAACTAATAAACTAAAGTACGAATTTATTGTAACATACAGTTTAAAATTATTTCAATTTTTAGTAGTTATTATTAAGGTTTAATTGTAGCTGTTCAAATTAAAATTACTATCATGTAGAATTGCAAATAACGTTGACCTTACATCAAATTGAACAGGGGGATTATATTTGAAAGCCAAATGGGCAGCGATTGCAATTGCTGGTTTAATTGGGATGGCCTCGATGCCAACGCCGTTTGCTTCAGCAAAAATGCAAGTGACTAAAACAGTCCCAAAAGCATATCATGGTAGCTGGTATGGGGCCAATACTAAAAATAATCGGGATTTAATTTTTATTTCAAATCAATATGTAATTACAGGAAGTTATTCAAAATACAATCAGAAGACTCATAAAATCCAATATAACTACGATACTGGATATTTACCAAAGGGAACGGGGGCAAAGAAGCTGGTATTCAAGAAAATTCCTAAGGGTGATGGTCAGTATGGGACGACCTATACTTTCAACCAGGGGGATGATATGGATGATCAGTTGCCAACTTTTTGGACTAGTAAAATGAAAATCAATGGTAAGATGCAAACGGTCCTTAAAGCTTACCAAAACTACGGTGAAGTTGAAGTTTATACTAAAAAACCAGTGAACAAGGACTATTCATATACCATTAAGAGTAAGAATATTGGTGCTCAAATTGGAAAATAAAAAAACTAGCCAAGTGGCTAGTTTTTTTATTATTTATAAGCATTTTGAAGGACTTTACCGTTTTGTACTGAGTACAAGACCTTGCTATGATTGCTAGGATCCACCATGTTCATAGTGAATTCTTTATCTTTGGTTTGTTTGGATACATTAGCTGAGGTCTTTTCTAGCCCCTTAACGAAACTAGTCCAGGCGTTGATTCCCTCTGAATTATTTTCATTACTTAATTTAATGATTTGCTTAAGGTCCTTACTGATTGGAACCATTGTAACAGTATCGCTACCTTGGTCATAAGAAACCTTGAACAACTTTTTGTAATTTTTCTTTAATGAATCAACAAAGTTATTGATTGCAATTTGTTGTCTTTGAGCTTGTGATGATTCTGAATTAGCAGATGAGAAGTAAGTAGCAGGTAGGCTACTTTTGGCAGGTGCTTTTTCATGATTTTGACAAGCAGCTAATGTAAGCGATGAAGCTAAAACCATAATTAAACCAATAATTTTAGATTTACGCATCTATATATTCATTCCTTTATCTAACAAGTTATTTACTATCATATCATTAATAACTTGCTACATAAACTAGGAATGATTATTTTAATCAAATTATCTATAAACTTTAAAAACTCGTTAATATATTACTGCCTAGTGATGGGAAAATATTGATTAACCCCTGGATCTGTTGACGACTAATGTGCCAAGAAATGACCATGTTTAAAATTTCGATCGCATCTTCAGCTTGATCACTAAGTTCACTGGCCCCAACTAAAAAGTCATCCTGATCGAATACTAATGTTCTAGCAGCGACAGTTTGACCAGATTCTTTGTAGTACATTTCACCTGATAGGTCCGTGCGCTTAATTGTATAATTATCGTTATTTTCGACCGTTTCAGGATTGATACCAACGGTTGCAAGACGCGGTGAGGCGAATACGTTGGTAGGCATAGGTGGAAATTTAATGGCCTGGTCGGTTTCACCTGTAAATAGCTTAGTAAGATACTTGGTTTCAAAGGTTGCCACGGGGGATAACTCTGGTTTGTCAAAGTCGATCACGTCTCCATCAGCATAAATGTTATCAACACTGGTTTGCAGGTGGTCGTTTACTTTGATTCCCTTTGCATCGAAATCTACCCCCACCTTTTCTAAGCCGATATTGTGAACGACTGGGTTACGTCCGCTAGCGTCTAATACATAATCAGTAGCAAGCTTTTTATCTTGATAGTTCACAACGAGTTCAGAACCTTGTTTTTTAATCGATTTGATTTCTGAATTGGGAACAAAGTGCATCCCCCGCGCTTTTAAACTATCAACTAACTTATTAACTAAGAACGAATCGAAGCCACGTAAAACTTTATCATGGTGCATTAAAACTGTTACGTCCGCTCCTGATTCATGGGCCAGCGTAGCTAGCTCAATTGCAACGTATCCGCTGCCAATAACCGTCATTTTTTTGGGTAATTGATCGATTGATAGAAAATGAGTGCTATCATGGGTTAACTCGGTGCCAGGAACGTCGATGTGGTTAGGCGTCAACCCAGTGGCGATTACAATTTTATCAGTGGTTAATCGTTCCCCGTTCACTTCTAGGGTGTGCTTATCGATTAGTTTGCCATACCCCTTAATGACCTTCACACCAGCTGCCTTTAATCTTTTTTTCATGCCACCTGCTGGATCAGCATCAATATTACGGTGCTTTCTTTGCATGTTTTCGTACCAGTCAACCTTAACTTCATTGTCACCATAGATTTTTTTAAATTGACTAGTTCGGTAGGCTAATTCAGCTGGGATATCTAACGTAAACTTGGGCGTACAACCAAAGTTTGGACAGGTCCCACCAATTGCAGTTGATTCGATAATGGCTGCTTGATAACCCTTATTACCTAGTGGGACGGCCCCATTAACGGCACCGACACCACCGCCAAGGTAAACAACGTCATATTCATATTGATCACTCATTTAATTTCCTCACTTTCCAAATATTAACTAACTAAAATTTTATCAGAAGAATTTGATAAGTAAACGAATTAAACTTGGATTTAAATTAGAAAAAAATTTGACTTTTCTAATGTTTGGTATTATATTATATCTTAAACAAACTAATTGATCGGAGGGAATAATCATGATTATGATTAAAGCTATTGAAATTGATATTATGTGTTGCAAAGTAATAGTGCCAGAACATGGTTATTCTAATTAAGATACCTTGCTGTTTTAGCTATCTTAATTTCCAGTAGATCGCCATCTTTGACACTTTTTGTGTTGATGATGGTTTTTATTTTATAGGGGGAATTATATGATGAAAATCGGAATTACTTCAGATGTTTATGCAAACGATGTTGATCCATTAAGCGGAGTCCCAGATGCCATCATTAAGATGCTTAGACTTCACGGTGTTACTCCGGTTGCTGTTCCGATCGGTAGTGCATCGCTAACTAAGCGGTTGATTGATGAAGTTGATGGTTTGATCATTAAGGGGGGCATTGATGTTAACCCAGAACGATATAATGAATTAGCACTTTCAACTACTGATGTTCCTGATGATAACCGCGATGCAGCTGAATTTACTGCATTAAAAGAATCTACTTCTAATGGAAAGCCAGTGCTTGGGATTTGCCGAGGGATGCAAGCAATTAACGTATTCTTTGGTGGCAGTCTATATCAAGACATTTATACGCAAGCACCTGGTCGGAAGTTTTTACTCAATCACACTGCTGATTGGGACCGCGGGTACTTTCCAACGCATATGCTCAATGTTGATCCTGATAGCTACCTTTCTGAATCATTGGGCACAAGAACAAAGGTTAATTCTCGACATCATCAAGCCGTAAATCGAGTTGGCGATGGGCTTCGGGTCGTTGCGCGTGCTGACGATGGCATCGTAGAATCAATTGAAGGTAAGAATGGTTTGATCCAAGGAGTTCAATGGCATCCCGAAAATCTATGGGAACGTGATGAAAAACAAAATAAACTTTTTGAAAAATTCTTTGAAAACGCCAAAAAACGGGTATTTTAATTTAATATTAGCAATAAATTAAATAGAGGATGTGGTTATATTGAAGAGTCGTTCGATTTGGAAAATTGGAGTTGTTGCAGCTGTATCATCATTGGTGTTAGCAGCTTGTGGTTCAAATAGTAGTTCTAGTCAGTCAGATTCTAGTGCTGGTAGTAAAAAAGACTTAAATTGGATGAGTAGTGCTAGTATCTCGACCCTTGATCCATCGAAAGCCGTTGATAGTATCAGTGATCAGATCGTTTACAACGCATATCGTGGATTATTAACGATCAATGGCGGTAATAATGTTGCCCCAGGTGTAGCGAAGAGCTATAAGGTTTCTAACGGTGGCAAAACGTATACATTTTACTTACGTCATTCTAAGTGGAGTAATGGAACCCCCGTTACTGCGAAGGACTTTGTTTACGGAATTCAACGTAGTGCTGATCCTAAGACAGCTTCTCAAGCCGCTTATTATCTTGATCATATTCAAAATTACGATGAGGTCAAAAATAAGACGAAGCCTGTTTCAGCCCTTGGAGTAAAGGCGGAGGGCGACTACAAGTTAGTAATTAATTTGAGTAGTCCGCAGAGCTACTTTAAGAACTTAGTAACCCTCCCAGTCTTTTATCCACAAAGCGAAGCAGTTGTTAAGAAATTCGGTGCTAGTTATGGGACCGAAAGTCAAAAAGCCGTTTATAATGGACCGTTTAAGGTTACTGGATGGACTGGTAGTAATGATGGCTGGAACTTAGCTAAGAACAACTACTACTGGAACGAACAGGATACTAAGGTTAAAAACATTAAGTATACTGTAGTTAAGGATCCAACGACTGGATATAATCAATATCAAGCAGGTAAATTGGATGAATTACAACTAAACGGTAAACAACAGGTGGAACACTTTAAGAACAGTAGTCAGCTCCACTTACGTAATACTGACAGTGTTTATTACCTAGCTTTGAATCAATCAAAGGTGCCTGCTTTTAAGAACCTTAACGTTCGCAAGGCCATCTCACTTGCAATCGATCGGAATCAACTGACGCAAGATATTTTAGGCGATGGTTCATACGCTGCGAAGGGCTTGGTTCCAAAGGGACTTGCTTCTTATAAGGGGAAGGACTTTACCGATTACTCGAACAATAAGGCCGCAACCTCTAGTAATTTAACGGAAGCAAAGGCCCTTTGGAAGAAGGGACTTGCTGAAACTAAGACTAGCAAGTTGAACTTACAATTATTGAATGATGATACACCGACAGGAAAGGCAGTGAATGAATTTCTGCAAAGTGAACTTGAAAAGCTACCTGGCTTGAAAGTTTCTAGTTTGACGTTGCCACACCCAACTAAGGTCAGTCGTTCACTTAATAACCAATTCCAAGTTGCAGTTGCACTTTGGTCACCATCTGTTACTGATCCAACATCTCCATTAAACATTAAGACTACTGGAAATTCATTGAATTTCGGTAAATGGTCGAATGCTCAATATGATGAATTGATGAATAAGGCAACTGGTAGTGATGCTGGAAATGAAGCAAAACGTTGGGATGATATGGTTAAAGCTAATGATATTCTATTATCACAACAAGGGGTTGTCCCTCTTTACCAACAGGTTCAACCAGAAGTGATTAAGTCTAATATTCATGGCATTAAGTATTATCCAAATGGTCCTACTTGGGATTTATCAGAAGTTTATGTAAAATAAGGATCAAAAATAATTTGTAATCAATAGTAAGGAGACCCCGATCTGTTGGACAGTGATTGTTCGGCAAATCGGGGTTTTCATTTGAAGTGATTTATCTTGCTAATTGATTTCTGATTGATATAATAGTGGAAATAAAAAAGCGAACCATTTCGTGGCTCGCTTTTGAATATGCTTATTTTTGGCTATTTTGTAACTTGGAATGTCTAATTCCATAAACGAAGTAGAAAATAATTCCAATTACCAACCAGATACTAACTGAAATTTTAGTGATGTCTGGTAGGACGATAATGAAGAAGATACTGAATAGTCCAGCGATAATTGGGAGGTATGGATACCAGGGCATTTTAAATCCTTCGTTTTTGATGTCTTTACGCTTTCTTAGTCTTAAGATACCAAATGAGATGAACGTAAATGCAATTAAAGTTCCGGCATTAATCAATGATGCTAGTTGAGCCAGTGGCACTAATCCAGCAAAAATAGCTTGGATGATGGTTGCAATAATGATTGCATTTGATGGCACAGCGTGTTTTTTGGAAACTTTCCCCATTGATTTTGGTAGTAATCCATCACGACCTAGGGCATATACTAGTCTGGAACCTCCAATGAACATTGTGATCATTGCGGTAAAAATTCCGAATAATGCTCCGATGGTAATTAATTTGTTCCATGCGGTAAGGTGAATAACGTCAAGCGCAAATGCTGCGGGATCATCGATGTTAAGTTGCTTATAGTTAACGATTCCAGTTAATACTAATGAAAATGCAACGTATAGAATAACTGCAATTACAACGGTTCCTAAGATTCCCTTGATGACATTTTTACCAGGATCAACAGTTTCGGCAGAGTTAGCAGCAAGTGCATCAAACCCAATAAAGGCAAAGAAAACAGTTGCAGCCGCCGTTGATATTCCACCAAGGCCGAATAAACTAGAATGGAATTCCTTTGGATAAAATGGAACATAATTACTGGACTTAACGTAGAAAACACCAATTATGATGAATAAAATAATAATTGCAACTTTAACGATTACGGCAACGTTTTCGACCTTTGTTGATAGGGCGGTTCCCTTCATTAGAATTGCTGAAATGATTAATATGATCACCACCGCAGTGATGTTGATGACCCCACCTTCCATGGGACCTGCTTGGAGTGCTTTAGGAAGGTTAATTCCTATCGCAGACAATATGTTATTATTAAAGTAAGCAGCAAACCCTGTTGCTTCAGCTGAAACCGCGAGGAAGTATTCCAGGATTAATGACCATCCTAAAATCCAACCGATAATTTCCCCGTAAACAACGGAACCAAATGAATATGCAGAACCTGCAATTGGCATTGCTGATGAAAATTCTGCGTAGGCCATTCCAACCAAACCGGAAACAATTGCTGCGATTAAAAAGGCAATTGCAACGGAAGGGCCCGCATGGGTAGCAGCTTCGTGACCAGGTAAGATGAAGATTCCAGTTCCAATCACGGCTCCGATTCCAAGTGACACTAGGTCGCGTGCATTTAAGGTCTTGGATAATCGTGCATCAGCCTTTAAATAGTTACTGACTGATTCCTTCTTGAATATTTGCATAAGTGATGCTCCTCCTTAGTTATTATAATTAAGACTAACTAACTATATAACTAAGATTAGGATAAGTAAAATTAATAATTGAAATAGTTATATTAGGAAAGGCGATATAAGATGAATAGACTACTAGTAATCGAAGCGATTTTACAAACAAATAGCTTTACAAAAGCTGCTGAACTATTAGGTTATACACAGTCTTCCGTTAGCCAAATGGTGGCCAGTTTGGAAAAAGAATTTAACATGAAAATGTTAAAAAGATCCCGACATGGCATTCAGCTAACTCCCGAGGGAAAGGAATTATACCCGTATATTATTCAAACGATTCGACAATATCAAGCCTTAAAAGAAACCGCTAGCTCTATTCACGGGTTAAAAAAAGGAACCGTTAGAATTGGTGCCATCACCAGTGTTAGTTGCTATTGGCTTCCAGATTTATTTAAGGAATTTCGGAAAGCGTATCCTGATATTGAATTTATTCTTCAACAGGGTGACTACGGAATGATTTTGAATTGGTTGAAAAACGGCATGATCGATTTTGGACTAATGACAGCAGATTATGGAGAAGGATTTCATAAACAGATTATCCATACAACCCAGATGAATGCCTTTTTACCAGTCAATCATCCACTATCCAGTTTGGATCGGATTCCAATTGAAAAATTGTGTGATGATCCATTCATTCTTGTAGAAGGGGGCGGGTACAGTGAACCCCTAGAAGCTTTCAAGCGTTCACACGTTAAACCAAATGTGAAATACAGAATTCAAGATGATTACACGATTATGGCAATGGTAGAAGCAGGCCTAGGCATTAGCATTTTATCAGAATTAGTTTTTCAACGGACTAATTTTAAGGTTGTCAGTAAGCCCGTTGAACCAGCTGTTAAAAGACCAGTTGCGGTTGTATATCGTGATAAAGAGACCCTTCCCATTGCGAGTCAATACTTTATCGAATTTTTAATCAAAAATCGTGAAAAATTAATTTAAGAAGGGTTAAATGAATGAAATCAATCAAATTGGTATTAGGTGATATTACTAAATTTAGTGGTGACGCAATTGTTAACGCTGCTAACCATAGTTTGATGGGTGGTGGCGGAGTAGATGGTGCGATTCACCATGCTGCGGGTCCCGAGTTGAACAATGAGTGTGCACGATTAAAAGGCTGTCGAACTGGCGAAGCAAAAATTACCCGTGGCTATCGACTGCCTGTTAAATACATTATTCATACTGTAGGACCGATTTGGCATGGGTTACCGACCGATGCACAAGATTTAAAAAATTGTTATTTAAATGCGATCAAAGTCGCAGTGCAATATCATTGCAATACGGTTGCATTTCCGTCCATTAGTACGGGGGCTTATGGTTATTCACTCGTTTCCGCAGCTCAGATTGCAATTAATACCTTGAGGTCAATTAGTAGTTCCATTCAAGTAACGATCGTTTGTTTTGATCAAAACACCTTGAATGCATATCAAAATGCGCTTGCTCAATAATTATTGAGAAGAATTATTTTTCTGCGACTTTTTTAAATCGTCTGGATGATGATCATTTTTATCATGGTGTGATCCAGAATTGTTAAAGTATTGGCGGGGAACGAACTGAAATGCAGAACTGTTGCCCTGATTTTGATTTGAAAATTTATAATCTGCGATAATTGATTTCATTTCTTGGTGGGAAATTTTAGGTTGAGTATTATTAGCATGGGCAAATAAATTACCAAATAAGAATAGACATCCAATTGCTAGTGCTGCCAATCCTACGTATAGTCCAACTAAGTAACTACGATTTGACATGTGAAGTCCCTCTTTCGATTTCTAGATGGGAAAGTCTTAAGACTTTCTTTAACTTATTATAAAACAAATTTAAGAGATTGTAATTATTTTTAGTTATTTTTTATTACAAATTAGTTTAAAAATAACTATAAGTGCTATCAATAGAGACTGATGATTCATTTTGTTGACAATCTACTAATGAATTGTTAGTATTAGTTTAACAATTAACGAGTAGGGGGAAGAGCTAAATGACTAGTACTAAGATAATGTGTTGTTCATGGATGAATTGTTGCACTTTATTTAACACTAGTTATTGACCCTTCTGAAAACTATCAACCACAGATACGCATTTTTTAATTGATTGTACACAAACTAAAATGGATTTGGTAGATGAAAAAGAGCAGTAAATTAGTGTTAAAAGCATTAATTTAAGGCTCTTTTTTTGTTAATTGGACATTAGGAAGGAGGAACATGATGAGTACTTGGGATATTGTTAAAAGCTCTTTACCAGAATTAATAAAGGCTGCATTGGTTTATACGATTCCAATTGCAATCGTTTCATTTATACT
The DNA here is from genome assembly GCF_058509965.1 of Nicoliella sp. ESL1106. Classification (NCBI taxonomy): domain Bacteria; kingdom Bacillati; phylum Bacillota; class Bacilli; order Lactobacillales; family Lactobacillaceae; genus Nicoliella; species Nicoliella sp. ESL1106. The sequence goes on from NZ_CP196341.1 coordinate 299,549, forward strand.
AGGGCTCGCACTGGGATTAATAACTGCACTAGTGCGAACTTCAAAACGCCGTAATTGGTTCTTGATCGTTAAGGGGATTTTTCGGTTTTATGTGTGGCTGTTCAGAAGTACGCCCCTGTTGGTGCAATTATTTATTGTCTTCTTTGGTTTACCATATCTAAGAATTGCCGGTTTATTACCCGAGGGGATTAAATTAAGCCCTGTTGTTGCTGGGATCCTAACGTTTTCCCTTAATACAGGAGCATACGCATCTGAAACGATTAGAGGTGCAATTCAATCGATTCCAGCTGGACAATGGGAGGCTGCTTACTCACTTGGAATGACGAAACGCAAGGTATTATGGAGAATCATTTTACCGCAAGCCAGTCGAGTTTCCCTTCCTCCGCTGTCGAATGAATTCATTGGTTTGGTTAAGGATACTTCATTGGCTGCTTCGATTACGATCGTGGAAGTATTTGAGGTCAGTCAACAAATTGCAGCCCAAAATTATCAACCATTGATAATGTATATCCTAGCTGCATTGATTTATGCAGTTATCTGTAGTGTGCTTACCATTTTACAGGGATACTTGGAAAAGCGAGTTTCAAAATACGCCATTAAGGAATAGGGGGTGAATCCAGAAATGCTAAAATTAACTAACGTCACTAAAACTTTTGATCAACAAAGGGCGTTGAACGATGTTTCGATTCAGTTCCCCAAGGATAAGACGACCGTGATCGTTGGCCCATCTGGATCTGGGAAGTCGACTCTATTAAGATCTTTGAACCTATTAGAAATTCCAGAATCGGGTGAGTATGATTTTAATGATTTAAAGATTAATTTTGCCAAACCAATCAATTCTAAAACCATCTTGAACGTTAGACGGCATACTAGTATGGTATTCCAAAATTTTAATTTATTTCCGCATTTAACGGTAATTAAAAATGTTATGGAAGGTCCAGTTCAGGTATTAGGTAAGAGTAAGGCTGATGCTCAGCAAGAAGCAAAACAGCTATTAGCTAAGGTGGGCATGGCTGATAAGGAAAATGCTTATCCCGCCCAGTTATCAGGTGGTCAGGCTCAACGGGTCGCAATTGCGCGGTCGCTTGCAATGCATCCAGAATACATTTTGCTTGATGAACCCACTAGCGCTCTTGATCCTGAAATTGAATTAGAGGTCTTGAAGGTTTTATTGAATTTGGCAAGGGAAAAGCAATCATTGATCATTGTTACCCATAATCTAACGTTTGCCCAACGGGTTGCCGATCAAATTGTTTTTATCGAAAATGGTCAGGTGCGCTTTGAAGGGCAGACTAATGACTTCTTTAACTCAGATAATCAAAGAATTAGTGAATTTTTATCAGCAATGTCTTTAAAAAATAATTAGGAGTGTTGAATCATGAAATTTAATAAGTTAATTAAACGTTTATCAGTTGTTACCGCATTATTGGGTGCGGGAGTCTTACTAGCAGCATGTGGTAATTCTTCAAGTAACTCAAGTAGTAGCAATGGTTCCTATAAATCAGAATTAGTGAAGAAGGGGACCTTTACGGTTGGACTAGAAGGAACGTATGCTCCATATTCATACCGTCAAGATGGTAAGTTACAAGGATTTGAAGTTGAACTAGCAAAGGATGTTTCTAAGAAGCTTGGATTAAAGGTTAACTTCGTTCAAACGAAGTGGGATAGTTTAATTGCTGGGCTGGGAAGTAGCAAGTACGATGCCGTAATTAATAACATGACCGTTACTCCAGAACGTGAAAAGTTATATTCCTTCTCAACTCCTTACACTTATTCTTACTATACTTTGATCACTAAGAGTAATTCTAGCATCAAGAGTATTGATGATATTAAGGGAAAGAGCATCGTTGATGGTGCCGGAACCGATAATGCAGTTGTGGCTAAGAAGTTTGGTGCGAACGTTTCATCAACTCCTGAAAGTGCAACTGGATATCAATTGATTCAACAAGGACGTGCTGATGGAACGATTAATTCAGTCCCAGCTTGGAAGTACTATGCAAAGCATAATTCAACCAAGGGATTGAAGGAAATCGATGTTCCAGCAAGTAAGCAAAAGCCTGCTAAGACTTCAATCATGTTCAACAAGAACTCTAAGCAATTGACCAAGAAGGTTAACAAGGCAATTGAAGAATTACGGACTGACGGAACCCTTAAGAAATTATCAATTAAGTACTTTGGTTCAGATATCACTACTAAGTAATTAAATCAATTTAGCGAAATAAAAAAACTGACGATTCCGTCAGTTTTTTTTATTCCACTAAATTCATGGTAATTAATTTATATTTAATTTTAGTTGGTTTGGCTTTAATCTTTTTGTTGTGCTTAGCTGTTCCTACTTTTCCATGCATAGAGAAGTAGGTAGTAACATGTTGAATCTTAGAAATTACTAACTTTGCGTTTGGTTTTAGCAGAAACTCTTTTTCTGGACTATTAATGGAAATCGGGGCAATGTAAGCTCCGTTATAGCCAGCTGGAATGTTAATTTTAAGCAAAATAGAACTTTGAAACCCAGTAGCGATCTTATGTGAGATACTAGATGATGAAAATGCAGCATCCTGATAGATTCGACCAACTTTTAACGTTTGGTTATTAATGCTAGCATCAAGGCCCTTTTCGTTAATTCCACGATAAATGGTCATTTTAAACGGGGTCTTAAATTTCATAATGGCAGAATTAATCAGTTTCGTTTGCTTTTTTACCTTACTGCTAACCTTTTGTTCAGGATATCGTAAGTGTTCGTTGACATTTGTATACCCGTTATTAGTGTAATTGCTAATTGCCTTTACTTGTTGCTTAGTGAGGGTACTGCGCCATTTCTTTTCAATTTTGAGAAGCTTATTATACATTCCCTTATCTACATTTGACGAATGAAAAGAGTATGTAAATCGCTTAAAGTCTTGAACGTAGAGGGGTTGATTTTGGTTAGCAAAAAGCACCAAGTAACCATTTAAGTAACTTTTTATAATGCTTCCGCTCGTGAATTGCGGTAAGGTGACTGGATTATTATAGTCAGGTAACTTATCAGCTAATGGATACGCTTCAATTGTTTGATTTAAAGTCCATAAATTACTAGAGAGATCAGTAACATATGAACTGGTATTGTTATATTCAACTAACGATTGGTTAAAGTTATCCTTAGCATTAGCAGGGATGGAAATGCCAATACTACCAATCAAGATGCTTGCGATAATTGTAACTTTAGTAAGCTTCATAAAAATTAACTCCTATGTTTCATTCCTGTTTTAAGCAGGGAAATAAATATTGAGGATCCGATCTAATGGGTGTACAACATCTTCAACGGTCGCATCTAAGTCAACATCCAGATTATCCTTATACCAAGTTCCGGCATAAACAACGGAACCAGCAATTTCAGCAGAAAGTAGTTCAGAATTACCATTGAATGTGACACCATGCATTTCACAATAGCCATCAATGATCATTTTGATTTTAGATTGAAAAGTTTCGTAAAAAATATTAGATAAGTTAAAGCCATTCTCCGCATCAAGGGCTTCCTTGTTATCCTTAATAAAAATAAACATCGGACGAACAATTTTGGTAATTAATTCGACTCTTTGTTGGACGAAAAAATCTAAATTATCAAACGCAGTCCGAAAGTAAGTATTAACCCATTCCTTAGATGCAAATCGATAAAAGTCATCCTTATTTTTAAAATGTCGATAAAATGTAGCTCTTCCAATATTTGATTTTTTACATAAATCATTAATTGAGATATCCTCAAATGATTGACTTTTTTGTAGTTCAAGTAATGATTCAATTAGTGCTTTGTAAGTCTTTTGGACCCGAATGTCTTTTTTGTTCATTTTTTCACCTTCTATAATTTAAGCGAAGAATTTATGATAAAATATAATATGATACTAACACATATCTGGTACTAATTAATAGTATCTATTTCAGAAAAGTGGATAAAAATCATACATTTGTACTGTTATTCACTATTATTAGATATTTTGGAATTAAAATCAATTAAAAAGAGGGAAAAAATTGTTAGATTATAATAATCAATCCATGTGGAAAAATAACTTTGGCACCCAACAATCGCCAGTTGCCCTTAACAGAAGCGATGCCAATGTTGATTTACAGTCATTCAGCTATTTAATCGAGTCCGATTATATTTTGAATCGTTTAATTGATGATGAAACTACGATTAGACTAACTGGCAACGGAAGCGCCAAGATCATTAATCGTGACTTTAGCTTTCAACAAGTTCACTTCCATTCACCATCCGAACATACAATTGATAATGCTCAATTTCCGTTCGAAATTCATCTGGTACACCAAAATGCAATTGGTCAGTTACTGGTAATTGCCCTAATGGTTACGCTTGGATCCGCTGATCCCCAATTTGAACAAATTTTGAATAAATTTCAACGTGGGCAGCATCAAGATGTGCAAATTGATATTACCGATTGGCTTAATTTTAATGCCAAACATGGCTTTCATTACCTCGGTTCACTAACGACCCCACCATTAACAGAAGGTGTCGAATGGATCGTTATAAGTAACTCACAAATTACGATTAGTAGCGAACAACTGTCTCGCTATCAGGCCATTTTTAACGCTAATAATCGTTCTTTACAATCATTAAATGATCGTAAGCTATTTTATTTTTGATCTGAAATTAATTGTAAAAAAAAACTAGCCGTATGAATAATTCCCAATTGGAATTTACTTCACACAGCTAGTTTTTTTATTAATGTAGTGGGCCATCAACAAACTGCGCCTTACCGTATCCGAAGCTCCAGTCTGCATCACCGTTAGTTGATAAACTAACTAGCAGATTTTTAGGATCAAGGCCAATTTTAGCTTGTAATTCCTTGGCTAGTTGATCGTAATAGGCTCTTTTTTGAGAAACGTTTCTCGAGCGGGTGGTAATTTGAAAAACGACTACGTCCTTACTTCTTTCGATTCCTAATCCTGAGTCTAGAATGTTCATTTCAAATGGTTCGTGTTGGGTTAATACTTGATAACGATCACCATTTGGAATTCCAAAGGTATTTAACATTACTTGGTATGATACCTCTAATAAATCCTTTAAATATTTTTCATCGTGACCCTTAATTACATCAATTCGCATAAGTGGCAAAACAATCACATCCTTAAATATTATTATTGCCATTATATAATATTGATGATTTATTGTGAACCGATTTAATTTGTGTAAAATTTTGCAATCTGATTAATGTATCGTTTACGACCTAATATTTTATTGTTATAATTTACTTGTAAAATTAACTGAAATTGATATAATTGATATTAGTTAATAATTATTATAAAATAAAAAACGTTATTATGGTATTTTATATTTGAAAGGCAGGATATTAATAATGAAAGTTATTGTATTAGGTTCTTCTCACGGTGGTTATGAAGCCGTTCGTCAAATTTTATTAGATGCTCCAGATACTGAAATTCAATGGTATGAAAAGGGTGACTTTATTTCGTTCTTATCATGTGGAATGCAACTCTACCTTGAAGGAACGGTTAAACACGTCAATGACGTTAGCTATGCAAAGCCTGATGAAATGCGTAAGGAAGGCGTTGATGTTTTTGTAAAACAAGAAATTACCGCTGTTGATCCTGCCAAGCATACTGTTCACGTCGTTAACCATAACGACGGTTCAGAACGTGATGAAAGCTATGATAAATTAATCATGAGTCCGGGTGCTGTACCAGCTAACCTGCACGTTAAGGGTGAAGATTTAGAAAACGTATATAAGATGCGTGGCCGTGATTGGGCAATTAAACTCAAGGAAAAAACCGTTGACCCATCAGTTAAAAATGTTGTCGTAATTGGTTCTGGATACATTGGAATCGAAGCTGCTGAAGTATTTGCTAAGGCTGGAATGAAGGTTTCCATTGTTGAACATAACGAACGCTTATTAGGGGTCTATCTCGATAAGGAATTCACTGACACTTTGACTACTACGATGAAGGATCATGGCGTTGACTTCTATGGTGGTCAAGGAGTTGCCGAATATAAGGGTGAAAATGGTAAGGTTACCACTGCGGTTACTGAAAAAGGGGTTGAAATTCCAGCTGACCTAGTAGTTGAAGCTGCTGGAATCCATGCCAACACTGAATGGTTAGATGGCGTTGTCGATCTAGATGATCATGGTTTGATTAAGACTAATGAATTCTGCCAAACTAGTAATGATGATATCTACGCCGTTGGGGATGCGACCTTAGTTCCATTTGCTGCTACTGATGGAAAATCACGGATTGCACTTGCCACTACTGCTAGACGTCAAGGGCGGAATGCTGCGATTAATGCTTTAGGTCGTAAGCACGCACTGGTGCCAGTTTCTGGCTCCAGTGCGCTGAGTGTATTTGATTACAAGTTTGCTTCTACTGGAATTAAGGAAGGAACTGAAGCGCGCTTTGGTGTTAAGACCCAATCAACAGTGGTTAAAGATACCTTTAGACCACCATTTGTTCCCGATGATGCTGGGAATGCAGAGGTAATCTTTAAATTGACTTACGATCCAACAAGTCACGTGATCTTAGGAGCGCAAGTAATGTCGACCCAAGATTCCACTCAAAACATCAATACAATTTCACTAGCAATTCAAGCTAAATTAAAGGTTGAAGATTTAGCCTATGCTGACTTCTTCTTCCAACCTGGTTTTGACCGTCCATGGAATATCATTAACGTGGCTGCTCAACAAGCAATCGAAGATTTAAAGTAAAACTATAACGATTAAAAATCGTGCCTGATCTGACCCCTATAGGTTGGACTAATACTTTTTGCTAGGATATCAATCCCAAATATTGATTTGGTGATTGGTATCCTAGTTTTTCTTTTAATCTATTGTTATTGTAATCCTTAATCCATGTTTTCATCGCATTGATTAAGGATTTTTTGGTATCATAATGCTTGTTCATCATTTCAATTTTCATGATATGGAAAAATGATTCCATTTGAGCATTATCTAAACATGTCCCCTTACGGGACATGGACTGAATAGCTTCATATTTGTTTAATGTCTGAATCCAACTATGACTTTGGTATTGAATTCCTTGATCACTATGCACAATTGGATGCTTAACAGTGTTTTGGATGCTTTTTAATGCCTGGTTCAACGGCTTTAACGTTAGTTCAACTGTTGGATGGCTGCTAATTCCATATGAAATGATTTTATCAGAATATAAATCCATCACTGGTGAAAAATAAACCCGATGGTTTATATCTTCATTTCCATATCTGAATTCACTTACATCTGTTGTTATCTTCTCTCCAAAACTATTAGATGAAAAATCACCATTTAAAACATTATCAGCAACATGTCCTACTTGTCCATGGTAAGAGTTATATTTACGCTTTCTTTTTCCAAATAGTTGGCACTGTAAACTATATTTTTGCATAATTCTTTGGACTCTTTTGTGATTAACATGGTATCCATTATTGTTAAATAATGCTGTTATTCTTCTATAACCATAAGCAGGATGATCCTTAACAGCCTTTTTCACCTCAGTATCAAACTCATCATTTATTTTAGAAAGCGAAGCTTTTCTATGATGATAATAACTACTTTTAGGGAATGAAATTAATGATAATATTCTAGAAGTTGCAACATCACTAAATTTTTTCACTAATAAATCAATACTTTCGTATTGATTATTAGTGCTTAGTAATTTTTCATAGGCTAGTTTAATCGATAAAGCTAAATTTTGCTTTTTTAACAGTTTAATTTGCTTTACAGCGCTATTTGTGAGAACATTCTTTTGATGGGACTTACGTTTATTAATTAAATATAGGCTTCCATTCTCTAATCTCCGTTGCCATGTAAAGATGCTCGACGGAGATGCAATATTAAAATGAAGTGCTGTTTCTGGATACGACTTGTGGTAGAGGTGCATCCATTTCAGCACTTTTAATTTATACATATAAGAATATTCTTGATTATAATGTTTTGCAATAAGCGCTGTTTTACCAAATTTTTTATACGTCTTTACCCATGAGTAGATTGTTGCAACACCCTTAATGCCATATTTATGGTTCAACGTAGTTGATCCAACTCCAGAAAGGTATTCTAAAACAACTTTCAATCTAAATTCATAATTATATTTTGCCAAAATAAAGACCCCCGTATGCTGAACATTTTCTGTCCAACATACGGGGGTCTCTTCAGCCATTATTTATGGTACGATTTTTTTTATTAATTTCATCTTAAGCTTAATTCTTTTTTCTTGTGTTCTAATTCACAAGATATTATGATTAGGTTATAAATTATTTTAAAGACAAAAACACGTTAGTTGTTTATGTTAAAGGAGTTTTAATTATGAAAGTTATTGTTATAGGTTGTACGCACGCAGGGACTTTTGCTGTAAAACAAATTTTAAAGGAACATCCAGATGCACAAGTTACGGTGTACGAAAGAAATGACAATATCTCATTCCTTTCTTGTGGAATTGCACTTTATCTTGATGGCAAGGTTGCTGATCCACAAGGGCTCTTCTACTCTAATCCTAAGGAATTAGCTGATTTAGGTGCAGATGTTAAGATGCTACACGATGTTAAGTCAGTTGATACTGATGCTAAGACGGTTGAAGTTGAAGATTTAGAATCTAAGGCAGTTGCTAGTGATAGCTACGATAAGTTAGTTGTTACAACTGGTTCACGTCCTGTATTACCACCAATCGAAGGTGTTGATAACAAAAACGTTTACTTCTGTAAGAACTGGCACGATGCCCAAGTCTTATTTGAAAAGGCAAAGGACAACAAGCGCATTACCATCGTTGGTAGTGGATACATTGGTGCTGAATTAGCTGAAGCATACTCCAATCACGGTCATGAAGTAAACTTGATCGATACGAATGATCGGGTTATGTCAAAATACTTCGACAAGAAATTTACTGATAAAATTGAAGCTAGCTATAAAGAACACGGGGTTAATTTATTATTAGGGCAACGAGTTTCTAAGTTTGCTGGAGATGATGAATTAACGATTACTACTGATAAATCTGAAATTAAGACTGATATTGCAATCCTTTGTGTTGGGTTCAGACCAAACACTGAATTATTAAAGGGTAAGGTTGATATGTTACCAAACGGTGCTATCAAGACTAATGACTACATGCAAACATCTAACCCAGACATCTTTGGTGCTGGTGATAGCGTTGCTGTTCATTACAACCCAACCGGGACTGATGCTTACATTCCATTGGCTACCAATGCAGTTCGTCAAGGGATTTTAGTTGGTAAAAACATCGAAAAGCCAACTACTAAGTACATGGGGACTCAATCCTCATCAGGTTTGGAATTATACGGTGAAGCCATCGTTTCAACTGGGTTAACCATGGCCAATGCGGAACGGCAAGGAATTAAGGCGCGTGAAGTTGTGATCGAAGATAACTATCGGCCAGAATTTATGCCATCGACTACGCCAGTATTGATGTCACTAGTTTACGACCCAGAAACACGTCGGATCCTTGGTGGTGCTTTAATGAGTAAGTACGATATTTCACAATCTGCTAATACTTTATCAGTATGTATTCAAAATAAGAATACCATTGATGAATTGGCAATGGTTGATATGCTTTTCCAACCAAACTTTGACCGTCCGTTTAACTACTTGAACATCTTAGGCCAAGCTGCTCAAGCACAAGCTGATAATCAATAATATCTAAAAATAAGAAGCCTTCTCAAATTTGAGAGGCTTCTTATTTTTGTGTAAAATTTGATACAATTGAATAGCATTCAAAATATTATTATGTAATAATATTAATTATTATTAAAAATGAAAGGGTGTTATTTGATGAGTTCAATTTATGATTTTACTGAAGTTGAAATGAGTGGCCAAGAATTGCCACTCAGCAAATACAAGGGTAAAGTGATGATCATTGTTAATACGGCAAGTAAATGTGGATTAGCTGGTCAACTTGAAGATTTGGAATCCCTATATAAAAAATACCATCAAGATGGCCTTGAGATTTTAGGATTTCCCTCTAACCAATTTAAACAAGAACTTTCCGATGATAAAGAAATTAATGAATATTGCCAAATGCACTATGGTGTGACGTTCCCAATGACCAAGACTGTTCAAGTTAACGGTAGCGATCAAAACGATTTGTTTGCTTACCTTAAGGAAGAGTCCGGTCATGGTCGGATCAAGTGGAACTACACCAAGTTCTTGATTGGTCGTGATGGAAAGTTGATTAAGCGTTATGCACCAATTACTAAACCTGAAAAAATGGAACCAGAACTAGTAGAGGCGCTATATTCTGAGGACTAGGAAGAGATGAAAAAGCGATGGCACTGCGTAGAACGCATATCGCCGCTTCAGAGGCACTAGTAATTGGTGGGTTATATTTTACTAATCAACCGATTTCAGTTGAAATAATTAGTGTCTTGGGGGTCTGGATTGGCGCTCAAATGCCTGACATTGATGTAAAGAACACCAGAATAAATCGTTTTTTTGGGGTATTTGGATTCATATTTGCAATTCAAAAGCATCGAACTTGGACTCATAGTATTTGGGCAGTGATATTGATGGGGGCGGCTGCTCATTATTTGCCAGTTTTTAAACTAATGGAAGCTAATTTTGCGGCCATTAATTTTCAACGGGTTTTCTATTGGGCCGTTTTTGCTGGATATATCCTTCATTTAATAGAAGATAGCTTTTCAAAACAGGGCGTTCATTGGTTTTATCCAATGACGATTAAGGACTCTTATAAAAAGTATCGGAGATCTGGAAGTCGTCGCTCGAAATGGTATTTTTATCAAACTGGTGGTCCTGCTGAAGAGTTGTTTTATTTAATTTCAGTTTTGGCGCTTACGTATTTGTCGGTAATGATTTTTTACAGTAATTATTTATTAAAATAGGGAGTTGGCATGGATGCCAATTCCCTATTTTTTGTAACTATTCAATTGATAATAGATTCACTTTACTGGTACCATCGATTTTTTTAATATTGAATAGTAATTCATCGATCGTATGGTGCATGTGTGTTAAATCTAACGAAATAACGACGCTGGCGACATTGTGGATTGGAATGTTTTGGTTAATTGTAAGAATACTAGCTTCACTTTTAGAAATAGTTGCTAAAACCTTAGATAACAGGCCGCTTTGGTTATCTAACATGAAGGAAATTAAGGCTTTTCGATCCCAAGAGGAGTTATTAGCTTCATATACTAGATCCTTATACTTATAATAGCTGCCGCGGCTAATGCCGACTTCTTTGACAGCTTCACTAATTTTTTTTACCTTGCCAATATCCAATAAATGCCGTGCTTTAATTACCTTCCCAAACGTTTCTGGGAGTAATGATTGATCAATAACGTAATACTTATCGATTTTGGAACACCTCGCTCATTACACCATGATTATCAACTTGAACTGCTTTAGCGGTCCATTCTGGAAAGTCCTCACTGATTTCAGAAATTAAATGGCGCTGCTTTTTATAGTCATCGGTAATCGCCATCATCGTTGAGCCACTACCACTAACGTATAATACTGCATTTTGGTCTTTGCAGATGGACTCAACATCAGCAAAGTGTGGAATTAACTTTTTACGAAATGGTTCATGCATTCGATCATCCATGGCTTCACGCAGTTGATTAAGATCACCAGTCCCAATTGCATGGGTCATCAATAAGCTATGGCTAACTTGATGGGTAACGTCAGCATAACTCATCTGCTTTGGCAATACGTTTCTAGCATCGGCTGTGCTAATTTTAAAGTTGGGAATGATGGCAGTGAAATTAAATTTATCACTAACGGGATATCTTACAACTTGAACTTGGGAGTTAGAATCAACAAATGCCATGCAAAGTCCACCATAGATTGCTGGTGCAACATTATCTGGGTGTCCTTCCATTTCAGTAGCAATTTCTAAAAGTTGCTCATTAGTGAGCGGGTTGTCAAACCATTGGTTGGCACCTGCTAGTCCACCAACGATACATACTGCAGAACTACCGAGACCCCTTGAAACAGGAACTTCACTTTGAATTGCAATTTGAATGTCTGGAACGGGTTGGTCTAAATATTCACAAACAGCTTTAAATGCTCGGTAGACTAAATTATCTTCATTTTGAAATGCGGTGGGGCACCCAGTGATCATAAGATGACTGGAATCATTTGCGCTAAACGCAAAACTAGAATGCATCGTAACCGCAATTCCAATGCAATCAAATCCCACGGCTAAGTTAGCACTGGTGGCTGGAACTGAAATTTTAATCATTTTGAAACACCTCCATTGAACGGTTGTAAACAAATTCTGCCATTTGGCTAGGATCGATCACTGGGGCCTTATCTTCGGGTAGTGACCAAACTTTTGCTAAGTTTTCTGGAACTACTACGTGAGTAAAATCATAGATGGCACGAGTGGTCTTAATCGCATCTTCTTCGTGGTGGCCAATAATTGCATCTGCGACCGCATCAACGAATTTATAAGGGCTAGCAGTACTTAGTAAGACCATTGGGGTATCCTTATCCTTAGCCTGGGCGTTTCTCATTACAGAGTATCCAGATGCAGTGTGTGGATCCATCAAATAGTGGTATTGTTCAAAAACATCCTTGATCGATTTTTCGATTTGGGCATCATCACTATAACCACATTCAAAATCGGCTTGGATGGAAGCTAGCATTTCCTTGCTGACCTGATACTTTCCGGTCGTTTCTAGTTCATCCATTAATTTTTTGATTGCCTTTGAGTTTTCACCGCTCTTGTAGAAGAGCAATCTTTCAAAGTTGCTAGAGATTTGAATATCCATACTTGGGGCAACCGTCTTAAAGAATGGGCGGTTACGGTCATAGACCCCGTTTTCAAAGAAGTCAGCTAACACTTTGTTCGAGTTACATGCTACCACTAGTTTCTTGACTGGGAGACCCAGTAGTTTGGCGTAATATCCAGCAAGCACATCCCCAAAGTTTCCAGTCGGAACGGTGAAACTAATTGGCTTGCCAAATTCAACACTTCCGTTTGCAACCAATTGTTTATACGCATTAAAGTAGTAAACGATTTGAGGAATCAAGCGGCCGATATTAATTGAATTAGCGCTAGAAAGGCTGATGTGTGAACCTAATTTAGCCTTAAGTTGTTCATCGTTGAAAATCTTTTTCACGTTAGTTTGGGCATCATCAAAATTACCATTAATGGCAGCCACATTGGTATTATTCCCCTTAGTGGTTAACATTTGTTGCTTTTGAATCGGGCTAACCCCGCCATCAGGGAAGAATACGCTAATGCCCATTTGATCGGTATCCTTGAACCCGGCTAGTGCGGCAGTTCCAGTGTCACCACTAGTTGCTGCCAGGATCATGACCCGTTGTTCGGGAGTAAGGGCCGTCCGCATTAATTCTGGCAATAGTTGTAAACCAACGTCTTTGAATGCGCTAGTGGGACCGTGGAACAACTCTAAAACATGAAAGTCGTCAACATCTTTGACTGGTGTGATCAAAGGAGTACTGAAAGAATGATCGTAAGCGTTGTGCAAACATTTTTCGATTTCTTCATTAGTAAAGTCGGGGAGTAACACTTTAAGCACTTCCGCTGCCATTCCTTGGTAATCCTTTTTGATTAATGAAGCTAAATCGATTTTTTTATCAGCCAAGTCAGGGAGTACGAACAACCCCTTATCATCGGAAAAACCCTTGATGATCGCTTCCTTTGCATTGATTCTGATATCACCATTTCGTGTACTTATGTATTGATCTGCCATAACTTTTATTCCTCCATATACTTGCATTTGATTTATAACCATGATAATATGTTTTTAAATAAAAAACAAGTGTTTATGAAAAATATACACAATTACATAATTTAGGAGGCTGTGTTTTATGAATATTGCGATTTTAGGATTAGGAACCGTTGGAACAGGAATCAATAAAATTATTGAAGGTGCCAATCCCATGTCGATGACAGCAGATCTCCATGTTTCCCATATCTTCGTTCGAGCAGATAAAGTTAACCAAGGTGCCAAATTAGTTTCTGATTATAATGTAATTTTAAACGATGACAGTGTCGAAACAGTGGTAGAAGTATTAGGTGGAATTGAACCAGCCCATACGATGATCGAACAGGCGTTAAAACACCATAAAAACGTTGTGACTGCAAATAAAGCGGTGGTAGCTAGATATATGGAAGAGTTCAAGCAAGTTGCAAGGGACAATGGCGTGCAATTTCGTTTTGAAGCCAGTGTCGGTGGTGGGATTCCTTGGATCGTTAACCTAGAACGGGCCTTAAGAATTGATCCAGTTGATTCTGTACATGGGATTTTTAACGGTACTAGTAACTTTATCTTAGATCAAATGACTAAGACTGGAGCATCATTTGAATCTGTTTTAAAGCAAGCCCAAGACCTCGGCTATGCCGAAGCTGATCCAAGTGCCGATATTGATGGATATGATATTGAAAACAAGCTTTGTATTAGTGTGGATGTTGCCTATGACATCTTAGTGCATCCCGATGATAACCTTCCTAAGTTTGGGATTCGGACAATCAAGGCGCAAGATATTGAATACTTTAAAAAATTAGGGCTAGTCGTTAAGTTGATCGGCCGTAGTAAGTTAGCAAACGATAGCTTTAGCTACGTGATCGAACCTGTATTGTACAAACAGGGGAATGTAGAGGCTAGTATCAATGATAACTTCAATTACGCTAGTTTCCATGGTGAATCGATCGGTGACCTTGGCTTCATTGGTCAGGGAGCTGGGATGATGCCAACGGGGCATGCAGTGGTTCAAGATATTCTAGATATTAACGGCCAAGTGAAACACTTAGAAAGAACATTTGAGAAGTCACTCCAATTGAAGAATGATTCAGAACGGGGCACTTACATTGTAAGAACCACATCCGATGAATTTAAACAGTTAACTAGTGACTGGCAAGTTAAAGATGATGGAGAATACCACAAGGTTATTGATATTGATGCCGATTCAATGCATTCAATTATGAAGCAGGTATTACCATCAGATAGTGAAGCGTTTATGGCACGGGTATCCGGAGGTGTTGAATAATGATTGTTGCTAAGTTTGGTGGAAGTTCCATGGCAAATGCAGATCAGTTCAAAAAGGTCCGCAACATTTTAAATCAAGATCCACAAAGAAGAATTGCCGTTGTCAGTGCGGCTGGGAAGGGAACTAACAACCCAGTTAAATTAACTGACCAGTTGATTGCGATCTATGACCTAGTTCAATCACATCAAGATTACTCCGCGGCTTTGGATGATGTTTGGAACCGAATTGAATCGATCGTTAATGCGTTAAAATTAGATTTACCCATTCATGATGAATGGCTTAACATTTCTAAAAATATTCAAAAAATGACCTATGCACAACTAGTGTCACGGGGTGAATACTTAACTGCTAAATTACTCGCTAGCTACTTGGGATGGCCATTTATTGACTCGGCTGATTTTTTGGTCTTAGTTGATGGCAAAGTCAATTACGATGCATCGAAGCAACGACTAATGGCACTGGCCAAGGGATTGAACCACTGTGTGATCCCTGGATTTTACGGTGTCGATCCAAGTGGAGTGATTTCACTATTGCCACGTGGTGGTGGTGATACCTCTGGAGCGATCGTTGCCAACTTAGTTAATGCTCAATGTTATGAAAATTGGACTGATACGAATGGGATTTTAGCTGTTGACCCTAGGATCGTTAATGATCCCGCCAAAATTGATATTCTGTCGTATGATGAGTTACAGGAGTTGTCATATTTGGGGGTCAAAGTATTTAACGAGGAAGCTATTCAACCAGTTCGTGTCAAGCACATCCCAATTCGAATTATGAACACCAATCAGCCTAATTTAGGCGGGACGTTCGTAGTTACTGATAAATCAAAGGCTGAAATTGGTTCTGAAATTGCTGGAATCGCTGGTAAAAAAAATCAAGTCATCCTAACGGTCAAAAAATATCAACTTTCAAATAATGTTAATACGATCATTAGTTTAATTAAACTAGTCAGCGCATTCAATTTGAAATCAACTTACTCACTTTCAGGTGATTCAATTAACTTTGTGTTATCAGGACACCTAGATGAACAAAGAATCAATCAACTCATCGATCGAATTAAATTAGATGTAAAACCAGATGATATTCAAGTGAAGACTGGAATGGCAAAGATTGCGGTAGTTTCTGAAGAATTCTATGGTCGACCAAGATTGGTCGGTAAAATGATTGATTTACTGGAGTCGAATGGGGTTCGGGTTCAACAGGTAATTCAAACCAATACTGATATCAAGGTCGTATTCGGGGTTAATAATAATGATTATCAGCGTGCAATCGAATGCTTATATCAACAATTTTTTCGCACCAAAGAAACGAGTTCACGATTAATGATGAATTACTAATTCGAAACATTTATCTTTTAGGGATACCGAATATTATTGTTGACATATTTTAATGTTTAATTTTATAATAGGAATGGATAGTTATCGAACCTAGTAAATGTTTTAAGTTTTATAGAAATTACTAAAATTCCATTCTTCCTAATATTAGACATAGATTATAATGAATATTCCTTTCTTAAATTTATTGATAACTCTATCCTAAACGGAGCCCAGCGTTCAACCACAGGTTGTTCGTTGGGCTTCTTTTATTTATTGTTGTAAAATATGATTAATAAATTGAATTAAGGATGGTAACAATTATGAGCATCGTTTCCAGATCTAATCTGACGTTGGAAATTCAGGCAAGTCCATCGCCATCGATCAATCAGCGTAATTTAGAATTACTTCGAAGAATCAATCCCGCTGCTGTATTTATTCCATTTAACGCGGGTGGAAATCAGCAATCTGCAAATTGGTTTACGTTTGCTGATCAAATTCAAAATCAACTTAAAATTCCAGTAGTTACGCACATTACTGGTCGTTATCAAACACGGACGACCATTCGATTAATGATTGAAAAGCTGATCAAGATTAACATTAACCGTGCGTTGATTTTACGCGGGGATGACATTGCTAATAAGCAATCACCAAATGTCTTTCCGCATGCTAGTGATCTCATTGCTTTTATCAAGGCAATTCATCCAGAAATGAAGATGTGGGGAGCCTGTTATCCAGAGGGCCACTATGAAGCTTTCGATTTAACTACTGATATTAAAAACCTTAAATTTAAGATCAACGCAGGCTGCATTGAGTTGGTCACACAGATTGGCTTTGATAACCATCGTTTATTTGCCTTTATAAAACAGGCCCAATCAATCGGCATTACGGTACCAATTAGAGTTGGGGTATTGCCAGTTTTGAATCGTGAACAAGTTAGTAAAATGATTTCATTAACACATGTGGCGGTTCCACAAAGCTTGGTCAATATTTTGAAGATTGATGATCAATCAGAATTTGCTCGGGCGGGGCTGAAGTTTACGAATCAGCAGATCTTAGAATTGAAGCAAAATGGGGTTGATAGGATTCATCTGTATTCTTTGAATAATGAAGATTTATTACAAAAAATTATTAACAATCAAATTAGTTAGTGTAAGATATAAAAATGGAATGATTGTTTACAAACTTGTATAATTAGAATATTATAATAAATAAATGAAACTTAAATAATAAAACGATTTAAAGGAGAATCATAATGAGTGAATTTAAAAGACTGTACCCGATTTTACAACCTAAACATTATGATCTATTCATTAATGTAGATCGAGGCAAAAAGTTAATTAGTGGAAAGACAACGATAATTGCTGATGCCAAGCAAAAGGCAGTTGCAGTTCATCAAAAGGATTTGAACGTAGCTACTGTTACTGTTGATGGTAGCGAAATTGATTTTAGCGTTGATAATGACGCTGAATTAATTAACTTCGAATTACCAAGTACTGGTAATAATAGCATTATGATTGAATATACTGCGCCACTAACTGATACGATGATGGGAATATACCCTTCATATTACGAAGTTGACGGGGTAAAAAAGCAATTAGTCGGCACTCAATTTGAAACTAACTTTGCACGTCAAGCATTCCCATGTGTGGATGAACCAGAGGCTAAAGCAACCTTTAAGATTGCGATTAAGTTTGATGAACAACCAGGTGAAACGGTGATCAGCAACATGCCTGAAGAAAAAGAAGAAGATGGTGTGCATTACTTTAAGGAAACTGTGCGGATGGCTACCTATTTAGTTGCATTCGGCTTCGGGGACTTACAGAGTAAATATGCTGAAACCAAGAGCGGCGTTAAAATTGGGGTGTTTGCTACTAAAGCTCACCAGCCAAAGGAATTGGACTTTGCTGTTGATATTGCAAAACGTTCGATTGAATTTTTTGAAGACTTCTATCAAACCCCATACCCACTTCCTCATTCTTGGCAATTGGCATTACCTGATTTTTCTGCTGGAGCAATGGAAAATTGGGGTTTGGTTACCTATCGAGAAGCATACTTATTATTGGACCCAGATAATACAGCCCTTTCCACTAAGCAGTTGGTCGCAACCGTGATCGCACATGAGTTAGCTCACCAATGGTTCGGTGACTTAGTAACGATGCAATGGTGGGATGATCTCTGGTTGAACGAAAGCTTTGCGAACATGATGGAATATGTAGCCATTGATGCGATCGAGCCAAAATGGAACATTTGGGAAAGCTTCCAAACTTCTGATGTTCCAGCTGCCTTACAACGGGATGCAACTGATGGTGTTCAATCAGTTCACGTTGAAGTTAGTCATCCAGCTGAAATCGATGCCTTATTTGATCCAGCCATCGTTTATGCCAAGGGAGCTCGGATGTTAGTGATGGCTCGGGCGCTAGTTGGTGATGATGCCTTACGGACCGGTTTAAAGGCTTACTTTGCTGCTCACAAGTACGGAAATGCTAAGGGTGATGACCTTTGGAATGCGCTAGGTAAAGCATCAGGAATCGATCTAGCTAAGATTATGAAGACATGGTTGGAACAACCTGGCTATCCAGTGGTTAACGCATCGGTAGTTAATGGGCAATTGACCTTGACTCAAAAGCAATTTTTCATTGGTGATGGGGTTGATAAGGGAAGACTATGGGAAATTCCATTAAATAGTAACTATGATGTAGTGCCAACTATTTTTGCTGATGAGAAATTAGTCTTAGGTGACTATGCAGAATTACGTGAACAAGCTGGTGAACCATTCCGACTGAACGTTGGCAATAATTCCCACTTTATTGTTAAGTACGACGATGCATTACTAAATGATGTTTTAAGCAGTGCTGATGATCTAGATGATATCGATCAAATGCAAATCCTACAAGATTTACGATTATTATCGGAAGCGAGTCAAGTTAAGTATGCCTCTGTATTTTCGGTACTATCCAAATTTGCCAATACCCAATCTGCAGTCGTTGTTAATGGAATCTATCGCTTAGCAACTAAGTTCAAAGAATTTGTTGTTCCTGATTCTGAATCAGAAAAACACCTGCGGAAATTCTTTAATAAGCTAAGTGGTGATCAAGTAAATCGATTAGGTTGGCTCCCACAAGCAAATGAATCAAACGATGATCAATTGGTCCGCCCGACGGTTTTAAGTGCTTCTCTTTATGGTAAGAATGAAAACTCCATTCGAGCAGCTCATAAAATATTTGTTGAAAATAGCAATGATTTAGGGAGTGTTTCTGCTGATATTCGGGCATTAGTTCTTGCTAATGAAGTAGAAAATTACGAAAGCAAGCAACTATTTGATCAGTTGTTAAATGAGTATCGTAAAACCTCTGATGCTAGTTACAAGAGTGATTTAACCTATGCGATCACGAAGGTCAATAGCGTTGAATTGATCAAGGAACTAGTCGACAAGTTTGAGGATAGTAATACCGTTAAGCCCCAAGATTTAAGAGCTTGGTACTATGGAACGTTAGCTAATAATAAGGGCCAACAGTTTGCATGGGATTGGGTTAGAAATGAATGGCAATGGCTTGAAGATACCGTTGGTGGCGACATGGAATTTACGAGTTTCATCACTGTCACAACGCGGGTTTTCCATACTGCGCAAAGATTAACTGAATTCAAGAACTTCTTTGAACCTAAGGTCAACACTCCTGGGTTAACTCGAGAAATTAAAATGGATATCAAGTCAATCGAAACTAAAGTTGCACTAGTTGAATCTGAAAAGGATTCAATTGCTGAAGCTCTGAAAAAATATTAATTAATGCTAAAAAAGCAGCCTTTTTGAAAAATCAGAAGGGCTGCTTTTTGCGTATTTAATAATTAGAGGGGAGGTATGGTTATAATGAACGAACAAGTATATATGTTACAATTTGTTTCGGATATCTATGGTCCTAGAGATTTTGTTGCTGTTAATAATATTGATCGGCATTTGATTATTGGCGATGTAGCTAGCACTTGGCAAATACCAGCAATTACATCCAGAGAAGCAGAAATTCACGAACTAATAAAAACGTTAATTGATGGATTGCGAAATGGTTATAAACTAGTTGTTACATCTCACCATACTAATTTTTTAGTTAGCCCATTAGCAGAAATAAAAACAGCCACTAAATTACTGGAAAAACGCTACTATATGAGTAATAGTATCTTGATTAATTAAACTAATCCTGTAAAATATAGCTAATAAATTAAGTAATTGTGGAGGTTCAAATTAAATGAACTTATTAGTAATTCAAGGGAGCCCAGATGCAAAATCACTATCACATGCCAATGCGCTTCAATATTATGAAACTGCTAAGCAACAGGGCATTAAAGTTACCTTAGTTGACTTATCAAGTGATCAATTTGATCCAGTATTGCGTTATGGTTATCGTAAACACATGGAAGATGAATCGTATCCGAACAGAATGCAGGAACTGATTAAGCAAGCAGATCACTTAGCGTTTTTCTTTCCAGTTTGGTGGTCCGCTGAGCCATCTGTTCTAAAGGGATGGGTCGATCGTGTATTTACACCTGGATTCGGTTATCGATATGACGATAAGGGCAAAACGGTCAAGCTATTGAGCGATAAAACGGCATCACTCTTCGTTACCTCGCATGCGCCCGCTTTCTTTTATGGATTATATGGTGGAGTGATTAGTAGATGGAAGCATTTTATTTTAGGCTTCTGTGGAATTAAGCTAACGCATAAGGCGATTTTAGGAGACTTAGATAAAAAGTCTGATACTCAGCAAAGAAGGACCGCATTTATTAAGAAATGCTCAAGCACGCTTCAAAACGTTTAACAAGCCATTTAAATCCGCATATAATACAGTCATATTTTAATAAATATCCTTAGGAGGACTTTTAATTATGACAAATAAAAAAGTAGCGCTAGTTACAGGTGCTGGACAGGGAATTGGGAAGTCGATTGCTGAAAGATTAAGCAATGATGGCTTTGCTGTTTCACTAGTTGGACGGCACTTGGATAAGGTGCAAGCAGTTGCTGATGAATTAAATCAAGCTGGTGGTGAAGCATTTGCTGTAAAGGCTGACGTTGCTAACCGTGATGAAGTTTTCGACGCTGTTAAACAAACCAAGGAGCATTTTGGTGATTTTAATGTGATTGTTAATAATGCAGGGGTTGCCCCATCAAGTCCAATTGAAGATGTTACTCCTGAAGACCTTGAATTTACATTCAAGATTAATGTTGGTGGTGTAATCTGGGGAACCCAGGCGGCCATTCAAGCATTTAAGGAGCTTGGTCACGGCGGAAAGGTCATTAATGGATCTTCTCAAGCTGGACAAGAGGGGAACCCTAATTTAACTGTATATGGTTCTACTAAGTTTGCAATTCGGGGGATTACCCAAACTGCATCTAAGGAATTAGCAGAACGTGGAATTACGGTAAATGCTTACTGTCCAGGAATTGTGAAAACACCAATGATGGAAGATATTGCTAAGAGTGTTGCTAAGGAAGCTGGGAAGCCAGAATCATGGGGAATGGAGCAATTCGCTAAGAACATTTCAATGAAACGCTTATCAGAACCTAGCGATGTTTCAAACTTAGTTTCATTTTTAGCTAGCGAAGATTCCAACTACATCACTGGCCAATCAATCTTAGTTGATGGTGGAATGGTTTACAGATAAATTTCATTTGAATAATTTTAAATTTAAAGGTTACATAATGACGGATTCTACGTTATTATGTAACTTTTTATGTTTTATATGGTCCTTTTTTAACTAATGCTAATTTAGTTCAATTGAGCAGTCAATTTTTTATTAAGGTCTTTTCGTGTTGTATACACAATTGTTCATTATGTGATAAAATTAAAAATGTATAAGTGTATTATTTAATAAAAAATGAACGGATAAAAAAAGTTTTATTTTCTTAGATCCAATTTTAAATTGGAGGGTGAACAATTGGTATATAATAAATTTCAGTTTAAAAAAACAAAAGATAAAAAAGTCTTACGGAAGGTTAAAAAGCAATGGGTAGTCGTCTCTATTTCATTGCTATCTACAATTGGTGGGGTCGGTCTGTTTGGGCAGGGCGTTTCAGCTCGTGCTGATGAAAACACATCTAACGTTTCTTCTAAAACGCAGTCTAGTGATAGCGATGATTCGACCACTAGTAGTGGTGATAACTACAGTCATTCTAGTGCGAGTGCTTCTGTGTCATCTAATAGTGTAAGTACTAGTCAATCTAGCTCAACTAGTAGTAATAGCTCGACTTCTGCTTCTTCAAGTAGTACTTCAAATAGTACAAATGCTGGTCAATCTAGCTCAACTAGTAGTGATGGGAGTAGCGACATTGTTAACTATTCAATCGACACTAGTTCAGCTAGTGGAAGCGATTCTAAATCGACGAATAGTTCTTCTGAGGTAGCTAGTGCAAGCGATAGTAGTAGCTCTAATTCCAACACCAGCTCTGAAAACTCAATTTCTAATGGCTCAGTGAGTGCTGCTAGTGACGTTACATCAGAAGTTATTAGTTCAGCTAATAGTGATGTTAATTCTAGTGCGGGAAGCTCAACTGCTTCTTCAGAGGGCGCTAGCTCTGCAACGACTGATAGTAATAGTAGTGATGGATCTTCTGAAGATGATTTAGTTAGCTATAAAGTCGGAACGGACTCCAATGCCGATACTACACTAATTGCTGGTAATTTATCAACGACTACGGCCACTTCCAACTCATCTTCTGATTTTAATAATGGATTTTCTGCGGCCTCATCTGCAGCTTTGGCTGGGACGACAGTTGCAAGTAGCAATAGTAACTTTAATAGTGGTGTGAATGCTTTTGCTTTAGCCAATGCTGGAGCTGTTGCTGCTTGGAACTCAGTTCATCCAGATGAATTAAAGTCTGCTACTACTAGTAATGTTGATGTAAGTAACATTTATTATAAGAACGCTTACAATGGCGTTTTGAATGCTTTTAGTACTTATAGTTCCTTGAACTCTGGAGTTGGAGCCGATCCAAACGTCTATGGTTCTAATACTAATGGAACGACTACTTCTGGCGCTGCTAACCGTTCTAGTAGCGCTAACGTTGTTAATTCACCTAGCGATTCACAACAGGCAATTTCAGGTAATTCCGTTGCTTTAAGCTCCAACGTTGATGTCACGACTTCAGCACGGGCATTGGCTTATAATTATTCACTTGATTACTTTTTGGCTAATCAAGGGATCTATGATGCCGAAACTGGGCGTTGGAACGGGACCGATGCAAATGGTTCTTATAACGTCTTTACTAATAATTCTGCCACCTCTAATAATCCATATACCATTTCATATAACGGGGCGCAAGCAGCCTTAAATAATGCTCAAAGTCATTATAAATACGTTAGTGCATTAAATAACGCTAGTCAGAATAACGTTCTTTATAACATTGGTTATAATGATGTTTACAATAAAGTTAATAATCAAAATATTTACTACATTACAAATATTTCACAGTTTGATGACTACTTTGCAAACGTACCATCTGGAAGCACTAGTGAAATCAGACTCTTAACTGATATTGATGCAGGTTCAAATGCTGGAAACTCTGCGCCTACTGGAAGTACTACCAATATGACTATTAATGGTCAAAATCATATTGCTGATTTATATAATGAACATCAAAATCCGTATAACATTAATTCTTTGGTGGTTAAAAATTTCAAAAAACTATATGGAGTCAATTATTACGGACCAATTAATGAATATGCCTCCACGACAGGGACTTTGACCTTTAAGAACGTTAATTATGAGGGTTCTCAGATGTATAACTCTAATTCTACAGGGTCTTTTAAACTGTACATTGATGGAATCGTTAATACCACTTCTGAAGGTTCTTATACTAGTCCATTTAGAACCATTAGTACGTTTGCTGGGAATCAACAAAATATCCAGACCCAAAGTATGGAGTTATTACCCAATAGTCAATACTATGGAAAAACTCAAATGGGGAATAACATCGAACTTTCCGGGAATTTGACCCTAGATAAGGGCTCTATAATGGTCCTAACTCCAAATGGTGGAAATGGTGAAGATTCCGGTTCGTTTGGGACCAACGCAGCTGCTAATAACGGGATCATTTTAACGAACTCACAAAGTAGTTTGACTATTAATGAAGGGGCCAGATTAACTGTAACCCCTAATAATGGAGCGTCAGCGATTTTTACAGCTTCAAAAAGTAATGTTTACGTCAATGGTGGGACCCTTGAAGCGGTATTTAACAATAGTTTAAATGACAATAATCCGGTTAATTTAAATGGGAACGTTGTTGTGCAAAACGGTGGTGCTTTGTCGGTCCACGCTACTAAGAACTTGAATGGTTTCAGCGGGAACCTATTGACTGTTGGTGGGAACTTAAACGTTATGAATTTAAGTAACCTCTACATTTATTCAGATGGTGGGGTCAATAATTTAACCCTTTTAAACAACGTTGGTAACGTTGTTTTGAATAACCCAGGTAGTAAGATCATCTTTAGTAAGAATGGTCTTAATGACGATCAAGGGGTCACTGATGGAACTAGTTATGGGAAGTTCTTTAATAGTCCACCAATTACTGCATATTCAGTGATCGGACAAGTTAATGAAACTCAAGATCCTACTCCCCAATATATGGTTAAAATTGGTCAACAATCTGGTGGTTTTAACCCCATTACGGTTTACACGGTTAATGGTCAGTTACAGACCAATACTGTCTTGAATAATTTTGACAATAGTAAGTCACATTACTTAAGTTTCTTAGCATCACCAACCGTATATATTAGTGGGCAGCCTAGCTTAATTAAGGATACTAGTGGCCAATCAGCTTCTGGCTACGATATTTCTGCTAAGATTATTATTGCCAACGTTTTGGATACTAGTAAGAATGTTTACGTTCGGGTAAGTACGAACGGAAATACGACTGCTAACGATGAACTACCAATTGGTTCAACTACAATGATCCAAGATCCAGATCAAGTAACTGCTCAAATTAATGATCCTTATTATCGGAATGGATACACCATTTCAATCCCATTTTCTGATTTTACTAAGGATTCTGATGGTAGTTACTCATATAAATACACTCGTCCATTAAATGCTGTGGGTAGTAGTACTATCCAAAGTGTGATTATTGATGCTCAATATGTTGTTACCAACCAAAGTACGACCCTAATTAACAATCCTGATGGCACTAACTCCGTTACTAATACTAGTCATAACCCGATTTTAGGGCCAACGGATAACTCTACTCAAAAGACCTCTGGAACGATCACTGATAACGCTTTGATCGTTAATAATACTGCACAAGATGTTGCAACTGCAAGTAGTGCAAGTAGTGCAGTTTCAAATAGTGATACCCAGATTTCGTCATTAGTCCCTAATTCCTATTACTCAATTGCGTCTTCTGCTAATAGTGTCGTAGGCAGTTATTATTCAAACGTTGCTAGTTATTCTGCTTCGTTGAGTAATTCCGTTTATGCCAATTTACCTAGTTATTCTAGTTCGGTCAGCGTTGTCAGCTCAGCGATGTCTGCAATTAATAGCTATAATAATGATGCTTCATCAAATGCCTCGATCGCTAGTTCCGCTTCTAGTGCGGCGAATACTTTGAGCGATAGCATTGCGAGTTTGGATGTTGCTGTTAGTTCAGCATTAGTTGCCGCTCAAAGCGCTAGTGCTGCATTAAATAGTGCTCGTGGGATGACGATTGCTAGTCAAACTTCGATTTCTAACGTTGCGGTTTCTGCAGCGTCAGTAGCTAATACCATTGTTACTAGTGCTAGTGCTGTAGTAAGTATGGTTAATAGCTATAATAGCATTGCATATAGTGCTGCAATCAACGCTATTAATGATCAGCAAAGTGCTTCTATCGCACAGAGTACGGCTAGCAGTGCATATAGTGCCGCCACTAATTTCTCATCATTCATCAGTGCATTGAGTGGCTATGCTTCAACAGCATATAGTAATATTTCAAATAGCTCTAGTTATGCATCTAGTGCTTATTTAGTGACTTCAAGTAGTTCTGCTAATCTCGATTCGTTCTATAGTTCTGCAGTTATTACTAAGAGTTCTGTTGCTAGCTATACCTCCATCACTAGCTTAGTCAATAGTTTGATCCCTAATAATGACGCTGCGAATGGATTTAATACTCTCGCACAGAGTGCATCCAGTACTTTTAACAGTGGCCTTTTGGTGGTTTCATCACAAAAGGCTAGTTTAAGTAGTGCAAATTCATCGGCTTCAAATGCTTATGCCTTAGCTAGTTCAGCATATTTAGCAGCATCCCAAGATTCTGCTAATATTTCTAACATTTTAGCTTCTTTGAACTACAATCAAATTAATAGTAATTCTGTCTCCCAGTTGCTTAGTTTGGCTAGTGATATTGGTAATCAATCACAAGCTGCAATTAATGCAAACGCATCTGCAAACTCAGCAATTGCTAGTGCCAGCTCTGCATATGTAAAGGCGTTTAATCAATCGGTTACCTTTAATGCCCAACAGAGTGTGGCCTCTAATGCTGCTAATTCAGATGTTTCTTATGCGGTAAGTTATGCTTCGACATCATTTAGCTCTGCTAACAGTACTGCTAATTCTGAAAGTCAGGCAATTGTTTCGGCTTCTAGCGCAATTATTAATTATTCTAACGCCGGGGCCTCCTTAATAAACTCTAATAACACTGCTCAAGTTGGCTATCAATCAATTGCAAGTACTGTAACTTCAACTGCTCAAGCTGCCATTTCACTTGCTAGTTCACGACCAAGTAATTCTGACATTCAGTCTTATGCTTCAGCGGCTTCTACTGCTGCTAGTTTGGCTCAATCGTACTCAAGTGATAACGCACAAAGGATCAGCAATGCTAATAGTTTGGAACAATTACTTAGCAATGCCGCAATTAGCAATCAAAATAACGGATTAATGGCGAGTGCTGTTATTAACTTGATTCAAAAGGACATCAATAATGCTAATTATAACGACTTATCATCACTATTTGGTTCACTAAATGATGTTCAACAATCATTAGCTAGCGTTATTAGTTATGCCAGTCAAGCGAACAGTCTTGAAACAGCAGCTTCGAATAATTATCAATCAATGAGTGGATCATTAGCTAGCATCACTAGTAATTCTGCTAGCTTAAATGTGCAAAGCACCAATGCGTCAACCGCACTTTCCAACATTAACGCAATTATTAGCCAAATTGATAATAATGCTTCTCAAGCAAGTAGTGCCGCGAATGATGCAAGTTCATTCGCAAATAATGCTGGAACTGCAATTAGTCAAGTAAATAGTAATAATAATTACATTGCTGCTAATAGTACTGCCACCAGTAATGCTAATGGTGAATATTCATCAGCTGCAACCGTTTTCTCTAGTGCAGATAGCTTAATGAGTAAAACGGCATCGCTTTATTCGAATCGTTCTGACGTTCAACAAGCTAGTTCAGTGGTAAGTGCCGCTGCAATAATCATGAGTTCAGCAGCTAGTGCTGCTAGTCAACAAATATCGACTGCCAACTCAGTTTCCTCAGTTGCTAGTTCAATTAATGTGATTGCCAGCAGTGCTGCTACAAATGCAAGTAGCGCCAATTCACTTGCATCATCATATGCTGTAATTGCTAGTCAAAATGCAGCGGTCGGTAATTCTTCAGCAACTTCAATTGCTGCATCAAACGCAATTGCTGCCCGTTCTGCTGCTTCATCCTACGCTGCTAACGCGGCTAGTGAAGCGATTATCGCCGCCAGTTTGACAAGCGTAGCATCAGTGAATGCTAGCAGCGCTAATGTTAACGCTAATTCAGCCGTTAGTGCTGCTAACAGTGCTCAATCAGCCGTTGATAAACTCATGGGGGCATTGTTAAACGATATTACAAGTGCTTCTTCAAACGCATCATCTGCCAGTTCTTCTGTTGCTAATATTGCTAGTTCAATTTCTAATCTTTATAGTAATGGGAGTTTAGCTACTAACTCAGTGAACGGTTCATTTGTTGCTGGAAGTAACGTCTATGCTTCAGTAGTTAGTGCTAATAGTGTTGCTAGCTCAGCTCAAGCTAGCGCGAATGTTATTTTTAGTGCGAACTCTAATAATTCACAAGTGAATGCGGCTAATTCTGCAGCTAATTCCGTTGCAACATTAGCCAGCAATGCTTTGGTGGATGCAGGGCAACAAAGTGCTACGTTATCTGCTGCAAGCAGTGCAGCTTCGAGTGCCTTTGTCAACCTTTCTAATGCCAATAGTCTGGCATCCTCATATGCATCTGTGGCATCGTCTGCCAATTCAGTGGCTCAATCGGCCTATAATAATCGATTTAACTCTGATGATAACGGACAAACTTCAATTGTCATCAGTGCGGCAGAAGTGGCAACTTCTGCAATTAATGATGAACGTGGCCAGTTAATTAATGCCAATGCTGCTAATTCAGTGGCCCAATCGGCTAATTCTGTTGCAAGTAATGCATTGGTTGCAATGAATAGTGACTATACCGTTGCTTCTACTAATGCTAGTGCTGCGATCGTTTATGCTGATACCGCATCCAAGGCTGCAGCCACTGCTTCTTATGCCCAAATTACTAATAGTATTTCAACGTTATTAAATTCACAATCAGTCCTTGCTACATCGGTAACTGCGGTTACTAGTAGCCAATACTCGGTAGCAAATGTTAATTCATCTACAGTCTCTTCAGCTGGAACCTCAATTGCTGCATTGGTTAGTGGATATAGTGCAACTTCTTCAGCGATGAATTCGCTAAACGGATTTAATAGTGTTAATTCTGACGCAATTAGTGCTACATCTGTAATTAATTCTGCTTCTGTCCAAATCAGTTCTGCAATGATCAATATTAATAGTGACGTTGCTGCTGGAAATAGCAATACTAGTTCAGTTGCTAGTCTGAATTCATATGCGTTAATGATCGCAGCTTCCATTTCAAGTGCTAATTCAGTGGCTAACTTTGAAACTAGCATTGCTAACAGTGCGGTTACTACTTATGACGTTTCTGGTGCTTCTACTGCCGCATCAACAGCAAGTAGTGCGATGAGCGATGTTTCATCATACTTGAATCAATATAATTCAATCGTCAGTGCTGCTAATTCTTATAAAGCAATTGGAAACAGTGCATTAGCAGGCTTATTTGATGATAATAATTATATTTCAAATGCTTCCATTACGGCCAGTGTTGCTTTTAATCGAGCATCCGTCGCTATTAGTAGTGGAATTCAATCTAACGTAAACCAGGTCAATAGTGTTCAATCTTCGACCGCAAGTGATTATTTATCCTTATATTCTAACTATTCCAGCGTTACTAGCATGACATCCATCAGTTCATTAGCACTTTCTTTTGCCTCTTCAGCTAATTCAGATGCTACCTATGACTATGGTGCATTTAATTCATACTATAGTGCAATCAATTCTATTGCAGCCGCCAATTCAAATAATAGTGCAATTGCTTCAGTTGCATCACAAGCTAGTTCATTAGTCAGTGCTAATGAATCTGCTTATACTGACTTGAAAGCCCAAAATAGTGTGATTGTCACCGCAAGTACAGCAGCTGCTAATGCTAACTCAATAGTTGCTAGTGCTTCAGCAGCTGCTAGTTCATATTCTAATCAAATTATTTCAGCTGAAAGTGCCGTTAGCGCCGCTCAAGTTGCTAATAATAGTGTAGCAGCCAGTTCTGCTGCAAGTGTGGTACTTTCCAATGCGCAGTTAATTGCCAGTGCATCTAATGCTGCAGTCGCAGCTAGTGCAAGTGCCTCGGCAGCAATGGCTTCCTTTACTTCTGCATATAATGCCCTGACGGTTGATCGCATCACAATGTTTAACTTAAAGAACAATCAATCGTCTAATTATATCAATGCATCTGCCTTTTCTGAGACTGCTAGTTTAGCTGTGTTAACGTCAAGTAGTGTTTCAATTGTAAATAATGCTGCTCAAAGCATCAATTCCTACTATGTTCAAACTTCAAATGCGAACAGCAATGTTATCAATAATACGAATGCAGTTGGCTCTGATTCAATTAGTTTAAACGCTTCGTCTGCTGCTCTTAACTCTGCTATCGGTAGTTTGAATTCAATAGCAAGTAACAATGCTAACAATTCAGACATTTCAAGTGCCAACGTAGTAGTTAATAGCTTTAATGCGATCTTGTCTTCTGCTTCAAATGTTATTAGTAATGAAAATAGCATTGCTAGTCAGATGGCAAATACAGCTAGCTCAGCATTTAGCAATGCAAGTTATGCATCTTCATACGCAAATCAAATCAGCAGTTATGCTGCTAACTTAAATTCAATTGCAATGACAGATGCAAGTGGGGGGCTTCAATATCTATCAGAAGCCTCTAGTGCTCAAATTGCAGCGAGTGAGGCGGCAAGTAGCGCAGCTTCAATTAATTCACTCGCTAGTTCTGAGTATTCCGCTGCTATCTCTGCAGCAACAGCGGCTAGTTCTGCTGCTTTCGTAGCGTCTGGAGCATTAAGTAATGTTAGTTCTGCTGCAATTGTTGCTAGTTCTGCGATTAGCACTGCTATTTCTAATGTGCAAAGTTCCGTTAATAGTTCTGTTAGCTTAGCAGCTTTAGCTTCTAGTACAGCTAATGGTAGTTTATCCTCGATCAATTCAATGGTTAGTTTTGCACCTAGCATCGCGACGAATATTCAATCGGCGGTTAGTTTAACGAGCAGTTATGCTGTACAAGTTAGTTCACAAGCATCGATCGCTATCTCATTTGCAAATAGTGCTAGCGCCATTATTAGTGCTAATTCTAATAATAGTTATATTGTAAACAATGGTTCATTAGCTTCATCTGCTGCTTCAGCTGCTAACTCGATGTTATCAGATGCTAATTCTCAAAGTGCTAATGCATCCAACGCTATGAATGAATACTCAATGGCTATTTTGAGTGCAAATGCAGCGTCACTGGCTGCATCAAATGCAACTACGAGCATAAGCGTTGCCATGGCATCGTTATCATCAGCTCAATCAACAACCAATAGTTACGCCGCAAGTAGTGCAGCTGCTGTTGTTGTGAATGCATCCAATGCTTTAAATAGTGCTATTCAGTCTGCGCAATCTGCTAGCTCAGCTGTAACAGCTGCTTCAATTGAGGCATCCAATGCTGTGCAATCAGCTCAACTTGATTTTACGAATGCTAGTACAGCTGCGCAAAGTGCTAATTCATATTTAAACAACGTAATTAATGGATCGATTGCTGCTTCATATGCTTCTGAAACCAGTTCAGTGGCCAATAACTTTAATAGTTATTACAGTATGGTATCCCACTACCAAGCTTATACCCAAATTGAATCACAGTTCATTAGCTACCAAAACGCTTTAAGTTCTAATAATAGTGTTATCAGTTCTAATAACGCAAGTATTGCTAGTGCACAGTCAGTAATTGCATCACTAGGGGTAAGTAACGCTTCTGATTCAGCTGTGATTTACGCAAATAGCGTTATTGCATCCGAAGCTGTTATCTACGGATCTGCTAGTAATAATGCTTCAAGTCAAAACAACGATTTCATTTCGATCTCACAAACTGCAACTCAGACTAACTCAGCTAATGTAAGCTATTTACAATCAATTACGGCTAGTAGCAATGCCTTGTCTTCAGCATTAAATGCGGCTAGTTCTGCTGCGGGTAATGGAGATTACTCAACCGCTTCATCTGTTTATTCATATGTATCAGGAATTGTTCAAATGGCTTCAGAATATCAAGATAGCGCTGCAGTTAATTATTCATCATTAACTAGTGGGTATGCTAAAGCGCTTTCCTTAATCTCAAATGTCGTTTCTGTTTCTTCAGCTGCTAGTACGGCGCTTTCGTTTGCTAGTTCTGCGGCGAGCTATGCTAATAGTGTTGTAACAAGTGAGCTTTTAAGTGCTTCTAGCATGGCAAATGCTGCAGCCCAATCGGCAGCTAATAATAATAAGAACGCTTTAATTAATTCTAATGCGGTTAGTGCAGTTGTCTCTAATGTGGCCAATAGTGGTGCATCTGCACAAATTGATTCTAATGCGATAACTAGCATTAGTTCACAAACTAGTTCTGTTGCGGTGCTTGCAAATTCGATTGCTTCTAATACAAGTGTTAATTCAATGTTAAGCAGTGCAATTGCGGTTGTTAATTCTGCTAATTCTGTTGCTCAATCGGCTAGTTTGGATGCCAACTCACAAGGGAGCAATATTAATAGTGCTAATGTTGTTGCAAATAGTGCTAATGCGATGGCATCTAATTATTCGACTGCCGCTAGTGTGGCTAATTCAATTGCTCAATCTGCATCAGCTGATGCTGTTACTGCGTTTCAAAATAGTAATGTATCAGCAGCTTCAAGCAGTGCTTCTTTAGCCGTGTCTGCAGCTCAAGTTGCTAGCAGCAATTATAGTAATGCACTATTGGCTAGCCAAACGGCATCATCTGCTGCTAATGTAGTTAGTGCTGCATCCATTGCCACTTCAAATGATCGTAAGATCGCAGCAGCAGCACTCAACAGTGCTAATTCAAATCAATCGATTGCTAATACGGTCGCTTCAGCAATTAGCAATGCTAGTTCTGCTTCTTCATTTGCATCCCAAGCTAATCAATCTGATAGCTTAGCTAATCAAATTGTGAGTGCTAATAGTACTGTAATGAACTCATTGAGCCAAACTTCCACTACGATTAGCAGCCAGGCTAGTGCGACTATTAGTAGTAATGGAGTGATTAATTCAGCTTCTGGGGTAATAACTAGTTTAAATCAGTTTAATTCTGCTAATTCAGCTGTTTCAAGTGCTGAAGTTGTTGTTGATTCGGCAATTACAGCAGCTAGCTCTGCTTCTGCTGCAATGAACAGTCAAAGTGCAGCATTAAGTCAGGCAATCGCTGCCGCTCAATCAGCAAGTAGTGTTGCATTCATCGCTTCTACTTCAGCTGCAACAGCTAGTTCAACGGCGCTTAGCGCTGCGGTGGTTGCATCCAATGCTGCGACTAGCGGTGATTCTGCTGCAGCTAGTTCTGAAAATCAAATTGCAAGTAGCGCAGCTAGTGCCGCTGCCCAGGCTTCAAGTGAGGCAGTTATTGAATCGAATGCACTGCAGAGCGCTTTAAGTACGGCTTCTGCAGCTGCTGTTCAGGTATCGATAAACAGTAGTGCCGTTTCACAGGCTGCCATTGATGCATCTAGTGCTGCTAGTCAAGCCGAAAGTATAATTAATAGTGGATTGGCATCTGCAAGCAGTGTTGCTAGTAGTGCTGCTAATAGCGCTTCTAGTGTTAACCAGTCTGCATCATCAAATGCTGTTGGGACAAGTAGCAACGCTTCTTTAGCTACATCGATTAGTAGTTTAGTTAATAGTAATAGTGTTCAAATTAGCCAACAAAACAGTTCCGCTAATTCCATTAATTCTGTAGCTAGCATGGTAGCTAGTCAAAGCAATGATAACGTCTCAGTTAGCATTGCTTATAGTCACGTTAGTTCAGCTGTTTCAATGGCGAATGCTGCGAATGCTAGTGCTAGCTTACAGGCATCCGTTGCTAGTTCAGCCGCCTCGATTGCTAATTCAGCTAGTGCTGCTGCTGTTGTTAATGCTAGTGTTGCTGCGAATGCATTTTCAAATGCGATTGTAGCCAGTCAAGCGGCTAGTTCCGCATCGGTTGCTGGAAATAGCACGGCAGCTAGTTCCGCAGCTAGTGCTGCTTTATCTTATGCACAAGCAGCTCAAAGTGCTGCTAATGATGCGGAAGCGAATAGTTCTACTGCTCAATCGGCCGTTAGTCAGGCAAGTACTGCTTCAGACATAGCTAGTTTTAACTTTGATACTGCTAGTAATGCAGTAAATATTGCTAAATACTATGCTGATCAAGAATCACAAACAGCATTGGCGTCATCAACTGCAAGTAATGCAGTTTCAGTTGCTAGCATGACTAGTAATTACAATATTGCTGTTAATCAGGCTTCAGTAGCTGTTTCTAGTGCTAATAACAGTGCTAATAGCTACTCAGCTCAAGCAAGTAGCGCTAGTGCGTCTGTTCAAGCTAATAGTACAGCTGTTGATAGCGCAAGCAGTACCATCAATAATTTAATTAATCATAATTCTAATAATGCAGTGGTTTTGAGTGCGAATACAGTAGTTCAATCCGCCCTCAGTGCTGCTGTTAGTGCAGTTCAAAATGCAACGCTACAATCATCGATTGCTAACTCAGCATCAACGGCTGCATCAATAGCCAATTCGAATGCCAGTGCTGATGCTTCTGTGGTTAGTTATCAAAACTCATTAGCTAACAGTAGCGCTAGTCTTGCAGCTAGTATGGCTAATAATAACAGCTTAAATTCAGATTCGATAGCTAACGCCATTAGTGCAGCCAATGTTTACTTGGCATCTGCACAGGTAGCTGCTTCTGATGCAAGTGCTCAAATGACGGCAGCTTCATCTGCCGATGTTGCAGGTTCAATTGCCGCTTCTAATGCTGTCTCTAATAATGCAGCGTTCAGTATCAATGCTTCTACCGCTCAAAGTGCTGCTAATGCTGCATTTGTGGCAATCAGTAGTGGAATTAATAGCTCTACTAGTATTGCTTCCAATGCTAACTCGACTACCACTTCAGCTGAAAACGGAATCACTAATGTTGAATCATCAGCAAACATTAGCTTAAATGGAACCAGTTCGAGTGCTAGTTCAGTATTTAGTTTAGCGACCGTTATCAATGCTAGTTTTGCTGATACCAAATCTGCACAGTCAGTGGTGGTTTCTGTACAGTCTGCTTATAGTAACAACAGTGTTGCTAACAGCTTATTAGCTGTAGCTAATGTTAATGCCAGTGCGGTAGCATCCGCTAGTTCAGATGCGGTTGTTCAAAGCCAATTAGCGGTTCAACAAAGTGCACTTGCTTCTGCAGCAAGCGTCAGTTTAGCTAGTGCTGCTGTAATAGCCGCTAGCGCTAGCAATCAGGTTGCTGATCAAATGGCGGCCTTGAGCACTGCTACAAACAATTTAGATAGTGCAGCCGCTAGTTCTGCAGCAAATGCTGCTAGTTCATACGCTGCGATTATTCTGGCTGCTTCTAGTACAGCTACTTCAGCAAGTGCTGCAATCCAGGCCGCTTCGGTTTCCGTTAGTTTAGCTGTTTCGTCAGCTAATGCTGATGCTAATAACGCCAGTCTTGCAAATTCAATCGTTCAATCAGCGGCATCACAAGCCCGAGTGGTTGCTAGTGCTCAATCGATTGCTAATGATGTAAATTCATCCGTTGCTACAGTCAGTTCATTTAATACCGCGACAGCTAGTTCTGCTGCAATTGTTGCTAACAACCAAAGTGCTGTAAGTAGCAATGCAGCGGTTGTATCTGCTGTCAATAACGGCATTAGTAGTGGCGCTGACTCGATTGCTGCTGCTAGTAACGTGATTGCTGGTTTGAATATTAATAATTCAAGTAACGCTACGGTCGATAGTGCCAATACTGTAATTAATTCCGCTAGTGTAGTTGCTAGTTCTGCTAATTCGGTTGCAATACAACAATCATCAATTGCAATTAGTGCTAGCACGACCGCAATTAGTGCCAATAGTAGTGCTGTAATCGATTCATCAATTGCAGCTTCTGAATATTCGATTGCTTCTTCAGCTGCCTTAGCTGCACAAATTGCAGCTAATAGTGGTGACCTTTCTGCAGTTCAAAGCGCAGC
Organism: Nicoliella sp. ESL1106; assembly: GCF_058509965.1. NCBI lineage: Bacteria > Bacillati > Bacillota > Bacilli > Lactobacillales > Lactobacillaceae > Nicoliella > Nicoliella sp. ESL1106. The sequence continues at coordinate 335,465 of NZ_CP196341.1, forward strand.
TGCGATTACTTCTACTGCTAATCAAACGGCATCTAATGCTGCCAACAGTGCCAGTGTTCAAGTTTCAATTGCTGCTGCTCAGTCAACCGCTGCTTTGAATGCAGTCCAATCAATAAACTCTGCTCAAGCATTGGTAAACAGTGCAGCGAATGATGCTAGTAGTGCAGCTTCAGTGGCAACAAGTGTAATTAATAGTGGCTTAGCCAGTGCTAATCACCTTGCTAGTTCTGCTTCTGCAACTGCTACATCTGCAAGTAATACAAATAGTTCGTTAGTAAGCCAAGCGGTCAACAGTGTCATTAACGTAAATTCTAACGTTAGTGCAATTAATACTGATTCATTACAGGCAGCTTCGCTAAATAGTGGAGTTAACGCTGACCAAAGTGCGACAAATAGTATGGCTAGTCAATATTCCAATAACGCTAAATTAAGTAGCGTTAATTCAGATGCTAATTCTGCAGCAACTGTCTTTGAAAAAGCTAATGCCGACATGAAGACGCAATCACAAGCTGCGGCTAGTGCTAGTGCTGCTGCATCGACTGCAAATGTTAAGGCATCAATTGCAACTAGCGTGATTAGTTCAGCATCCAGCGTTGCCAAGGCACAAAGTACACTTGCTCAATCTGCAGGAATAGCGATTAACAGCGCGGCCGCAAGTAATGCAGCATCAATCGCGAGCTCGGCTGCTTCAGTTGCACTTTCCGCGATCATTGATGTACAGTCAGCAAGCAGTGCAATCGATTCTGCAAATACAGCTGTAATAAATGCCAATAGTGCTGCTCAGATAGATTTATCAAATGCTAATTCAGCTTCTGCAACCGTTAGTTCTGCTCAATCAGTTGCCTTACAGATTACAGCGGCAGTCTCCGCTGCAATCGTTACTAGTTCTGCGAGTCAAGTTGTTAGCGGAATCAATCAAAACGTTAGTTCAAACGCAGCTTCAATTATCGCGGCTGCTAGTGATAATAACGTTTATTCAAGTGCGGCTAATAGTGCAAGTGCTGCTGGGCTTAGTAATGCTAGTTCAATTGCTGGTCCAGAAAGTTTGATCAATAGTTTGAACGCTAGAAATTCAAGTAATTCAGCGGTTAGTTCTGCTACTGTTGTTGTTAGTTCAGCAAGTTCTGCAATTGTTTCAAGACTAAGTGATCAGAAGAACCAATCATCAATTGTTGCAAGTGCCCAATCTGTTTTAAGCAGTGCAAGTAGTGTTGCAGTATCTGCAGCTAGTGTAGCTACTTTGGCCAATTCAATTGCAGTTGCCGCTAATTCAGTTGCTAGTTCAGCAGCGATTACTGGGGATGCTAGTGCTGCTTCGTCAGCCGCTAGTGTAGCAATTAGTGCAATGAATACTGCTAGTTCAGCCGCTAGTGCGAATAATGCGCAAATTAGCCTTGCTAGTGCTGCTTCATTAGCAGGTAGTAATGCTGCCTCGTCAGTAACTAGTGATAGCATTGCGATTTCGAACGCCGTTAGCGACGCTCAATCTGCTGCAAACATTGCTAATTCCTTAATCAGAAGCGGCATTGATAGCTCAGTGAGCCTGGCAAATTCAGTTAGTGCTAACGCTACCTCTGCGGCAAGTGCTGTTGTAAATAACATTATCAACGTATCGAATAATTCTGAAATTGCTAGTTCTGTAGCAAGTACAATTACGCCTAATTCCATTGCGATTTCGTCAGTCGCATCCCAAGCTAATCAAGCAAATCAACAGATAACTTCATTAGCTAGTGGGCATTCACTAAACAGCATCGTTAGCAGTGCTGTTAGCATTGCTTCTGAACAGACTGCAATCGTTAATAATGCTAATTCAGATGTTGATAACCAATCATCCATTGCAAGTGCTGCTAATTCAGCAGCTGCTAATGCAATTCAAATTGCTAGCAATGCATCTAAGGCCGCACAAAATGCTATTAGTGATGAGAGTGCTGCAAACCAATTAGTACAGTCAGCTTCTGTTGCAGGCGATAGTGTTGCTGCTAGTTCCGCTGCAATTGTTGCTAGTTCAGCCGCTAGTGTTGCCGTTGTGGCCAGTCAAGATGCATCTACCGCTAGTTTTAACGCCGATAGTGCAGTTAAACGAGCCAGTTCTGCTGCTAGTGATGTTAATTCAGCGCTTAGTGTTGCGAATTCAGCTGCCAGTCAAATCGCAATTGCGAATTCAGCTGTTCAATCAGCAGTGGCAATAGAATCCAAGGCCATTAGTAGTGCTAATGCTGCTAGTTCGTTCGCAGATCAAGCTGATCGAACTGCTTCTATTGCTGTTAATAGTGCTGGTAGTTACGTTAGCGATGCAAGTACTTTCACATCGCAGACTGGTGCATCGACCAGTGTTGCTGGTAGTTATGATTCTAATGCGACCGATCAATGGAATTCCGCAATGGCTACTTTGACTTCAAATGAAGCTAATAAGGTCATTCAAACAAACGTTGCATATGCTCAATCAGCCGAAGTGCTTGCTAGTTCGGCTAATTCAGATGCCATAATTGCAAGTAGTCAAGCTAATGATGCTAATAAATCTGCTCAATCTGCTTCTGCCGTTGCAAACTCACTAAGTCAGGCTGTAAGGCAATCAGTTGCGAGTGCTTCTGCTAGTGCATCATTAGCAAGCAGCTATGCAGTTAATGGTAATTTTAGTAGTGCTTCCAGTGCTAACGTGGTTGCCCAAAGCATTGCTAACGTTGCGAATAGTGTTGCGAATAGCGCAACTTCGGCAGCACAACAGGCCTCATATTTTGCATCAGAGGCTGCGTCCGCTTCTGTAAGGGCATCAATCGCTGCATCCGTTGGCTCAAATGCCGCTTCGCAAGCCTCTTTTTATAATCATGGTGCTCAAATTGCCTCATTTGAAGGTAGTTTAGGATCATATGCTGCGTTAACCACTACTAATAGTGCTAATAGTGCGATCTCTAATGCTTCGAATACAGTTGCAAGTGCCAATGCATTTGGTAATAACGCTTCTTCTTATGCTAGCTTAGCTCAGTCGATTGCTGATTCTGCAGCGACTGCTGATCAAAGTGCGACTGATTGGAATACAGCAGCTTCGCAGGCCCTTACTCAAAATTCAAGTAATGCAATTATTCAAAAAGCGGTTAGTTCTGCCAGTGTTGCCTTTTCAGCCGTTGGGGTGATCAATTCATCTATTTCAGAGGCAAATGCTTCTGCTCAATCTGCTAATAGTTCTGCCATAAGTACTGCCAGTTTCGCAAATTCAGCGAGTGCCGTTGCACAATCTGATGCTGCGATCGCACTTAGCAACGCTACGGTTGCCAGTTCCTATGCTGCTGAGGGGAGTGCTGAAGCTGCACGTTCTGTTAATTCAGTTGCTTCTTCTCAAGCTAGTGCAGCTTCGGTTGCTGCCAGTGAAGTAAATTCTTATAACCTATTGACATCTAGTTATGCAGCAATTGCTTCATCAGCGGCATACGTTGCTAGTCAATACAACAATGCATTGGCGATTGCGACTTCAACCGTTTCCAATGCTAATTCAGTTGCTCAGTCAGCATCTGTTGCAGAAAGCATTGCAATCTCAACTGCTAATGAAATGATGACAAGTGCTAATAATGCCTCAAGTGCCGCTTACAATGCTGTTACTAGTAACAGTGGGAATTTGAATTCAATCATTAGTTCTGCTTCCCAAACAAGTGGTTTTATTAGTAGTGCAAATGATAATGTAAATCAGGCAAGTGCTAATGTTAACTCAGCTAATGCTGTCCTTTCAACGCATTCGAGCAATACAGTAATCCAATCAGCAGTAAGCAATGCTGTGCAGGCACTTAGCGCTGTTCAATCTGATAGTACTGCAATCGCAAAGGCCAATAATCAAGTACAGGTAAATGAACAAAATGCACAGAGTGTTGCTTCATTAGCTGTTATTAATGAAAGCAATGCGAACTCGGCATCAGTGGTTGCTAATAGTTATGCCACTATCGCTAAGTCTTATGCCAGTTTAGGAAGTGAATCAGCAGCAGCGAGTGCGAATGCACAAGCTTCGGTTGCTGCTTCAGTTGCTTATTCATATGCCAAGGTGGCTGAACAAAATTCAGCTTCATTGGTACTGTTTAGTAATATTGCTAATGCAGCATATAATGATGCTTCATCTACGATCATTCAAGCATCAATAGATGCTAATACAGTTAGCGAGAACAACTCGATTGCTCAACAGGCTGCTAGCGTTCAGGATAAGCAAACTGCTAGTGCTAATCAGATTAGCGGGGATGCGCAATCAGTTGCGGTTTCTGCTAATAATACACAGCAATCTGCTGCAAGTGTTCAAGCTAGCTTGGCTACCGTTGTTTCAAACGCCAGTGTGGCTGTTTCTCAAGTTACACCAATTAATTCATCAATTAACAATGTGGTTGGAAGTATTTCTGATCAGTTGAAAGCACGTCCAAGCAACAGCGTTATTCAGTCTGCGCTAGGGACGGCACAATCAGCATCTAATGATGCTAGTTCGGCATTTAGCATTGCTAATAGTGAATATAATTTTGCCCAATCGGCACAAAGTTCGGCATCCATTGCAATGAATGCTGTAATTTCAAATAATTCATCGGCTCAAATTAATGTTGAAAGTGCCACTAGCTTTGCCAAATTAGCTCAATCGGCGGCTGAATTAGGTAGTTCTGCTTCAGCTGAAGATTTTCTTTCGCAAGCTTCTGTAGCTAATTCGAGTGCAATTAGCTATGCAAATGCAGCCAGTTTGGCGGCTTTAGATGTTGATCGTTATAACGCTCAAGTTAGCTCAGCCAATGCTAAAATCACTAGTGCAAATGAAACGATAGTATCGGCTAACGCAGTTACCAACAGTACTGAATCCGTGGCTGCTAGTGCTGCGATTGCGCAAGATAATGAAATTACATCTGCAAATGCAACTAGTAACCAAGCAGCTAACGCTTCTTCAGCTGCTGAAAATAGTTTTAATTCAGCCAATGCTACGAATAATCAGGTTATTTCAAATGCTTCGAGTGCTAGTGACACCATCAGTCAGGGGAATACTGAACAAAGTAATGCTACTAAGGATTCACTGGCAGTTAATTCGGTACTTGCTAGTCGCCAAAGTAATTCAGTTATCCAAGCTGCTCAACAAAGCGCTAGTGCTGCCATTAATTCGCTCAATGCTGCGTTATCTAGTGCAGAAGTTAATAATTCACTCGTCCAATCAGCAAGAATAAGTGCTCAAGTGGCAATGAATCAGGCTAGCTCTGCTAATTCGGTAGCACAAAGTAACGCCCAATTGGCAAGTAGCAATGCAGTTACTGCAATTAGCTTTGCTAAAGTCGGGAGCTCAGCTAATGCAGATAGCCTCAATAGCATTGCAAAGCTACAGGCAGACTCAGCAAGTACAGCGAATGCATTGGTTAGCCAATATAATAATAGTGTTAGCGACTATGCACAACAAGCCATTGCAGCTAGTCAGGCACTAGCTAATGATTTAGTCACGATTAATCAAGCAAGCGGTGCTGCATCGATCGCAAACTCAGTTGCACAATCAGCTGCCAGTGCGCAGGATAATGCAATTAGTAGTGCTAACGTAACAAGTAGTAATGCTGCTATCTATTCATCCACTGCAGTTGCGCAGTCGATTGCTGCAAGTACTGCTAGCCAAGGTGCTAGCTTGAATAGTGGTAGTACTAATTCGTTAGTCTCACAGATTAGTGCTAATCAGTCCCAAGTTAATAGCATGAATTCTAGTATTAAATCAATTTCATCTGACCATTCAGCGAATGCAACTATTCAATCAGCATCAATTGTTGCAGATAGCTATTTGACAAATGCTAATTCAGCATCTGCAGATGCATTGATTGCTCAACAATCAGCTTCAGTTGATCAGTCAAGTGCAAATTCGTTATTTAACGTTGCTAGTGCTGAAAATGCGAGTGCTCAGGCCAATGCGTTATCTGCATCGGATAATGCAGCTAAAGCGATTAGCGCCGCCATAATTGGTGATTCTGCTGCTGCATCTGAATTTAATATTCAAGCATCTAACCAAGCCTCACTAGCTAGTTCATATGCCAGTCAAGCAGGAACCGATACAAAGACTGTCATGAACCTTAGTTCCGCTGTTCAATCTGCATATAATCGTGCTAGCTCAGATGCCGTTATTGTGAGTCATGCATCGCTAAGTGTTTCTGATCTACTTAGTGCCGCTCAACAGGCTGCTAGTGTTCAAGATATTGCAGTTTCAGTTGCTACTGTTACTAATAGTGGCGCAATCAATACTAGTCAAACCGCTAGTCAAGTTGCTCAATCCATTAGTTCATTGAATGGACAGGTATCCTCTGCAGTTCAATCAACAAATGCATTAAATAATTCGACTAGTGCTATTAATAGTGCCTTAGCCAACGTTGTTAATTCAATTGCTGCAATTCAAACTAGTGCGCAAAGTAATGCCGTGATTAATAGTGCTTCACAAACTGCTGCCATTTTAACTAGTGTTGCTGATGCAGCATCAGTTAGTGCAGATAGCGCCAATGCTGCTGCTCAATCTGCTAATGGACGGATCAGTAGTGCCGCTTACTTAGCTAGTTCCGCTAATCAAGTTGTTAGCCAACAGGCCAGTTTGGCATCCGTAAATGCATCGAATGCAATTAGCGCCGCTGAGTTAGGGGATGTTAATAGTGCCTCTACGTTTAATAGCATAGCTAGTCAAGCTAGTTCTGCTGCAGCATCAGCTGCTAAGGTTGTTACTGATAATTCAGCAGCTGGATTAAGTGATGCAGTGGTACAAAGGACTGCAACTAGTCAGGTAAATAGTTATAATGCCGTTGTCAGTTCTGCATTCAATGCGGGATCATCAGCTAATAATACAGCTCAAGCTGCATTTGTTACCCAAAATAATGAGCTCAAATCAGCAAGTACCATTACACAAAATGCTTCAGCAGCGATTGACTCTGGAAATGTAGCTAGTGGTGCGGTCAATGATGATAATAGTACCGCTACGCATTCTAATCAAAGCGCAGGTCAATGGACCACATTAGCTAGCTTTAACAGGGTCCAAATTAATAGTGATAGCACGTTGGTTAATTCATTAGCTTCTGTTTACCCAAGCAATGATACGATTACTAGTGCTGCTTCTGTGGTAGCCAGTGAGACTACAATTGTTAATTCAGCATTATCAGATGCTATGATTGCAAGTGGACAAGCTCAATCGGCTGCTTCAAATGCTCAAGCAATTGCAGTTAGCGCAACGAGTGCGAATAGCTTGTTACAGTCAAATGCCATTCAGGCTTCAACTACTGCTAGTCAGGCTGTCGTTGCTGCTAAATTGGGGCAAACTACAAGTGCTGATTCATTAAATAGTCAAGCTCAAGCCAGTGCTAGTTTAGCTAGTTCTGCTGCAATTTTAGTAAGCAGTTATGCTGAAAACATTAATAATTATGTAACGATCGCTTCTTCTGCTAATAGTCGTGCCTATAGTGATGCACAAATTGCTGGACAGGCCGCTGCTATTGCCTCAAATGCTGCATCCCAAGCCCAATCAGCTGCTGTTGTTGAAAACAGTTTGAATAATAATTCCAATGCCAATGCATCGATTGCATCTATAGCTGAAAGTACTGCTAGCAAAGCTTATAGTGCTGCAGTTACTAATAGCCAACAAGCAATTAGCGCAACGCAAAGTGTTAATAATGGACTCAATTCTGTAATTGCTGCTCAAAACATTGCTAATAGTGCTGAAAGTGTCGTTTCATCAGTCAATAGCAACGCTAACTATTCAAGTAATCAGGTGGTTAATACCGCTCAATCAGCTGCCATTAGCGCTGCTGATCAGGCTAAGAATGCATTTTTAAGTGCTAGTTCAACTTACTCAACGGCTAGTGCTGCATTTAACAGCGCCCAATCAGCATTTAGTTTGGCTAAATCGGCTAGCATTGCTGCATCAAATAACGCTGATGCTGCAGCATCGAATGCTTCTGAAGCGCTTAGTGCTGCTAAGACTGGCAACGTATCATTGGCACAATTATTAAATGAGAATGCGTTTGATAATGCTGCTAACACTACGTATTACGCTGGCCTCACTAATTCATATTCAACTGATATTGTTATTTATAATGCAATAATTAGTTCTGCTAATTCTCAAATGAACTCAATCGTTGCCAACGCTAATAACGCTAGTTCAAGCGCTTTGAGTGCATCAGCAGCTACTTCACAAGCGGTGAGTGTTCAAGATGGAGAAATTAAATCTGCAAATGATACTTCCAATGCGGCTAGTGGTTATTCAGCGGTTGGTAGTCAAGTGACTGTAAGTGCTAGTTCTGCTAATACTGCAACTTCAAGCACCGCATCTGTAATCAACGGCCAAGTAGTTGATGTTAGTGCCCAGTCATTAACTGTTGTTTCTAATTCTAGTGCAGTTCAATCACTATTTTCGCAAAATAATAGCAATTCAGTAATCTCTGCAGCTAGTGGATCAGCTAGTGCTGCCTTTGATTTGGCATCTTCTGCATGGAGTACTGCTAAGAGCATTCAAGATAGTGTTAACGGGATGGTTAAAAGCGCTAGTGCTGCTAATGTGAGCGTGTTATCAGCTAACTCAGCAACGCAAAGTGCAGCCGCTGCTGCTGCAAGTGTTGCCAATGATGCTACCTCAGCAGCTAAACTAGGGCAAAGTGGGAGTGCTGATACCTTAAATAGCCAAGCTCAGAGCCTAGCTAACTTAGCCAGTGGATTTGTAAGCCTAGCTAACTCATATACCGATATAATTAATGGCTTAAATAATAATATTGAGCAAGCAAATTCACAAATTAGCAGTGTAGTTAAATCTGCTAATGTTGCTAGCTCGACTGCATCGGTTGCTTATGTAACCGCTAGTTCAGCATCGTCTGCTGAATCAGAAGCAATTTCAATTGCTAATAATAGTTCAAAAGCGGCTGTTAGCTTTTCTGATTTAGGAACTGAGGTTTCTCAAGGGGCAACTACAATGTCTTCGGTTAGCTCATTAATTGCTAATACCGCTAGTCTTCAATCTAGTCAAGCTAGTTATGATGCTCAACAAGTCTCAAGTTATCAATCTGCAACAGCTTTGATCTTAACTAGTCATTCTGACAATGCAATTGTGGTCAGTGCTAATTCAGATGCAAATGTTGCTCTGTCAAATGCCATTGTTGATTCTCAAGCTGCTTTCAGTGCTAATTCTCTAGCTCAACAAGCACAAAGTAGTCTGCAATCAGTAATTAGTAGTTTAAATGATGCTAATGGAAGTGCTCAATCAGCAGCGAATGCAGCTTCTTTAAATGCTGCATCTGCAATTAGTGCTGCAATTTTAGGAAATTCGGTTGCTGCAAGTCAATATAATGCTGCTGCTAGTGCTGCTGTTAGTGTCGCAAGTGGTTTTATCACGGCTGTTAATTCATATAAGGGTTCAATTGAAACTTTATCGACAACAATTAGCAGTGCTAATCGGGATGTTAATAGTGCCCAGTCTGCTGCAGCTGCTCAAATTATAATTGCTTCTAGTGCTCAATCGACCGCTTCATCTGCTGCTAGTGTGGAAAATTCAATTATTAGTAGTGCAAATTCGTTAAATAGTGCTGCCTCTACTGCTGCTTCGATTGCTGATTTAAATCAACAAAGTGCAACGGCCGCCAGCTCTGATGCAATCGTTAATGCAAGTAATGCTAAGGTTATTAATGATGGTGTTATTCAATCCGCAAATCAAGTTCAAAAAGATGCTAGTGCGGTTGCCTCAATATTAGCTAGCCATACAACTAACGCAACGATTATTAGTGCGAATACAGTAATCAGTATGACTAATAGTGAGACTGCAACAATTTTGAGTTCTGCGAATAGCTACTCTGATCAAATCAAGACGTTACGTAATGATGCAGTTAGTGCTACTAACCTAGAAAGTGTTGCTAACCATAGTGCTCAGCTATATGCTGCTTCTGCTAGTAGCTTTGCCAATAGTGCAATTGCAGCTGCAAAGCTAGGGAATCTATCCGAGGCTGCATCCTTGGCAACTATTGCTGCGACCCAAAGTGATAATACGAATACCTATGCTAGTCTAGTTAGCTTCTATACTAGTAAGGCAGTATCCGATAGCCAATCGATTGTCGCCCTCAGTCAAACGGTTAATAATGAACAGAACAGTTTAGCTACAATCGTATCAAATACTAATTTACAAAGAGATATTGCCAAAGCTGCTGCTGATAGTGAAAATGCTGAAATTAGTTTTGCTAATGTCCAATCAGGAGTGGCGGAAAAAGCAAGCAGTAATGCTCAAGTTAGCTATGATTCTGCCGTTACGATTACTAGTAATGCTAATAATAATGCTAGTAACGCTAATTCACTTAATACGCAAGCCAATGCTAACCAAGCTAATGCGAGTGGAGACAATGACGCTATTGATGGGCTTCTTATTAGTCATCCAAATAATAGTTCCGTGTTGGCTGCCTCTTCCGTAGCTAGTCAAGCACGATTGGATGCGAATGCAGCATCTTCTGATGCATCATTTGCAAATTCACAAGCTCAATCGGCAAGCGCCGTGGTTCAATCCAACATCAATTTGAGTTCGGATATGAATTCGATTGCTCAAATAACAGCTCAAAATGCATCAGTTGCTGCTTCAAATGCAGTAAGTGCGGCTAAATTAGGTAATTCTGCCATCGCAGATTCATATAATGCGGTTGCACCATCTAACGCTAGTCTAGCTAGCTTAAATGCTTCAAATGCTAGTTCGTATGCTAAAAATGTAGTAGATGCAGCTAAGTTAGTTTCTTCTGCTAATGATCGAGTCTCACTAGCAAATAGTAAAGCGGCAAGTGCTAGTTCACTTGCGAATAGTGCTTATGCGAATGCTCAATACGCTACTTCGATTCAAGATAGTCAAACGGCATTAGCAAATAGTTTGAATACGGCTGCTAGTCTTGCTGCTAGTACGGCAGACACGGCAAATAGCTCTGCAATTGCCACTAACACTCAGGTGAGCTCCAATGCCAATTCAATTGTTGATCGAACGAACCTTGCAAATAGTTTGAATCAACAAATCACTTCTAATAACAACACTGTCAACTCATTACTAGCAAGTCGGGCAAGTAATAATACTATTATTTCAGCAACCGCAGTGATTGAAAATGCTGCTACCAGTGCTCATTCTGCATTTAATGATGCAACTATTAACAGTGTTCAAATTTATACGCTATCTTCAAATGCAAGTAGAAACACATCGCTAGCAAGCGTTGCAAAATCAGCTGCTCAATCTAATTACACGGTGGCATCAATTGCTGCTTCTAATGCAATTAGTGCTGCTTATCTGGGACAAACCAGTCTTGCTAATTCCTATAATTCAAATGCATCAGTGAGCGTTAGTTTAGCTATTGCTCAAGCCAGTTCAGCTTCTGGATATAGTGCGGCTGTGGCGGACTTGAATGCCTCACTAGCAACGGTTAGTTCTAATATTGATTCAGATTTTGCAATTATTAATGCTGCTAATTCACTAGCTTCTAATGCAACTAATGATGCAGTTATTGCGGCAGGTAAGCAAGATACAGAGGAACAAAGTGCTCAATCAACTACTGCTACTGCTAATAATGCTACTTCAGATGGTTCTGGATTTAGCCAATCAACAATCGCTAACAGCTCAGAATCGAATTCACTTGCTGCTAACAACAATGAATTGAATAATGACGCCAATAGCATGACTAGCATAATTGCAAGTGACTCTGAAGCAGTGGCTTCACTATCAAATAAACATCAAAGTAACGCAGTGATTAATGGTAATAATAAGGTGATTGAGGATGCATTCTCAATTGCTAGTTCAGCATACCTTGATATTTCAAATGCGAATGCACTCGCACAATCTGCTAATTCAAGCGCGATCGATGCGGCCAATCAGGCTAGCTCAGCTATGATTGTCTTGAATTCAAATGCTAGTTTAGCAGTTGATAATGCATCATTAGCAAGAAGCGCTGCTCAATTGGGCGAATCTTCATTAGCTGATTCATTTAATAGTGTTGCAGCAACGCAGGCACAAGTTGCTAGTTCGTATGCACAGTCATTAAGTAGCTACTCATCAGTTGTTAATTCTTTGAATGGAATCGTGACATCTGCTAATAACAATATTACTAATACCTTGAAGGCGATTGATGAAGCTAGTTATGTATCTTCTAAAGCTGCAGCAGCTGCTAGCCAAGCTGCAACTACTCAAGATAATGAGTTGAATAGTGTTAGTTCAATTAATTCTTCTAATGCAGCTCTCCAAAATTCACTTGCTTCAATCAAATCATCGTTGAATGCGCTTAGTTCACAAACTAATGTCCAATCTATCAATGTAGCATCAAATGCAGCTGCTATTAGTGGAGCTTTACAGTCTGTGACTACATCGGTTAGCATTGCTAATGCAATTCTTTCATCGTATTCAAATAATGGAATCATCATTAATGCTGATAGCGCCGCTAATGCAGCTCTTTCGACCGTGGGTTCCATTAATTCGGTAGCGGCAAGCGTTGCACAGGATGCACAAACTGCTAGCTCAGCAGCTCAAGTGGCTGCTAGTCAGGCTAGTGCTGCTAATGCAGCTGCTTCTGCTGGTGTTTCCGCTGCTGCTAAGGCTGCATCTAGTGCTGCTAATGCAGCTCAGATCGGGAATAGTAGTGCTGCTGATTCGCTGATTGCCCAAGCCCAAAGTGCTTATGCTCAAGCTAGTGCAAATGTAAGCGCTGCTAGTTCGTATTCAGATATTGTGACGACGATGAATAATAGCATCACAAGCGCTAATAGTCACATTGCTCAGTTCATTGGTTCTGCTAACGATGCAAATGTTTCTGCCTCCGTTGCCGTTTCAAGTGCTCAATCTGCAGCAGTTGTTCAAGACAATGAAATATCATCTGCTAATGCAACTACTAGTGCTGCGCAAAGTGTTGAAACGAACGTAAATAGTAGTGATGCTTTGATTCAATCGGCTAATTCATTAGCTAACTCAGTTGCCAGAGTTAATAATGGCTTGAATGGACAAGCCGAAAGTGTACGGGCTGCAATCGCAACTGCTTCAACGGCCGTTGCATCAATGCTAGCTGGGCATTCCATGAATGCTGTAATTATTGCTAATAACGATACTAATAGTAGTGCTTTCTCATTTGCTAGTTCAGCCTATGTTGATATATCGAATGCTAATTCAATTGCTCAATCTGCAAACTCCAATGCAGTTATTGCTAATAGTCAAGCAACTGCTACTGCTGCAACAGTTAGTTCTAATAATGCTTTAGCATCCCAAAATGCAGCTAGTGCAATTAGTGCTGCCCAATTAGGTCAGGTATCATTAGCTGATTCACTTAATAGTGTTGCTTTAGGACAAGCTAGCTCAGCTAGTTCAGCTGCTCAATTGTTAAGTGAGTATTCAGCAGTTGTAAAATCAATGAACGGCATTATTGACTCTGCTAACAGCAATATTGTTACCACGCTTAATTTAATGAATAAAGCTAGCGATGTTGCTAACAATGCGACCCAATCAGCATCTCAGGCTGCTGATAAACAAGATCTCGAGTTGAGTAGTTTGAATGCAATTCACAGTTCAAATGCCAATACCCAGAGTTCGATTAGTGTAAACCAATCTGCTGTTATTGCATCTGGTTCACAAGCAAGTAGTCAAGCCTCAGTGACTAGCAACTCAGTTAATACTGCTAGTGGTTATTTACAATCTGTAGTTAATGCTGCTAGTTTAACAGGTTCTATTCTTGCCTCATATGCAAGTAACGGAGTCGTTATTAACGCTAATAATTCTGCTGAAGCAGCATTGAGTGCTGCTAGTTCGGTTGTGGCTACAATATCAAGTGCTAATCAACAAGCACAAAGTGATAATTCAATTGCCCAAAGCGTAGCTAATATGGCTCATGCAGCTAATACATCAGCTTCAACGAATGCATCGCTTGTCGATAGTTTAGTTGCACTTGCTGCTAGTTCAGCGCAAGTTGGTGATAGTTCAGCTGCTGATTCATTGATTGATCAAGCTAAGAGTGTAGCTGATCAAGCTAGCAATGAATTAAGTGTCGCTAATTCATATTCAGGAATTATTACTGAAATGAATAACAGTATTAGTGCTGAAAATAGTCGAGTTAGTGATGCATTAAAATCTGCAAGTGCTGCTAGTGTAGCTGCTTCCAGTGCACTTTTAGCTGCTCAATCAGCAGCCCATCTTCAAGATACGGAAATTGCTTCTGCTAATTCAGTTACTAGTGCTGCAGAAAGTGGCCAAGCAATTGCTAACGGAGACCAATCAACGCTTAGTTCAACCACTTCTCAAACAAATTCAGTTGCTGTTTTTAATAACCAAATGAGTGATCAAGCAATCAGTATGAATGATTCAATTTTGGCTGCATCAAATACAGTTAATTCATTAATGGCTAATCACGAAAGCAATGCTGTGATCATTACTAATAGCGCAACAATCAGCAGTGCATATTCTGTAGCTAAATCCGCAGCAAATGATATTTCTAATACTAATATGCAAGCTCAATCTGCTAATTCAGTTGCGATCATTACTGCTAGTCAGGCTAGTTCAGCTGCAGTTGCTGTGAGTTCCAATAACTCCTTAGCAGCTGAGAATGCTATTAAGGCTGCTAGTGCTGCTAAGTTAGGAAACGCCTCACTAGCAGACTCACTAAATAGTACCGCTGCTAGTCAAGCGAGTGTCGCCAGTTTAGATGCAGTGACATTGAGCTCATATGCAACGACTGCTGATTCAATGAATAACTTGGTCAAGTCTGCTAACGGTCATATTATAGATATCTTGAATGATATCAATAATGTTAGTACGGATGTTGCTAGTGCTGCTCAATCCGCTAGTCAAGCAGCAACTAAGCAAGATCAAGAACTGGCCAGTGCTAGTCAAATCAGCAGTGCTAATTCAGTGGTTCAAAATTCAATCGTTGCTAATCAATCAAGATTAAGTAGCAATAGCTCGCAAGCTAACTCCAATGCAATATCAGCGGACTCTAATGCCAGCGTTGTTGATGGTAACCTTAGTTCGGTTGCTGCAGCCAACTCCACTGTTAGTTCAATTCTTTCTAGTTATGAAAGCAATGCTAACGTGATCAGTGCTGCAAGTGCTGCTCAAGATGCCTTTAACAGTGCAAGTGTAGCTAACAACGTAGCATCGATTGCTAATCAAAAGGTGCAATCTGCAAATAGTGTAGCGCAAAGTGTTGCTAATCAAGCTAGCTTAGCTAATGCAGCAGCTTCAGCAAGTGCTTCGTTGGTGGCTCAAAATGTAGCCAGTGCAGCTAGTGCAGCCCAAGTGGGTGACAGTTCAGCTGCGGATTCATTAATTGCTCAAGCACAAAGTAATGCTAGTCAAACTAGTACTGAGCTTAGTGCAGCCAGCAGCTACGCTAGTGTAGTTGCAAGTATTTCTGATAGCATTGCATCCGTTAATGCTCAAATTACCACTGCAGTTCAATCGGCAAATGCTGCGAAAGATAGTGCATCAACTGCGTTGATGGTTGCGCAATCTGCAGCTAAGGTCCAAGATGCAGAAACCAATTCTGCTAATGCAACCAATTCATTAGTACAAAAAACCCAGACTAGTGCAGATAGCCTAGAATCACTAGCTAGTTCTAATAATGCACAGGCTAATTCAATTGCAGCCAATAATGCCCAAATGAATTCCCAAGCTATCAGCATGGAGAACGCAATTCAAAATTCATCTGCGGCTGTTGATTCAATATTAGCGAGTCATTCTAGCAATGCGGTCATCATTGGTGACAGTGCTACGAATAGTAGTGCCTTCTCAGTTGCTAAATCCTTAACTGAGGACATCATAAACACTAATTCTACTGCTCAATCCGCTAATTCAGCTGCCGTTGCTTTTGCTAGCCAAGCTAGTTCCACTGCGGATGCGGTTAGTTACAATAATTCTTTAGCAACTACCAATGCTGATAAAGCAAATAGTGCTGCCCAATTAGGCCAAGTTTCACTGGCAGACTCTCTGAACAGTGTTGCAGCTAGTCAGGCCAGTCTTGCTAGTTCAAATGCTCAATCGTTAAGTTCATATTTATCTGCTATTTCATCAATGAATTCAATAGTAACTAGTGCTAATGGGCACATTGCTGATAATTTGAAGCTGATCAACAAAGCTAATAATGATGCTGCTAGCGCTGCTCAATCCGCTAGTCAAGCAGCAACTAAGCAAGATCAAGAATTAGCCAGTGTTGATCAAATCAGCAGTGCTAATTCAGTGGTTCAGAGTTCAATCGTTGCTAATCAATCAGGATTAAGCAGCAATAGCTCGCAAGCTAACTTCAATGCAATAGCAGCGGCTTCTAATGCCAGCGTTGTTGATGGTAACCTTAGTTCTGTTGCTGCAGCCAACTCCACTGTTAGTTCAATTCTTTCTAGTTATGAAAGCAATGCTAACGTGATCAGTGCTGCAAGTGCTGCTCAAGATGCCTTTAACAGTGCAAGTGTAGCTAACAACGTAGCATCGATTGCTAATCAAAAAGTACAATCTGCAAATAGTGTAGCGCAAAGTGTTGCTAATCAAGCTAGCTTAGCTAATGCAGCAGCTTCAGCGAGTGCTTCATTAGTGGCTCAAAATGTAGTCAGTGCAGCTAGTGCAGCCCAAGTGGGTGACAGTTCAGCTGCGGATTCATTAATTGCTCAAGCACAAAGTAATGCTAGTCAAACTAGTACTGAGCTTAGTGCAGCCAGCAGCTACGCTAGTGTAGTTGCAAGTATTTCTGATAGCATTGCATCCGTTAATGCTCAAATTACCACTGTAGTTCAATCGGCAAATGCTGCGAAAGATAGTGCATCAACTGCGTTGATGGTTGCGCAATCTGCAGCTAAGGTCCAAGATGCAGAAACCAATTCTGCTAATGCAACCAATTCATTAGTACAAAAAACCCAGACTAGTGCAGATAGCCTAGAATCACTAACTAGTTCTAATAATGCACAGGCTAATTCAATTGCAGCCAATAATGCCCAAATGAATTCCCAAGCTATCAGCATGGAGAACGCAATTCAAAACTCATCTGCGGCTGTAGATTCAATACTAGCTAGTCATTCTAGCAATGCGGTCATCATTGGTGACAGTGCTACGAATAGTAGTGCCTTTTCAGTTGCTAAATCATTAACTGAGGACATTGCAAACACTAATTCAACTGCTCAATCTGCTAATTCAGCTGCAGTTGCTTTTGCTAGCCAAGCTAGTTCCACTGCGGATGCGGTTAGTTACAATAATTCTTTAGCAACTACCAATGCTGATAAAGCAAATAGCGCTGCCCAATTAGGCCAAGTTTCACTAGCAGACTCTCTGAACAGTATTGCGGCTAGTCAGGCCAGCCTTGCTAGTTCAAATGCGCAATCGTTAAGTTCATATTTATCTGCTATTTCATCAATGAATTCAATAGTAACTAGTGCTAATGGGCACATTGCTGATAATTTGAATCTAATTAACAAAGCTAATAATGATGCTACTAGTGCTGCTCAATCCGCTAGTCAAGCTGCAACTAAGCAAGATCAAGAATTGGCCAGTGCTAATCAAATTAGTAGTTCTAATTCAGTGGTTCATAATTCAATCGTTGCTAATCAATCAGGATTAAGTATTAGTAGCTCGCAAGCTAACTCCAATGCAATAGCAGCAGCTTCTAATGTTAGCGTTGTTGATGGTAATCTTAGTTCTGTTGCTGCAGCCAACTCCACTGTTAGTTCGATCCTTTCTAGTTATGAAATCAATGCTAACGTGATCAGTGCTGCAAGTGCTGCTCAAGATGCCTTTAACAGTGCAAGTGTGGCTAATAGTGTCGCATCAATTGCTAATCAAAAGGTGCAATCTGCAAACAGTGTAGCGCAAAGTATTGCTAATCAAGCTAGCCTAGCTAATGCAGCAGCTTCAGCAAGTGCTTCGTTGGTGGCTCAAAATGTAGCCAGTGCAGCTAGTGCAGCCCAAGTGGGTGACAGTTCAGCTGCTGATTCATTAATTGCCCAAGCACAAAGTAATGCTAGTCAAACTAGTACTGAGCTTAGTGAGGCCAACAGTTATGCTAGTGTAGTTGCAAGCATTTCTGATAGTATTGCATCCGTTAATGCCCAAATTACCACTGCAGTTCAATCTGCAAATGCTGCGAAAGATAGTGCATCAACTGCGTTGATGGTGGCGCAGTCTGCAGCTAAGGTCCAAGATGCAGAAACCAATTCTGCTAATGCAACCAATTCATTAGTACAAAAAACTCAGACTAGTGCAGATAGCCTAGAATCACTAACTAGTTCTAATAATGCACAGGCTAATTCAATTGCAGCCAATAATGCCCAAATGAATTCCCAAGCTATCAGCATGGAGAACGCAATTCAAAACTCATCTGCGGCTGTTGATTCAATATTAGCTAGTCATTCTAGCAATGCGGTCATCATTGGAGCAAGTTCTACGAATAGTAGTGCCTTTTCAGTTGCTAAATCATTAACTGAGGACGTTACAAACACTAATTCCACTGCTCAATCTGCTAATTCAGCTGCCGTTGCTTTTGCTATCCAAGCTAGTTCCACTGCGGATGTGGTTAGTTACAATAATTCCTTAGCGTCTGAAAATGCTGATAAAGCAAATAGTGCTGCCCAATTAGGCCAAGTTTCACTAGCAGACTCTCTGAACAGTGTTGCAGCTAGTCAGGCCAGTGTTGCTAGTTCAAATGCGCAATCGTTAAGCTCATATCTATCGGCCATTTCATCAATGAACGCAATATTAACTAGTGCTAATGGGCACATTGCTGATAATTTGAAGTTGATCAATAAAGCTAATAATGATGCTGCTAGTGCTGCTCAATCCGCTAGTCAAGCAGCTACTAAGCAAGATCAAGAACTGGCCAGTGCTAATCAAATCAGCAGTGCTAATTCAGTGGTTCAGAGTTCAATCGTTGCTAATCAATCAGGATTAAGTATTAGTAGCTCGCAAGCTAACTCCAATGCAATAACAGCGGCTTCTAATGGCAGCGTTGTTGATGGTAATCTTAGTTCGGTTGCTGCAGCCAACTCCACTGTGAGTTCGATCCTTTCTAGTTATGAAAGCAATGCTAACGTAATCAGTGCTGCAAGTGCTGCTCAAGATGCCTTTAACAGTGCAAGTGTGGCTAATAGTGTCGCATCAATTGCTAATCAAAAGGTGCAATCTGCAAACAGTGTAGCGCAAAGTATTGCTAATCAAGCTAGCCTAGCTAATGCAGCAGCTTCAGCAAGTGCTTCGTTGGTGGCTCAAAATGTAGCCAGTGCAGCTAGTGCAGCCCAAGTGGGTGACAGTTCAGCTGCTGATTCATTAATTGCCCAAGCACAAAGTAATGCTAGTCAAACTAGTACTGAGCTTAGTGAGGCCAACAGTTATGCTAGTGTAGTTGCAAGCATTTCTGATAGTATTGCATCCGTTAATGCCCAAATTACCACTGCAGTTCAATCTGCAAATGCTGCGAAAGATAGTGCATCAACTGCGTTGATGGTGGCGCAGTCTGCAGCTAAGGTCCAAGATGCAGAAACCAATTCTGCTAATGCAACCAATTCATTAGTACAAAAAACTCAGACTAGTGCAGATAGCCTAGAATCACTAGCTAGTTCTAATAATGCACAGGCTAATTCAATTGCAGCCAATAATGCTCAAATGAATTCCCAAGCTATCAGCATGGAGGACGCAATTCAAAACTCATCTGCGGCTGTTGATTCAATATTAGCTAGTCATTCTAGCAATGCGGTCATCATTGGAGCCAGTGCTACGAATAGTAGTGCCTTTTCAGTTGCTAAATCATTAACTGAGGACATTGCAAACACTAATTCAACTGCCCAATCTGCTAATTCAGTTGCAGTTGCTTTTGCTAGCCAAGCTAGTTCCACTGCGGATGCGGTTAGTTACAATAATTCTTTAGCAACTACCAATGCTGATAAAGCGAATAGTGCTGCCCAATTAGGCCAAGTTTCACTAGCAGACTCTCTGAACAGTGTTGCGGCTAGTCAGGCCAGTCTTGCTAGTTCAAATGCGCAATCGTTAAGTTCATATCTATCGGCCATTTCATCAATGAATTCAATAGTAACTAGTGCTAATGGGCACATTGCTGATAATTTGAAGCTAATTAACAAAGCTAATAATGATGCTACTAGTGCTGCTCAATCCGCTAGTCAAGCTGCAACTAAGCAAGATCAAGAATTGGCCAGTGCTAATCAAATCAGCAGTGCTAATTCAGTGGTTCAGAGTTCAATCGTTGCTAATCAATCAGCTTTGAGTAGTGAAAATGGACAAATAAGCTCAGCGGTTTCTTCACTTAGTTCAAATGCAATCATCATCGATAATGATAGTAATTCAATTGCTTCTGCTAATGTGGCTGTTAATTCATTGCTTTCATCATATGCAAGTAATGCCGCAGTGATTAAGGCTGCTAGTGATGCTCATATGGCGATGAGTACTGCTAATGATGCTAGCTCAGTTGCTTCTGTGATTGCTCAACAAGTTCAATCTGCTAGTGCCACTGCTCAAAGTGCAGCTAGTCAAGCTAGTTTAGCGAATGCAAATGCCCTTGCAAATGCTTCATTAGCAGCCCAAAACGTTGTCAGCGCTGCCAGTGCTGCACAAATAGGGGATAGTTCAGTTGCTGATTCACTAATTTCACAGGCACAGCATGCTTCGCAAATGGCTAGTGATGATTTTAGTGCAGCTAGTTCATATGTCGCTATTGTTGACACTATCAAAGATAGTATTATTTCTGCTAATAACCAACTCAATAGTGTGGCACAATCTGCCAATAATGCTGTTAGCGTTGCGTCGAATGCGGTTAGTTCAGCACGGTCTGCTGCTCAAATACAAGATACTGAAATTAATGATGCAAATTCAGTAATTGCTTCAGCACAGCAAATGCAAGTGAGTGTTGCGGCTTCAAGCTCAGCTGCAAGTTCGGCTAATGCTAATGGATTAAGCTTAGTTACAAATATTAGCAACATTGCCAGCGTTGCATCGGTTAATAGTAACCATGCGATTGTTAATTCCAGTTCAGTTAATTCGTTGTTAGCTGCTCACACCAGTAATGCGGTGATCATTAATGCAGCTAAAAGCGTTGCTGCTGCAATTAGCACTGCTACTTTTGAAAATGATGTGGTTGCTAGTGCTAATTCGATTGCCCAATCACTAGCTAATAATGCCGCTTCAAGTGTAGTTCAAGTAAGCCAAAATGCTTCCTTGGCTCAATTTAATGCTCAACAGGCAAGTAGTGCTGCTAGTGCTGCAATCGTATCAGCTCAATTGGGTTCTCAATCCACTGCTGACTCATTGAATTCTGAGGCGATTATTAGCAATAGTACTGCTAACTCATATGCTCGCAATGCTAGCTTAGCAGCTAGTGCAGTTGATAGTTATAATAATTTGATTAGTTCAGCCAATGTTGCTGCTAATAATGCTGCTAATTATGTATCATCTGCTAATTCAGTTACTACTGATCAGTTCACCATTGCCAGTTTAGCTGCAAAGGTTGAAGATGCCGAAATTGCTAGTGCAACATCAATCGTTCAATCGAATAGCAGCGCAACTGCTCGCGTTAGTTCAGGTCTTGAACAAGCTCAACAAACAAGTAGTCAAGCAGTAATTACGGCTAGCCAAACTAGTGATTCTAATCGTTTAGCAACTTCAAACAGTGGTTCAGCTTCTGCAATGTTAAGCTCTGTTACATCGGTATTATCTACTCATCCAAGTAATGCAATTGTTAAATCTGCATACTCAATTGCTTCATCTGCTGCAACGATAGTTAGTTCTGCTGCTGCGGATGCTGTAATTGCCAACCAACAAGCTCAATCTGCTAGTGTGATTGCGAACCAAAATACCATGATTGCCAGTTCAGCTAATACTGAAGTTCAATCGCTTGGTTTGATCATATCTAGTTATGCGAACTCAGCAAGTCAAAATGCAGCTTTAGGGAACTCAAGTACTGCAGATAGCTTGAACTCAGCAGCTACTTCAATCGCGGATTCAATCAATTCATTGATGGCCATTGCAAGTAGTGCAGTAATGGTAACTTCTAGTGCCAATATTACTGTATCTTCTGCTTCTGTTAGAGCATCAAATGACGTGATTGCCGCTCAAAGTGCAAATGTAGTTCTTTCTAATGCAGAATCTGCTGCATTGTCAGCTAGTGTTGCTCAAGATGGGACCTCTTCTACCGCTAATAAAGATGCAAGTAGTGCTAATAGCATTGCTTCTAGCGCTAACTCAGTTGCTTCAACTGTTAGTTCAACAAACAGTATCACTAGTAAGGTAGCTTCAAGCGTAAGCAATAATAATTCAACAATGTCAAGTGTTGCTAGTCAAGCAAGTACAAACACGAGTGCAGTTAATAGCATCACTAGTTCTAATACTACTAATGCTGTCATTAGTAGTGCTAACTCAGTTGCTAATGCAGCTCAGTCGACGATTAACTCCTTGAGTTCGCAGGCTGATCAGTCAAATTCGACTGCTCAAGCTGCAAAAAGTGTTGCTAGTGATGCTAATACAATTGCAAGTTCAGCCAATAGTATTGTTTCCAGCAATGCCGCACAAGCATCTAGCTACGCTTCAATTGCATCTAGTGCTGCTGCTGCAGGTGATACCAGCGTTGCTAATAGTGCGACTTCGCAGGCAAATAGTGCAACTAGTGCTGCTAATTCAGCAGCTAGTGTTGTTCAATCAGCATCGAGTGTTGCATCTTCAGCAAATAGTATCGTGAACTCGGTGGCAAGTGCTATAAATAGTGCCTTATCATCTGCTAACAGTGCTGCTAATGCAATCAGTAGTGCAACTAGTACCGCTAATTCAGCTGCTTCTGTTGCTATTTCCGCAGTATCACAAGCAAATAGTTACCAAAGTAATGCTAATTCAGCAACCAGTATTGCTAGTGGGGCGAATAGCGGTGCCGTAATTAACAGTAGTGCCACTAGTAGCATTGCGAGTCAAGCACTGCCAATTAGTAATGCGGTTCAGAGTAACGCTACGCAAGCTTCGGCAGTTGCAAGTCAAGCGAGTGTTAATGCATCTAATAACCCACAGAACTCAGTAGCCTCCTCAGCTGCATCGGTTGCTAGTTCGGCTGCATCGACTGCCAGTTCAGCAAGTTCAGTTACTAGTAGTGCCGCTAGTCAAGTGCAAAGTGCGAACGTGATTGCTAGTTCCGCAGAACAAAACGTTTCATCTAATAATGCCGCTGCTTCTGTTGCAGCTTCAATTGCAAGTAGTGCCGCTAGCGCTGCCAAGAGTGCTGCTAGTTTAGGGAATTCTACATCTGCTAGTCAGCTTAATTCCGCTGCTTCATCAGCTGCTATTTTAGCTAGTTCATATGCCAGCAATGCAGTGATTGCGGAATCAACCGTTGCTAGTGCTAATTCAGTAGCTAGTTCTGCATTAGTAATAATGAGTTCTGCATCAACAGTTTTAAGTTCCGCCCTTTCAATTGCAAGTAGTGCTAATGCTGCTGCGAAGGAAAATATAAGTATAAATAATAATGCGGCATCATATGCAATTATTGCTAGCCAGGCTAATCAATCTGCTGCAATGACTAGCTTAGCCATAAGTTCGATTGCAAACATTGCGTCTAGTTATGCTAATAACACTAGCTTGACATCAAGTATTGCTAATTCGAATGCTCAACAAAATGGATTGAATAATAGTAAGGTTGCTAGCATGATCGCTAAGGATCCTGATAATAGTTTACTAAATAGTTATGCAGATGCCGTTAGTTCAGCAATGATCAATGGTAATTCTGTATCACAGGATATTTCAGTTGCGTTTAGTCAAGCTAACTCAGCAGCACAAATTGCAAGTACAGCGGTTCAAACTGTATCTAATGCCGTTCAAACTGCAAACAGTGCTAATCAAGCCGCTAGCAGCGCCAATGTTGCTGCTTCTGCTGCATTTGCGAGTGGTGATATTACGCAAGGAAGTCAATTCGTTGCGTTAGCAAGTGTGAATGCATCGGTAGCCCAAAGTGCAGCTAGTACCGCTGCCAATGCAAATAGTTTGATTAGCTCGGCAAATTCTACTGCTAGTTCAGCAGCTAGTCGGGCAGCATCTGATTATGCAACCCTTGTGTTAGCATCAAATGCGATCTTATCTAATTTGAATTCAGCTACTAGTGTTTATAACAATGATCTTTATCAAAATGGTGTTTCTGATGCTAAGATTGGCTTTGCTAAGGACCCCGAAATGGTAAATGAGGATGCTTATCAAGCTGGTTATAACGGCTATAAAGATGGAACCAGTGGTAAAAAGGCTAAGCAAGACTTTGCTGGATTATCTACAATTTATCAACTTGATTATGCAAAAGCTTATTCATTAGGGCATTCCACTTATCGTTCTGATTATGCTAAGGGTGAAGCTGCCGCTAATCATGATTCACTTGCGGTAGAATCACTCGCTGGTAAGTCAATAGGTTATAAAAATGGTTATATTAAGGCCTTTAATGAGAAACTACGTAAAAAACCAATCTACGTTTATAATCAAAAAACGCTTTATGTATATTCACAACCTACTTTTACCAGGGTAAGTAGAATCAAACGGTTTGCTAAAGCTAAGCGGAATCAGATTCATGAGTTCAAGGTTAAACGCATCTCACTTTCTGAAAATGGGTTAGTTCGTTATTATGTTCAAAATCATTTAACAAATGCGATTTATCATGATAATGGATACATTACTGCAAATCGTGATTTTATTAAAAAGGCTTATTATCAAGATCAAGATTATGATCAATCTGATAATAAAACGGTGAAAGTAATTAATCCTAAGGGAGCGCGATTACACCCTGATAAAGCATTCAATTTAAAGGGCACTTATTATCGTCCTGGTACTAAAATTCACGTAAGTAAAGTAGTTAAATATAAAGGTTTAACTAGGTTCTATGTTGGTCATGGTAAATATTTGACTAGTAATAAAAAATTTGTTCGTTTTATATAGTTAAAATAAAAACCCCAATTTCTGATTATTATTCAGAAATTGGGTTTTTTTGATTGGAATTTATAAAATTGTTTTAAGTAAAAATAGATTATGATACAATGTAATTAGTTTATTATTTAACTTTTTTTTAAGTTAAAAATTTAATACTGGAGTTGTTAATTATGAAATTTTCAAAATGGGCAACGGCTTTAGCAGCAGTTGTCTTATTTTCTAGCATTGGTGCTACTTCTGCAAATGCAATGTCTACATATAATCAAAAGCAGACTGCTGTTACTAGTATTCCAAAAGTCAATGTAGTTCAAAATCCTAACATAACAAGAAGCTTACCAAAGTATAGTTATGGTAAAAATCAATTGAATGATCAGGGTAGACTTAACCATATTGCTGTGAATGCTGGTGCTACTGGTGTTAGTTTTACTACCACTGCGTTCTTGATGACTAGTCAAGGTTCCCCACAGAGTGCTGTTTTAGTTGGTAAGTATTTATATGCAATGTACAATCAAAATCGTAGTGAAAGCGATAATGATGCTAATGACTACATTGTTCGTTATGATACTAGCAAGCTAAAAAACAACGTCTTTTCTGCAGATGCGATTAAAGTAGGACCTACCTTTAGGGGTGGTCATGGTCAATCCCTATCATATAACCCAAAGACTAATCAATTATGGTTCCTAAACATTGCTCGTGGTTCTGCTACCAGTGCATCTGCCGAATTAATTAGTAAAAGCTCATTAACACCAACTAATAAGGTTCAATTTAAGTTCTCCACCAATGGTAGTTCCATTGATAACAACTTAACTTTTGATAAGTATGGACGTGCTTATACTTATGTTAAGAGTGGTGGGGGTAGTGTTCCTCAAGGTGCTTACAAGATTTATCGTGGAACGATTTCCACTAAGGGTGTTCACTTCGACTTAATGAAGAGTGCAATCAGACATTCTGCTGGAGCAATTCCACAAGGCTTTGCTTACAACCCAGCTAATGATCGGCTTTACTTTATTTCTGATGGAAGTATCGTTTCAGCCCCCGCTAGCAAGTTAAATAATCTTTCTAAGTCAGATATTAAATATATTCATGCTGCATCAGATCGTGAATTTGAAGGGATGTTCTTTAGTAGTAATGGAACTGGTTATTTAATCGCGCTTCGTCCTGATGAAATCATGGCAATGCATGGTTCATTCTAGTTCAGTTTAATTTAATCATTATAAAAATAGTACTCAAATTTATTTTGGGTGCTATTTTTTGTTGAATAATCTTAAAAAATATTTAATAATCATATATGAATAAAGGGAGTGATAAAAATGCATAAAAAATGGAAATGGATAGGAATTATATTTGCATTCTTTTTGGCAATGGGCTTTATTGGTAATTTATCAAATGGTGATGAAAAAAGTAGCAGTCAACAAAGTAGCAGTCAACAAAGTAGTCAAGTTGAACATAGTTCATCAAATAGTAGTGAATCAAATTCAGCCACTAGTCATTCTAATACTGAAAAGAAAGCCACTGTCCATAAAAAAGCCGTTCACGTTAAAAAGAAGGCTAAGAATAATGATGATAAAGGAATTGTTGCTGAACTAGCAGCTAAGAATTATCATAGTGGCGATGCTGCTTACATAAACGTAAATGGAGGGCAAAGTACCCTAAAGGCAAGCGATTGGACCAGTAATCATATCAGTTATGCTAATTTAGATGATTTGAATCGAACCTCTTCGGCTAATACTGCCTATTTGGAAAGTCGCAATGTTGCTAATGATTCATTAAGAACTACGCAAACGGTTTATCCTACTGGATGGCACCAAAAGTTTATTAATAACGAGGCAATTATTAATCGTGGGCATATGATTGCATATAGTCTTTCAAAGGGAATTTCGATTGATGGTTCCTATAATCCGAATGATCAGTCAGGGGATCAAAATAACCCTAAAAATTTATTTACGCAAACGGCATTTAGTAATCAACGGGTGCAGACCATTTATGAATCACAGGTTCGTTCAGCCCTAAGAGAGGGTCAAAAAGTGGTTTATCAAGTTCAACCAATCTTTCGGGGTTCTGAATTAATGGCTCGTGGGGTGCACCTACAAGCGATTTCGACTGATGGTTCCTTAAACTTTAACGTTTACTTGTTTAATGTTCAACCAGGGGTTTCATTTGACTATGCAACTGGGCGTTCCACGATCGACCATTCGATGACAGTCCCAACACCAGCTGGAGCGCCAACCTTTCATGACGATAGCGATTATTCATCAAGTGGTAGCTATCATCAATATCGTCGGCACCGTTCTACCTTAGGTTATTTTGCGGGAGCATATGCAGCCCATAAGGTTTATCAACATTATCGTTATCGCCATAGCTACAGTGATCGAACTCACTATTACAGGCCAAGTTACTATTATCGTCATAAGTATTAATACTCATTTTAAATTCTACTAAATTCATTTAGTAGAATTTTTTTAATTATTTTTGCATTTTAGTTTGACAAAACAAAATAAAAGGAATATTATAGGTTCAACATAAATTATTAAAAGTTACTGAGAAAAGATGAGTAATTAGTTGTAAGCATCACAGAAAGCCACGTTGTTGAGAAGTGGTATGTAAGCGGCTAGTGAAGATGGTCTTGGAGTAACCACATAGTCGGTGAGTTATAGATAATAAGCTGACTACGATTAACAACCGTTAAAATGTTTGAGTATAGCTATCGTTGAGTGTACTTATTGAGGGTTAGTCCAATCTTGACTAACTGAAGTAGGGTGGTACCGCGTACATATAATGCGCCCCTAGACAAGCAGAAGAAAAGCTGTTTGTCTAGGGGCGTTTTTTTATGCACGTTTTTAATCAATTTATGTAAATACAAATCTAAGGGGTTTTAGCATATGACAAAAACAATTATCGGATTTCCAAGAATTGGGGAACATCGTGAACTAAAGTTTGCTACTGAACATTACTGGAAGCACCAAATCGATCAATCAGAATTATTGGCAAAAGCACATGCAATTAAAGTTGCTCACTGGCAAGCTCAAAAAGATGCCGGAATTGATTTAATTCCCGTTGGTGACTTTTCATTTTTTGATAATTTATTGGACACGGCGGTTTCATTGAACATCGTTTCCAAGCGGTACCGTGACTTAGACGTTTCAGAATTAGACGAATATTTTGCTCAAGCGCGTGGTTACCAAGCAGATGGTGAAACCGTTCGTGCATTACCAATGAAGAAATGGTTCAACACTAACTACCACTACATCGTTCCTGAATTTACTAAGGACACTGACGTTAAGTTAATTGGCAATAAGTTATTCGATGAAATTAAAGAAGCTAAGGAATTTGGCATTGATCCTAAGGCCGTTATCGTGGGACCTTATACACTCTTGAAATTATCCCGTTTCCTTGACGGCACGAAGCCAAGTCAATTCGTACAACCATTGATCGAAGCTTACCAAGAATTGCTTTCTAAGCTAAACGGTGAAGGCGTTAAATTCTTGCAAATTGACGAACCAGCACTCTCCTTTGATGTTGATGCAGATGAAAAGGCCATCTTTGATCAACTATACGATGCAATTTTAGCTAATGCTTCTGGGGTCAATGTGATCTTACAAAGCTACTTTGGTGACATTCGTGATGTTTACGAAGACGTAGTTAACAAGCCATTCTATGGAATTGGGTTAGATTTCTTAGAAGGTCATCAAAATATCGAATTAATCAAGCAACACGGTTTTCCAGCTGAAAAGCACCTCTTTGCAGGGGTTGTGAATGGTAAAAACATTTGGCGAAACGAATATGACCATACTTTAGCGTTACTAGATCAAATCAAAACCGATGCACCAATCGTATTAAGCACTTCATGTTCATTACTGCATGTTCCATATTCAGCAGCTAATGAAGATAAATTAACTGGCGACGTTAAACAACACTTAGCATTTGCCATTGAAAAGTTGGCTGAATTAGTTGACTTAGACCATATCGTTAACAAAGACGCTGAAGGCGCCAACCTATTAGCTAAGAATGAATCATTATTCAAGAATGTTAAACATCCATTCAATTCAGCTGTTCACGATCGAATCAACGCTTTGAGTGACTCAGATTACACCCGTCTCCCTGAAAGAAGTGAACGTGAAAAAGTTCAAAAAGCTGAATTTAAGTTACCAATTTTACCTACCACGACAATTGGATCTTTCCCACAAACTGCTGACGTTCGTGCCAACCGTCGGAAGTTTAGACACAACGAAATCACTCGTGAACAATACGATCAATTTAACCGTGATAAAATTGCCCGAATTATTAAAATTCAAGAAGACTTAGGTTTAGATGTATTAGTCCATGGTGAATACGAACGAAATGACATGGTTGAATACTTTGGTGAAAAACTAGATGGATTCGTATTTACCCAAAATGGTTGGGTTCAATCATACGGAACCCGTGGAGTAAAACCACCAATCATCTGGGGAGACATTAGTAGAAACGCACCTATTACCGTTGAAGATTCAGTTTATGCAAACAAGCTGACTGATAAGTGGGTCAAAGGGATGTTAACTGGTCCTGTAACCATCTTTAATTGGTCATTCCCACGTGAAGACATTGCCAGAAAAGAAACGGTTACACAAATCTCACTAGCATTAAGAGATGAAGTGCTAGATCTTGAAAAGAACGACATCAAGATCATTCAAATTGATGAACCAGCGCTTCGTGAAAACTTACCACTTCGTAAGTCTGACTGGTACAAAGAATACCTTGATTGGGCAGTGCCAGCATTTAGATTGGTCCACAGTGGTGTCCAAGAAAGTACCCAAATTCATACGCATATGTGCTACAGCGAATTTGGTGACATCTTAAGAGCCATCGATAACCTAGATGCCGATGTGATCTCATTCGAAGCTTCCCGTGCCGACTTCACGTTAATCGACGAATTAGTTGATGATAATTTCCAAACTGAAGTGGGACCTGGGGTTTATGATATTCATTCACCACGAATTCCATCCGAGGATGAAATCCAAGATTTAATTCAACAAATTATTAGCAAGTTACCAGTTGATAAGATTTGGATCAACCCAGATTGTGGGTTAAAGACGCGTTCAGAACAAGAATCGTTTGATAGCTTAAAGAACATGGTTGAAGCAACCAAAGTAGTAAGGGGGAGCATTTATGAACATAGCTGATCTTTTTAAACACAAAACTGTGTTTTCACTTGAAGTCTTTCCACCTAAGAAATATTCTTCCGTGGAAACGATATTACCGACCTTGACGGCTTTAAAAGAAGTTAATCCTGATTTTATATCAGTGACTTTAGGAGCAGGTGGTTCTGCCCAAAGCGATGGGACGGTGGCCGTAGTTAATCTAATCCAAAATCATCTCAATATTCCAGCAATGGCGCATGTGCCGGGTTTATATCAAGATCAGACTCAAGTCGATCAGCTAATTCAACGGCTCCAATCAATTAACGTTGATAACATTTTAGCTTTACGTGGTGATGCGATTCCAGGTTTATCACCACGGGGAGTATTTAACCATGCTAGTGATCTAATTTCATATGTGCATGAAAAGTATCCTAATATCAATATTGCGAGTGCGTGCTATCCAGAATGCCATCAAGAAGCCACTTCATTTGTTGATGATATCAATCATTTAAAGTTAAAAATTGAATCAGGGAGCGATCATCTAATTTCTCAATTATTTTTCGATAATAATCACTTCTATGATTTTCAAGAAAAATTAGCATTAGCTGGGATTAATGTTCCAGTTGAAGCAGGGATTATGCCTTGTACCAGTAAGAACCAGATTGAACGGATTACCCAAATTTCAGGGGTTCCAGTTCCAGAAAAGTTCAAAAAAATGATGAACCGTTATGCTGATAATAAAATTGCATTACGGGATGCTGGGATTGCTTATGCAATTGATCAAATTGTTGATCTAGTTTCTCAAGGGGTAGATGGAATTCATTTATATACGATGAACAAGCCTGAGGTAGCTCAGCGAATTTGGGATGCTACTAAGAACATCTTTGGTGCTAGTGAAATTCAGAATGGTAAATTAAAGGTTAAATAATCAGAGGGAGACAAGCAATTAATCTTTGCTTGTCTCCTTTTTTCATCCATGAATTAATCATTAAAATAAATTAGTTATAATAAATTATTAATAATAGTTAATCGTCTTCATATTTTACTATGCATGCGTGAAGGTTTTTAAATCAGCTTTTTAGAGTAGTAATTAAAAATTAAATTAGAAATAAATTAAAAAGTTGTTGACATCCTCATTTATTTCAAGGTATACTATCACCAATCAATAAATGAACTGATTGATTCGATGGATTCGGATATTAGATTTACTAAGCAAGTGCCGTTTGATGGGAGGGCATTAAATTCTAATTTCTTAAAGATCGATTCAAAAACATTGTTTGCTTTTCGAGGCGAACTGGTCATCACCCATTAAAGTGATTAGGATTATTACAATCCGAAAAGAGGAGCCAATATGGCTTGAAGATAGGTGGTACCACGTTTTAAAACGTCCTTCAGAATTTTTCTGGAGGGCGTTTTTTAGTTCATACATACAATAAAGGGGATAGATGATATGAAATATGGATTTATTGGTGCAGGTGCAATGGGTTATCGTTACGGAGTAATGATGCAAGAAAACGCAGGAATTGATGTTGATTTTATCGATACTTGGGAACCAAACGTTACAAAAGTTCGTGAACAAGGTGGCGTAAAGGTTGCCCGTGATCATGAAAATCAACATATTGTCCCAATCAACATTTATTATCCAGAAGAATACACTGGTCATCCAGACGTTTGGATTATCTTTAAAAAACAAATGCAGCTAGAAGAAGAACTAGAACGTGATAATGCAGCAGGAATTTTTCACCGTGATCAATACGCATTCTCGGCGATGAACGGAATGGGTCATTTTGAAAAAATCGAAAAGTTTTTTGATCGTGATAAAATCATCTGTGGAACTGCAATGATTGCTACTCGAATGGATGCTCCTGCAGATGTTGATTTCATGGGTCCCGTTGACGGGGAAGTCATGCACATGGCACCTTACGATAATGAACCAGCTGACGAAACCACTAAGCAAGTATTTGAAGATTTCAAGGCTGCTAAATTAGGCCCTGTAATGGCCAAGGAATGGAAGGGCATGTGTATGTCCAAGGTTGTTTACAACGCGGTTGTGAATACCCTTTGTACCATGTTCGAACTTCAAATGGGGCAATTTATTGAATATCCGAAGGTTCCAGAAATGGCAACGCAACTATTTAATGAATCTTTCGATGCCTGTGAACGAGCTGGCATTCAAATGATCGAGACTCGTCAAGAACAAATTGATTCTGTTACGACCACTAGTCATCAATTCAAATATCATTATCCTTCTATGTATCAAGACTTCTCCAAGGGTCGCCCGACAGAAGTGGACTACATCAATGGCTATATTGCTGAAATTGGTCGGGAAAATGACTACGTTTGTCGCACCCATGAATTTATCGTAAATGAAGTCCACATGGTTGAATTAATGCGCAAGTATAAGCACAACAATTAGAATAATAAATATACACAAATCACATAGTAACATGACATAGTAACACCACATATTGCTCGATTTAATTTTAAGTTATCCCATAGTTTTACCCACATAAATAGATATCAAAATTGATATAATTAAGACCTGTAATTTTATTTTCAGGTCTTTTTTTATTGATATATAAATATTTTAAATCGCAATTTTCTTTGATCATATGATAATAATACAGACTTATGTTGTGGCCTTTCAGGAATGATTATTATTAAAAGGATCTCTTTACTATGCTAAAATCATATTCAAAAGAACACAGTATTAAATTATTAGTTAAAGGCTGCGATGTTTCAGCTAATATGATGATTCCATTTGAATTTTCTTATTCTGGATACATCAGATCGTTTATATAATACAGAAGATGTATTTCGTTATAAGGTGGAAAAGGTAATTTTTAATTCATACTAATCTAATTTATGGGATTATTTTTACAATTAATTAAACAACTTAGTAATAAGTGATTGTTACATTAACTAACGGAGGAAATTAAAATGAAAAAATTAGGAATTATTGGTGGGATTGGGCCTGAAGCAACCATTCGATATTATAATGATATCATTAAGGGCTACCAGGAAAAGATTGGGAGTACCCAATCGTTACCAGAAATCACAATTGAAAGCATCAATATGTATCATATGTTCAAGTTATTAGATGCCAATCAAATAAATCAAGTTGCAGATTACGTGAGTAGCGCTGCTGATTATTTAAAACAATCGGGAGCCGACTTTGGATTGATGTGCGGCAATACTCCTCACATTGCTTTCAAGCAGATTCAGGCACGAACTAAATTGCCGTTGCTAAGCATCGTAGATACTTCTTTAACTCGAGCTAAGCAACTAAATTTACACCGACTATTATTACTGGGAACTAAGTTTACAATGAATAACGATTTTTTTAGCAAGCCGTTCACAGATTCAGGAATTAAAATTTACTTGCCAAGCCATGATGAAAAAAATTGGTTACATTTAAAAATTATAAGTGAGTTAGAAAATGGGATTGTTAATCAAGATACCAAAATGCAATTAACTCAAATGATTGATCAGCTAATCATAGACGATGAATTGGATGGGGTGATTCTGGGATGCACCGAGTTACCGCTCATTATTAAACCAACCGATTTACCAGTTGCGACATTTGATATTGCCAAAATTCAAATTGAAGCCGCTGTTAATACCATTTTAGAAAATAATGTTCTACACTAAAAATATTTAAATATTGGTATGTGCAGGCGTAACTCAATAAACAGTGCCGTTGAAACGACTGGAATCAATTTTCCATCTTTTCAATGCGCACTTTTTTATTTTAAGGAGGAAATATAATGGCTGAAATTTACTTAATGGTTGCTAGAGACACTGATTTAGATCAAGTTACATCAATTATTGAAGAAGCACGGGAATTGCTAAAAGCAGATGGTAGTGATCAATGGTAAAACGGGTATCCGAATCGTGAAACACTGCTAGAAGATATCGACAGTGAGTCTAGCTATGTTTTAATTGTTGATGGAAACGTTGCTGGAACAGCATATCTGATGACGGTGGACGAACCAACTTATCAAGAAATTGATGGCAGTTGGAGTCGTCCTGCTGAGCAATATACCACTATCCATAGAATTGCAATTGCGAGCCAATACCATGGTATGCATTTGGGCTCGTACTTACTTTCTAATTTAATTACTGTTTCGGTAATGAAGGGGTATCGTAACGTTCGCTTTGATACCAGCCCCGTTAATAAACGAATGCAAGAATTGGGAAAGCGGTTTGGCTTTGAATACCGTGGCATTATTTGGGTTATTTACGATGGAAATCAAAAACAGCTTGCGTTTGAATTGAACCTATAATGATTATTTTTAACTTATGTGATCCTAACTCCAGATGCTTTAATATATAGCGTTGATAATTATAAAAAGTAAGTGATATTTGAGATTAATATCCCGTTTATTCACATGACAGCATTGACTTTAAAAAGAAACAAGCCATTACCGATCATTTGGTTATACGGTATTAATGTAAAATTAAGCTTAAAAAAATTTATTTTTGTTGTTGACATTCAATATTAAACGGATTATTATATCTTTAACATATTAATTAAAGGTTACTGAGAAAAGATGAGTAAACACTAAGTTGATTTTAACAGAGACCCTTGTTTGATGAGATTAGGGATTTCAATTGGTGTTGAAGATGGTCTTGGAGTAATTTTAAGTGGTGAGTTTGATAATGAGCCATTTACGACTTAACACCCGTTAAAGTGTTGAAGGATAGCTACTACAGTGTCCGGAGATGATTAGTCAATATGACTAGTTAATATAGGGTGGTACCGCGTACTACATAGAGCGCCCCTAGAGTTTGAAATTAATTTTTCGAATTCTAGGGGTGCTTTTTTTATTTGAAAGGGAGGAAATCGCAATGGCAGTTAACGTTAAGAATGGATTTTTAAAAAATGATCATGAATGGAACAATCAAAAATTAGATCAACCATTGAAAGTATTGATTTTAAATTTAATGCCGACCAAAAAAACAACTGAATGGCAATTTTTGAATATCCTGAATTCATTGAAACAAGATATTGAAGTAACTTTCTTGTACCCACGGACCCATCATTTTAAGACGGTTGATCAAGGACAGGTTGCCAAGTGTTATTGTAGTCTGCAGCAGGTTTGTAATAACTACTACGATGGATTGATTGTTACTGGAGCCCCCGTTGAACAGATTAACTTTGAAGATGTTGATTACTGGGAAGAATTTTTAGAAATCAAGCGTTGGGCATCTAAACATGTTCAGCAAACCATTAACGAATGCTGGGCTTGTCAGGCTGCGTTGTACTCCGATTTTGGAATTCCAAAGATTGAACTAAAGCAAAAGTTATTTGGAATCTATCAAGCTAGTAGCATTGATGATAAATGTAGATTGTGTAATAACTTAGTTCGATTCATAAATCCCCAATCAAGACATTCTCAATCAGTGATCGACCGCAATGCACTCCCAGCAGGATTGACCATTGCTGCTGATAATCGCTTCACTGGCCCATTGATTTTGCATTCCGATGAAAAAAGGCAAACGTATTTAAGCGGCCACCCTGAATATAGCTTAGATACCTTGGATGCAGAATACCATCGGGACCTAGCAAAACATTCAGCGATCGATGCACCAGCAAATTATTATGATCGGGTTCACCAGATCAATAACACTTGGCAAAACAGTAGTATCCAACTATATCAAAACTGGATTGATTTAATTGAAAGTGAGGAATTAGAATATGACAGAAAAAAAATTGCACTTTGAAACGCTTCAGGTTCACGCAGGACAGGTGGTAGATCAAGAAACAGGAGCTAGAGCGGTTCCAATTTACCAAACCACTTCATTTGTATTCAAGGATGCCAAACAAGCAGCCGATCGATTTGGCTTGAAAGAACCAGGAAACATTTATACACGGCTTACCAACCCCACGACCGACGTAGTTGATAAAAGGGTGGCCGCCCTTGAAAATGGAACGTCCGGGGTTACCCTAGCAACTGGTTCTGCGGCCATTACAGCTGCAATTTTAAATATTGCGGGGCAAGGCGATGAGATCGTTTCTGCTAGTACCCTTTATGGTGGAACCTATGATCTATTTGCGGTTACCCTTCCTAAGCTAGGAATTACAACGCACTTTGTAGATCCAGATGATCCAGAAAACTTCGCGAAAGCAATTACCCCTAAGACGAAGGCGGTTTATGTGGAAAGTATTGGTAATCCCAATATTAATTTGGTCGATTTTGAAGCAATTGCCAAAATTGCCCATGATAACAAGATCTTATTCATTGTTGATAATACCTTTGGCACCCCATACTTGATTCAACCATTAGAACATGGTGCTGACGTGGTCGTACACTCTGCCACTAAATTCATTGGTGGCCATGGAACGACGATGGGTGGAGTTATCGTTGAAAATGGTAAGTTTGATTACAAAGCGAGTGGTAAGTATCCTGGATTTACCGAACCCAATGATCAATATAACGGCTTAGTATTTGCTGATTTAAAGGGTGCGGCATTCACCACCAAGGTGCGCGCAGAAACATTGCGGGACCTCGGGGCAACGATTAGTCCTTTCAACTCTTTCTTGTTATTACAAGGGCTAGAATCATTATCATTGCGGGTCCAAAGACACGTTGAGAACACCGAAAAAGTGGTGGACTTCTTAGCTCACCATCCAAAAGTCGCTTGGATCAAGTATCCAGCACTAAAGGATAGCAAGTACCACAAGCTTGCTGAAAAGTACTTTCCTAAGGGTGTGGGTTCAATCTTTACGATCGGCTTGACTGGTGGTGAAAAAGCAGGAAAGGAATTAATTAGTCACCTTCAGTTATTCTCCCTATTGGCGAATGTGGCTGATGCAAAGTCATTGATTATTCATCCCGCTTCAACTACGCATGCACAGTTGAATGATGAACAACTCAAAGCAGCTGGGGTGACTCCAGATCTAATTCGGATTTCAATTGGAATTGAAAATGCAGATGATCTAATCGCAGATTTGAAGCAGGCTTTAGATAAGGTTTAATACTAAAACGTTTGAAAGGTAAGTGATTTTATGTGTAGTGATTGTAAATGGCAAAAGAAGATTGATACGATTTTGGCGCAAGCGGGCAACCGCATTGATAACGTGACGGGTTCGATTTCGATGCCCCTTTATTTTTCCACTGCGTATCGGCATGCGGGTTTGGGTAAATCAACTGGATACGATTATTCCAGAATGACCGAACCAACTCGTGACGTATTAGAAAATGTCTTGGCACAGTTAGAAAATGGCTGTAAGGCCTATGCGGTTTCATCAGGAATGGCTGCGATTCAACTAGTTTTTACCCAGTTCAATACTGGCGATCACATCGTCGTTTCAGATGATCTATATGGTGGTTCATTTAGGTTTTTTGATCTATTGACGAAACACTATCATCTTCGCTTTAGTAAGTGGGATGGCCATGACTATCAAGAATTAGACCGCCTATTACAAGATGACGCAAAGGCAGTCTGGATTGAAACTCCTTCCAATCCGACGATGAAGGTCATTAATATTGAAGAGGTTGCCAGTCACGCCCATGAAGTCAATGCCCAATTGATCGTTGATAATACATTCTTTACCCCTTTGATTCAACAACCGTTGAACCTTGGAGCTGACATTGTCGTTCACAGTGCTACTAAATACTTATCTGGACATAATGATTTACTTGCCGGAGTAGTAATTTGTAAGTCAGAAGCAACTGCAGAAGTAATTGGTCAGAATTTAATTACAATTGGATCGAACTTAGCACCATTTGATTCATGGTTACTAATTCGGAGTTTGAAAACGCTTCCTCTGCGGTTACACAAACAAGAGGAAAATGCGCAAGCAATTGTAGCTGATTTGAATAATTCCGATTTAGTAGAATCAGTTCGCTACCCAGGACGTGGTGGAATGGTGAGCGTATATGTTAAACCTGAAGTCGACGTTGATCAATTCTTACAGAATTTGACGGTCATCTCCTTTGCAGAAAGTTTGGGTGGAACTGAAAGTCTTGTAACCGTCCCTGCGATTCAGACCCATGCCAATCTTAGTCCCGAAGTACGTGCAGCAGCTGGCATTACTGATAATCTTTTACGGATTTCATGTGGAATCGAAGCCAGTGAAGATTTGATTCATGACTTGAACCATTCTTTAGCCGTTGCTGCTAAGCAAACGGAGGTGAATCTAGATGGCAAATAAACAGTTTTCTGATTGGACCAAGGTTATTAAAAGCACTACTAAACCAGATCCAGAAACTGGTGCAATTAACCCACCAATTCAATTATCATCCACTTTTGAGCAACGGGATTTCGATCATTTTGGAAAGTGGGACTACTCCAGAAGTGGTAACCCGACCCGCGATGTTTTAGAAGCAAGTATCGCCAGTCTAGAAAACGGCACGCGTGGCTTTGCTTTTGCTACGGGGATGGCTGCCATTTCAACGGCCCTATTGACCTTGAACCAAGGTGATCACATTATCTTGACCAAGAATGTGTACGGGGGGACTTTTCGCCTCGTCACTCAAGTGTTAGTCAAGTATGGAATTGAGTATACGTTTGTGGATCTGGGAGATGAAGATGCATTAAAGAATGCTTTTCAGCCCAACACAAAGGTCGTATACATTGAAACACCTTCGAACCCAACGCTGCAGGTAACCAATATTTCAGATGTGGCTAAAATTGCTCATGAACACGACGCACTTGCATTTGTAGATAACACCTTCATGACACCGATTTTACAAAAGCCACTCGATTTGGGGGCTGACTTAGTATTGCATAGTGGCACTAAGTTCTTAGCGGGGCATAGTGATATCTTAGCCGGTTTGATCGTCACTAAGGACGAACAACTAGGCGCACAAGTTTACTTTTTGCAAAATGCAATGGGTGCCACCCTCGGAATCTCTGATTGTTGGTTATTGCTGCGGGGCATTAAAACCCTTGCCGTAAGAATGGAAAAGGAATCTGCAAATGCACTTGAACTAGCAAAGTGGTTAGAAGAACAGCCACTAGTTACCAAGGTGAATTATCCTGGCCTCCCATCATCACCAGAACACCAAGTTCAACTATCCCAAGCTGTTTCGGGTGGAGCGGTGCTTTCCTTTGATATTGGCAGTGAAGATAATGTCCGAAAGTTAGTTGACCTAATTAAAATTCCAGTCTTCTCAGTTTCATTAGGTGCGGTCGAATCCATCATTTCATACCCACCGAAGATGTCCCATGCCGAAATGAGTCCGGCCGAACGGCATGCGCGGGGCATCACTGATGGTTTGTTACGATACTCAGTTGGTCTTGAATCAGTTGCGGACCTAAAGGCAGACCTGAAGCAAGCTTTTGACCAAATTAAATAGCATCAGAAAATGTTGGATCAATAATGGTCCAACATTTTTTTGTGGTTATTGTTGACAAATGTAAACAACAGCGCTAGGATATAAGCATAGTTAAGTTTACACATGTAAACAAGAGTTGAAAGGAGTGGTTCGCAAAGTGGTTAAATTAATGGTACTAATAATTGGTTTATTATTAATTGGATTCATTTTATGGTGGTACTTTGGCCCCCATGCTCAAGATAGTGAAACTTCAGCAGTGGTTGATAACCATCAAACCGTTGACATTGAAGTGAACGGCGGGTATTCTCCCGAGACGGTCGAGCTTCAAGTTGGAATCCCAGCGACCCTCAATTTTACCCGCAAGGACGCATCGGGATGTTTAGACCACGTTGTTTTCAATGATTTTGGGATTAACCAAGCGTTACCCAAAAATCAGACCGAATCAATTAATATCGACACCAGCAAGCCGGGCACTTATCAGTGGGCCTGTGGGATGGATATGTTTCATGGCAAAGTAGTTGTTAAATAATGGAGGTAAATGATATGAGTGAAAAAGAACAAGTTGTAACAGTTGTTGTTGATGGTGGTTACCAACCAGCCGTTGTAAATTTAAAGCAGGGCGTGCCAGCCAAGCTTAGTTTTGTGCGGAATAGTGATCAGGGCTGTTTAGATACTGTTCAGTCCAGTGATTTAGGATTTAAGTCCGAACTACCATTAAATGAACCACAAACATTCGATGTAAATACTGATCAAACTGGTGAATTTGATTTTAGCTGTGGAATGAACATGGTCCACGGAAAGGTAGTGGTTAAATAATGACTACCATGCAGCGGTTTTACATTTCGTTGCTCTTATCTTTGCCGATGTTAATTCAAATGATCTTGATGCCGCTAGATGGTTGGATGTTACCAGGTGGCTATGTGACTGAATTACTACTCACAACGGTGATTATGCTAGTCGCTACTAGACCATTTTTGCAAAGTGCGTTGGCATCGTTCAAAAAACATCACTCTAATATGGATACGCTGGTGGCAATCGGAACCGCAACTGCGTACCTATTTAGTATTTATGCAATGTTAAACCATCAGCCAGTGTTCTTTGAAACGGCTGCATTCGTAACGACCTTTATTTTACTAGGACAGGGATTAGAAACGCGGATGCGCAAGGGCGCTTCAAAGGCAATTGAGCAGTTGTTAAACTTACAGGCAAAGGATGCAATGGTCCTACGGAATGGTCAATTTCAAAAACGCCCCGTTTCAGAAGTGACAAAGGGTGATACCATCAAGGTCAGACCTGGTGAAAAAATTGCTGTGGATGGGGTTATTTTAAAGGGTGCTTCTTCAATCGATGAATCAATGGTGACTGGTGAAAGCATCCCCGTTGAAAAGCACGTTGGCGATCAGGTAATTGGATCAACGATCAACAATAATGGGACTTTGGAGTTCCGTGCTGAAAAAGTGGGGAGCGAAACGATGCTATCTCAAATCGTGGAACTAGTTAAAAAAGCCCAAAATAGCCATGCTCCCATTCAAAATTTGACCGATCGGGTTTCTGACTTTTTTGTTCCAATCGTATTAATCGTTGCAATCATCACGTTTTTAGTATGGTTCGTTTTATTAAACGCTCCAGTTGCTCAGGCCTTGGTCTTTGCTGTCTCAGTCGTAGTGATCGCATGTCCATGTGCACTTGGGTTAGCCACCCCAACCGCATTGATGGTGGGAACTGGTCGTGGTGCTCAAATGGGTATCTTGATTAAAAATGGGGAAGTTTTGGAAGCCGTTGATGGCATCCAAACGGTTGTCTTTGATAAAACCGGTACGATTACCAAGGGGAAACCCCAAGTTGTTGATGTCATTGGTGATCAAGAACGGGTGCTTCAGATTGCTGCTAGTTTAGAGCATGATTCAGAACATCCTCTCGCCAGTGCGGTGGTCAAATACGCTAAGCAATTAAATGTCAATCTTGTTTCAGTAAAAAACTTCACTTCGATTAGCGGTCAAGGTGTTCGTGCCGATCTGAACGGCCAATCATTCACGGTTGGTAAAATTGGTGCTTTATCAATTAGTGACGATTTACAGCGGAGTGCAGATGAACTACAAAAAGCTGCCAAGACCGTTGTATACGTTGGGGATGCACATAAGGTGCTCGGTTTGATTGGTATTCAAGACACCCCAAAGGATGGTGCCAAGCAGGCAATTGCTGCTTTAAAGAAACAGGGGTTGCAAACAGTGATGTTAACTGGAGATAACCAACAAGTGGCTGATGTGATCGGCCAACAAGTCGGAATTGACCGTATCATCGCTAATGTGTTGCCTGATGAAAAGGCAAAGGCTGTTCAAAAGCTTCAACAAGCACGCAAGGTGGCCTTTGTTGGCGATGGAATTAATGATGCACCGGCATTGTCAACTGCTGATGTTGGAATTGCAATGGGGTCTGGAACTGATATTGCAATTGAATCTGGCGGCATCGTATTGATGAAAAATGATTTGCAAGATGTTAGTCGGGCGTTAACGTTAAGTCATAAAACGTTTAATCGGATTAAACTGAACCTCTTTTGGGCCTTTATTTACAATGTATTGGGGATCCCAATTGCAGCCGGGATGTTTTATTTTATCGGCCTAACCCTTAGTCCAGAAATTGCCGGGATGGCAATGGCGCTAAGTTCAATTTCAGTGGTATTTAGTTCGTTACTGTTGAAATGGGAACGAGTGGGTAACGATAAACAATTGAGTCCGAATATGAAATAATAAAAAGGGATTTTGCTGACCGAATGGGTCAGATCAAAATCCCTTTTTGGTTTATTCTTTTTCGGCTTTGTTGATGGCTGCTTCAATATCGTCATTTGAAAAGTCATGAGTCCGATAATCCTCATTATCATTGGGGAGCTCTAAATTTAAATTATTAAATTCCTGGGTGCCAAGAACACCACTAAATCCTTTGAAATTCATCAGATGGCCGCCCAACTTGAAATCATCTGAGATGAAGTGGGCGTGAAAACCAGGCACGACAAGCTTGCTAAATGCATCTGGATAGTAATAAGCAATTAATGTGCCATAGATTGTTTCTGCTTCAAATATCTTTTCACTTTCAGCTGTTTTAACTAACGAAGGGTAAGGCTTCTTTTGTTTGAATACGGAGCGGACTTTAACGTAATCGAAACGCCCATGTAATTTGGCAGAAAACATTAAATTTCGATATTGATGGTTACTAAATATGTGATCACCGAGGGCATTATAATTAGCGATTTGAACGTTATTTTCAATTTGGTAATTAGCAAAGTGGGCGTTGGCAAATGGAACGCTAAATTGATCGTTCACAATTTCAACGTTCCCATCGCCATGAATCAGGAATGGTTGACCGTTGTTAATGACTAATTCACCATCTAATCCCGCGCCACTTCCGATTCCTGTATCACCATGCTTTAATAAATCGCCAATCGTTAACGTTCCATCAAATAAGCCTGGGACGATTAATGCCCCAGTCCCGTGTTGGAAAAGGATTTCTTTGTTCATCATCGTAATTCCTCCTTATTATTGATATGATATATATTAATGTAATTTTGATTTGATAAAATGAACAAAATTGGGGAAATGTTCATTTTTATGAAGGAGGGCCGTTTTGATGGGGGAATATAATAAACGGAATCGAACAATTCAAAGCATAGTTGACTGGACAATTACACTTGCAGATGCAAAGGGGTTAGCAAAAATAACGGTTAACGAGATCGTAAATAATGTGGGCATCAAACGGGGCACTTTTTATCGTTATTTTAATGATAAATATGATGTGATCACGCGCGTGGAAGCGCATATTTTAGACCAGGTCGCTCAATGCCAAATGGATATTGTTAATATGGATATTCATTCGATTCGGAAGCGATTGGCAGATGGCTTGTTGCTTGGTCAGATCATTGATATATTCGATCAACACCGCAAAACGATTCATTTTTTATTAAGTGATCATGGTGATATTCATTTTATTAATAAATTGGAACTTTTTTTTAATACCATGAATTATAAAACAATTAGTAAGCTTAATTTTACCCTGAATGAAAAGCAAAAAAAAATTATTGCCGTCTATTTAACGGGGACCCTAGTCAACCTATTAAAATTACACTTAGCTGATTCACGAAACTATTCGCGGAACGATATTTTAAAGGCGAGCTATGATTTAATTCGACTGAATTTACTGAACAAATTGTAGTAAAAAAGCGAGTAGCAGGGAATTAACTTGCTAACTCGCTTTTTACTAACTAATTATTTAACGTATTTAGCCAAAAATTTGCGAATTGTTTCCTCGTATAGTTGTTTATTATGTTGGAAAGACTGCGCATGGGCAGCGCCCTTAACGATTAATAGTTCCTTTGGACCCTTGGTGGCTCGATAGAGGGGGTAGACCATTTTAGTGGGCACAAAATGATCATTGCTACCATGAATGAATAACATTGGTTTATGGTTTTTAACAACTTGTTTCAAAGCATTGCCATCCTCATAGAAAAAGCCGTTTTTGACCTTGTTGATCAGACTAACCATCGGTTCGATTGGATAAAATGGAATTAGGGGGAGATGGTATAGTTGTTTGGCTTCATATCTTAATTCATTATGAA
The DNA here is from genome assembly GCF_058509965.1 of Nicoliella sp. ESL1106. Lineage (NCBI taxonomy): Bacteria > Bacillati > Bacillota > Bacilli > Lactobacillales > Lactobacillaceae > Nicoliella > Nicoliella sp. ESL1106. The sequence continues at coordinate 379,328 of NZ_CP196341.1, forward strand.
TGCTATCATATCCACAGTCTTCAATAAATGCTTTGACTTGGTGGGGAACATTCGGTTGGCCACTGGTCATCATAGTCGTTGCTCCACCCATACTGACACCAAACATGATGATTTTAGAACTTTGGCCATTGTACTTAATGACCTTATTGATCCATTTAATGTAATCAAGGCGATCAGGCCATCCATACCCGACATAGTTACCCTGACTATCACCTTGCCCACGGTCATCTGGAATTAAAACGTTATAGCCGAGTTGATGAAAAAGGGCGCCATAAACCCCCATTTCATCCTTATTCCCCATATAACCATGGGCAATTACTGCAGTTTGATTAGTCTTGGTGGCTGCTGGAATATAGTATGCGTCTAACTTCAGATGCCCGGTGGCTGATTCTTGATACCAACGCTGTTTATGCGCTTTTAAGAACCATTGCTGATTGCTGTACAGTGGGTTTTTGCTGGTGATCTGATTATTAGATAAAAATGATTTATGACTAGGGACCGATACGACGGTGTACAGATAGACACTAGCAGCACATAAAATAATGAATATGATTCCGAGGAGGATACTAATTATAATTGTAATTTTGCGTTTGAGACTCATTAACTAACAGGCTTTCTATAAATTTTATTTTTATTTTAGCATTATAATTAGATCATACACAATTTTAATTAACGGGGTGGATATGGGATATGGAATTAACTGGTCATGAAGACTTACGGATTCAAAGAACGATCAACAGCATTCATGATGCTTTTAAAACATTAATTTGTGAAAAAGATTATGCCAAGATCACCGTCAAGGAACTGGCAGAACGGGCGCAAATTAATAAAAAAACTTTTTATCGTTATTATCCAACTTTAGATGCACTATTGGCTGAAATTCAATCTGAGTATTCAAGAGGCTACTTAGCATTGACCAAAGATTATCAATATCCACTTGATTTAGCGAAAAGTATTCAAACGTTTTTTGAGTATTCAGTCAACCAAGATCAAGCATATGAAAAGATTACAATCAGTACGAACATCCCATACGTCGGGATTCGCCAGGAAATGATTGATGAAGTAATGGGTAAGACCTGGGGGCAGTCACAGCAGTTTCAAAACTTATCCGAATGGCAACAAAAGATGGTCACTTCATTTATTCAACAAACCGGCCTCAATGTTTATCGGGAATGGATCAATAATGGGAAGCAGATATCAATGTCTGATGCTATTGATACTTCGGTGAAGTTGACTGAAGGTGGGATTGCCAATTTTCTATAAAAAAACGCCCCAAGGTGAACTTATTTCATCTAGGGGCGTTTGATTATGATTTAAATGAATTTCTAAATAGATATTTCTTTAATTCATCGGCGGTGGGTTGTTTAGTAGTATCAAAACCATCGAAGGGTCTTAACGCTACTAACGCACTTCTTTGATATTTGATGCCTAGTGAAACAGCATAATCAACTAATGAACCATCCTTCATATGCTCAAGGAGCTGAGCACTTGGTGTTAGCTTTGGATATCTAATCCTGAGTTCCATTTCTTGAATCACTTCTGTATATTCTGGGCCTGCTTGAAGTTGGTCAACGAATAATTTTAAGCGTTCAATAAATGAAATGGCCTGAACTTGATGGGCAAAGTGATTTGGATCTTCGCTTGCGACCTCGTCGTTTAAGTGATTCGCCTTGTCTAAGGCCGAATTCACTGCAGACTGCTTCAAAGGTGGATTCATAATAAAGTAACTAGCCATTAGTCGAATGAAACGAATCGTATTGGTCTTGATTCCAATGGCACTACTAGGGTCTAAGTCGAGCATTCGTAGTTCGAGATACTGAATTCCAGTATTTTTCAAATCATCCAGATCCTTGCCACCTCTAAACCGAATTGGGCCCTGACCTTCTGATGCTCTAATCATTAGCTTATGTTTAACAGCATCATGAATTGATTTAATGTATTTATCAATACTGGTGTAGTCAACCAAAAATTTGGCTCCGTATCCGTAACGGTGACTTTGCCGAAGGCTTCGAATTGGATGGTCTGGCCCCTTATCTTCGTCATAGTAGTTCTTTTCGGCAATTGGACTAGCACCAAATAGGTATGTAATTAGCCATCTATATCTTACAAAACCTTGTCCTAATCGCATGTATAAATAATCCTTTACATCTTGATCAGTTTCAAATGTATCGCTCATTTTAGAACGAATCAATTTAATGACATGGTCGTGAATACTTAAATTAATATGTGCTCCACATGGTAACGCTTGGGCCATCCCGTGATGTAACTTAACCCAGTTAACTAAAAAGTCATGTTTTTCTTGGGTCGAATCTGCTAATAAATCATTACTTTTATTTTTGGGCATGATTGGTGGCATTGATAACGGCCATAAGATTTCACCGGGGGCTAACGCATTCCTTAACGCATTATTGATGCGGTATAAATAGTGCATCGCATCTAACGGACTGTTAGCAGGTGGGGTCACGACTTCGGACATTGCGACGAGAAAGTCTTCAGTGATCCATGGATTACTATGGGCATCACCGATCGTATCTGGATATGGTTCGGAACTTAGGTGGCCGGTTTCATCCGCCCGATCCATTTCAATTTCCAAGCCCATCCTAAAATCAGAGGTTCTTGCAACCGCCTCATTTTCAAAAATAACATTACCAATCTTACTAAACATTGGCATCCCTCCTTGAGATTTTCACTAAATTCATTATTAGAATTCGGTTAGAATATTATAAATCTTTTAGACAAATATGTAAAGGACGATTTAAATATCAAATACTAGTATTAAATTTATTAATGGATAAACGACTAATATTATTTAATTGCAAACTAAAAGAGCCATAAATGAATTGGTTTTCATTTATGCCCCTGCTCTTACTAAGATTTAAACGAACTCCGAAATAGGTATTTCTTTAATTCTTCAGCAGTTGGCTGCTTAGTATCATCAAAACCATCAAATGGCCTTAACGCCATTAACGCACTTTTTTGATACTTAATCCCTAGCTCAACTGCATAATCAACTAATGAATTGTTTTTAATGTGTTTAATTAGTTGCGCGCTTGGGGTCAATTCAGGATAGCGAATCCGTAACTCCATTTTTTTAATAACCTCGTTAAATTCAGGTCCAGCTTGAATCTGATCAACGAATAGTTTTAAGCGTTGAATAAATGAAATCGCTTGCTTTTGGTGAGCGAACTGATTGGGATGTTCACTAGCCACTTCGTCATTTAACTGGTTGGATTGTGCGAGGGTTTCATTAACCGCTGATTGCTTTAATGGTGGATTCATTATAAAATAACTTGCCATTATCCGAACGAATCGAATCGTGTCGGTCTGGATACCAATCTCACTGTCAGGATCTAAATCCAACATTCGCAATTCGAGATACTGAATTCCCGTGTTTCTTAAATCCGCAAGGTCTTTGCCACCCCTGAACCGAATGGGTCCTTGGCCTTCTGAATCCCTAATCATGAGTTTATTTTTAACGGCATCTTGAATTGATTGAATGTATTTATCGATGCTGGTGTAATCGACCAAAAATTTAGCTCCATAACCATACCGTTGACTTTGGCGGAGGCTACGGATGGGATGATCTGGTCCCACGTCTTCATCGTAGTAGTTTTGCTCAGCGATGGGACTGGCCCCAAATAAGTATGTAAGTAACCAACGGTATCGAACGAATCCCTGCCCTAATCGCATATATAAGTAATCTTTTACTTCTTGTTTGTTATTGAACTTGTCGCTCATTTGGGCTTGGATTAAATCAATAATATGGTCATTGATACTTAAATTAATGTGAGCACCGCAGGGTAAGAACTTCGCCATTCCATGATGGAGTTTAACCAACTTAATTAAAAATTCGTGTTTTTCTGTAGTGGAATCCGCCAACATATCATTGGTTTTATTTTTAGGCATAATCGGTGGCATTGACAACGGCCAAAGGATTTCACCAGGGGCGAGTGCATTCCGCAATGCATTATTGATCCGATATAGGTAATGCATTGCATCGATGGGGCTATCGGCTGATGGTGTTACCACTTCGGACATGGCAACCAAAAAGTCCTCTGTAATCCAGGGGTTACTATGGGCATCGCCAATCGTATCTGGGTATGGTTCAGAGCTGAGGTGACCATCTTCATCTGCTCGATCCATTTCAATTTCGATCCCCATTCTAAAGTCAGAGATTCTTGCAACAGCTTCATTTTGAAAAATAATATTACCGATTTTACTAAACATTGGGCATTCCTCCTCGATAGTTTGCTCTTGATGTTTGCATAGTCAAGTTAAGAAATTATAAATCTTTTATAACAATATGTAAAGTTCACTCTAATAATTTTCTCATTTAATTTCATTTGATTAAATGGTATGATTAAACTAAAATGGAGTGATTTTAATGCTTAAAGTTGATGGACACACCCACACGGAATTATGTCCGCATGGCAGCGGTGAAGCGACTCGCAAAATGATTGAACGTGCAATTGAACTTGGTTTTAGCGAATATCATATTACTGAGCACGCTCCAATGCCTGAACATTTTGACCGAGTCTATGGAGGATTGCCAGATAATATTGCTACTGAAGGTCTAAATAATGACCAGGTTGATGATTATTTGAAACTAGCGGTGGAGCTGCAAAATGAGTATCAATCTCAAATTAAAATCAGTGTTGGATTTGAAATTGAATATTTAAGTGGCTTTGAAGCTGAAACGAAGCACTTTATTGAACAGTACGAACCAGTGACCCAAAATAATATTTTATCAGTCCACTATTTACAAGCGGATGATGGTCAATACTGGGGCATTGATTATGCTCCTGAAGAATTAATTGATGGCTTTAACGTTGATCTTAAGCACCCCCAAAAGTTATACCAAAGATACTTAAATACGGTCTTAGATAGCGCCAGTGTTAATTGGGAACATCAAAAACCACTTGAATTGGGACACATTAGTTTAATTAAAAAGTATCAAGATTATTTTAATTTACCAGAATTGTTTGATGATGATAATTTAAAAATTGTTGATCAAATCATAGCTCAAATGCAAAAGCATAATTTGAGTTTAGATTATAATTCAGCGGGACTTTATAAAAAATTTTGTAATGATTTTTATCCTGGTGAACAGATTTTAAATCGAGCATTGAATGCTCAATTACCAATTGTCTTTGGCTCTGACGCCCATAGTATCGATGAAGTTGGCCATGGCTGGCACATGATGAATAATTTTTTAAAAAAGCTTGACATCTTAGATTGATTAGAATATTATTAGTTCAACATCATTTGAGTCTAATTTAAATATAATAGTTCTGATTCGGAGAGTAGTAAGTTATGCTTGAACGAGAGAGTCCCGCTGAAGTTGTGAAGGGACCAAGCTGATTTATGAACCACACCGATGAACTGGGTTGCTGAACTTAAAGTAAGCAATTTCGGGACCACTCGTTATCAGGGTTGAAGTTATTCTTCAACTTGAGAGATGCTTTGTGAGAAGCATCTGAACATGAGGTGGAACCACGCGATAGCGTCCTCTTTATCCAGATTGGATAAGGAGGACGCTTTTTTATTAGCTCAAATGATTATTAAAGGAGGTAGTTAACATGAATCGTATTAAGTTGCCAACTGGGCTGCGTGATGAATTTGGTGAGGTTGCTGAAAGAAAAGATATCGTAACAGCTTGGATCTTAAAGCAATTTCGTCAACGCGGTTATACCAGAATCAACACGCCGATAGTTGAAAAACGTGACTTATTTAATGATTTTACAAGTGCTAATCCACCGTATCGGGTCTTTGATCCCGCCGGTGATGACCTGGTTTTAAGACCAGATCTGACCTTGCCGGTGGCACGCTTTTTATCAAATATGAACTTATCGCTCCCACGGAAATTATATTATGTGGGAACTAAGTTTGAAATTTCCCCAGAACTATCTGGTGGACAGAATGAACAAACGCAATTAGGAATTGAATTAATTGGATATCGAACGATTAAGGCCGAAATGGAGGAGGTGATCATAATGCATCAATTGAGTCAACACTTTTTACATCAACATCAATTAACAATTGAATTAGGACATGCTAGATTGGTAGATCAAGTTTTAGATTCACTTCATCTTGATCATCAATTGCATCGTCAATTGGCGCAAGCGCTATATCATAAGAATTTTCCAGCGTATAAAGCATTGCTGGAAAAGGTTGGTGCATGTGATGAACTTCCCTTCCTAAAGAAATGGCCACGATTATTTGGAACGATTGCAGAACTTCAGCAAATGCTGGAAGCAGTCAAGATTCCAAAAGCTGCCAGGCCGCTAGTCGATGAATTAATCACACTTGCTCGATTTGCAAGTAGTTTACCGAACCAAAAGGTAATTATCGACTTAAGCAGCGCGGTTCCGCAAAAATATTATACTGGAATCATTTTTAAGGGATATACAGCCCGTTCAAATACTTATGTTATCAGTGGTGGTCGTTATGATCGACTGCTGGCTAACTTTCAAGCTAAAACTGAACCGGCCGTTGGATTGGGAATTAACATTGATGCATTAGCCAAAATTGCAGATGTAGAATCGCAAATTCAGCGACCGGTTTTTGTATACGCAAAATTAGCAGAAATGAGCCAAGTGGCACCATTGATTGAGGCTAACCCGAACTATTCACTAGCTCCATTCGATAGCCAAGAAGAGGCTCAAGAACAGGCAAAGTTAGCTGGAGTAAAGCTATTGATTTGGAAATCAGGAGAGGGGTTAGTTGAATGTTAAGAATTGCATTAACGAAGGGGCGAGTTGAAGAGAAATTAATTCCGCTACTAGAGAAATGTGGGATTGATTGCGAACCACTAGTTAATAAGAAACGCAAGCTAATCATTAACTTAGCAGATCGTTACCAATTTATTTTGGTTAAGGGTGAGGATGTTTGTACCTACCTGCGAACTGGAACGGTTGATCTAGGAGTGGTTGGTAGTGATATTTTGGCTGAACAGGATGCTTTGAATCAAGTTGATGAGTTATTGGATCTTGGGACGGGACGTTGTCAATTCATCGTTGCTTCTAAGCAAGATTTTAATTGGAACCAATCGAAACGCAAGGTGATTGGAACTAAGTATCCAAGAATCGCCCGCCGCTATTTTAATGAAAAGGGTGAAGATGTTGAAATTATTAAAATTTCAGGATCAGTTGAATTAGCACCATTGACCGGGCTAGCAGATGCGATTGTCGATCTAACGGAAACTGGGACTACGCTGCGGGTTAATCACCTAGTCGTACATGACTGGTTAGATGTAATTACGAGTCGATTGGTGGCCAATCCGGTGGCATTAAAACAAAAACGGACGGAAATCTTTGAATTAGTTGATAAATTAAGTGAAATCGTAGGAGTGAATGAATATGAAAATATATAAAGAATCATTAGCAGAAATGAAAAAAATTGTTGATAACTACACTAGTCAAACGATTGATTTAGAAATTGAAAAAACGGTCAGCGAAATCATCGCCAACGTTGCTCAAAATGGTGATGAAGCGCTTCGCGATTATGAAAGAAAATTCGATAACGTTAACTTAGCTGACTTTTCAATTCCTAAGTTTCAATTAGATCAGGCTCTTGAAAACATTGATGATGATTTAAGAGCAGCGTTAGAGCTTGCCAAGCGCAACATTACTAGTTTTCACAAACAAGAAATTGAAAATAGTTTTGTGGACGTTAGTACCCCTGGGATTATGCGGGGCGAAAAAATTACTCCCATGGCAAGCGTTGGACTATATGTTCCAGGCGGGACAGCCGCTTACCCTTCAACGATTATGATGTGCGGGATTCCAGCCAAATTAGCAGGAGTTAAAAGGGTGGTCATGGTTACACCACCACAACCAAATGGTGTCAACCCAGCCGTCTTAGCAGCAGCGAAATTAGCCGGAGTCGATGAAGTTTACCAAATCGGTGGTGCTCAAGCGATTGCAGCATTAGCGTATGGGACTGATAGTATTCAAGCAGTTGATAAGATTATGGGGCCAGGGAATATTTTCGTAGCGACTGCTAAAAAGCAAGTCTTTGGCAAGGTCGCTATCGACATGGTGGCAGGACCTTCTGAAATTGGGATCTTAGCTGATGACAGTGCGATCGCATCAGAAGTGGCAGCTGATTTATTATCGCAAGCCGAACACGATAAGAGAGCTCGGCCAATGTTGATCACCGATAGCGAAGCATTAGCTACCGCCGTTTCCAAGGAAGTCGATCAACAACTAGTTACGCTGCCTAGAAAAGAAATTGCCGAAGCAGCGGTTTCTGATCGTGGTTTTATCGCCGTGATGGATAATGTGAATGAGATGTTCGAACTAATGAACACAGTCGCTCCAGAACACTTGGAAGTCCAACTAAAGAACCCTACGCAATACCTAGGGTTGATTCAAAATGCAGGGTCAGTCTTTTTGGGTCGATATGCTAGTGAACCGCTTGGTGATTACGTTGCAGGTCCTAATCACGTCTTGCCAACCGGTGGGACTGCACGGTTTGCTTCTCCACTTGGGGTTTATGATTTTGTTAAGCGGACCCAATTTGTACAATTCGATAAACCAAGTTTGCAAGCAGATGTTCCAGCAATCGCTAAGTTAGCAAGAACCGAAGGGCTTGAAGCCCACGCTAGAGCCGTTGAATCACGGTTTAAGAAATAGGGGGAGATTTAGATGCGTAAAGCTGAAATTACTAGAAAAACCAATGAAACTGATATCACAGTGAAACTAAACTTAGATGAACAAAGTGGCATTGAAATTGATACTGGAGTTGGCTTTTTCGATCACATGTTGCAATTATTCGCAAAGCACGGGCGATTCGGATTGGTAGTCAAAGCCCGTGGCGATCTTCAAGTCGATGCTCACCACACGGTAGAAGACGTTGGAATCGCCATTGGAGAATGTTTGACGCAGGCGCTTGGAAATAAGGAACAAATCGAACGCTACGGTGATGCATTCGTTCCAATGGATGAAACACTGGCTCAGGTAGTGATTGATTTGAGTGGCCGTTCATACTTAGTATTTGATGCTGAATTGACTAATCCACGGTTAGGGATCTTTGAAACGGAGGTTACCGAAGACTTTTTCCAAGCCTTAGCATTCAACGGCCAATTTAACTTACACGCTCGGGTGTTGTACGGTCGTAATACCCACCACAAGATCGAAGCATTGTTCAAGGCTACGGGTCGTGCATTAAGAAAAGCTGTTACCATCAATCCAGAAATTAAGGGTGTGAACTCAACCAAGGGGGTCATTTGATGATTGCAATTATCGATTATAACGCTGGAAATGTTTATAACGTTTTAAAGGCCTGTAAAAAACTAGGCATTGAGGCGCAGTTGACTGCAGATCCAGAAACGATTCAAAATGCAGATGCAGTCTTATTCCCAGGCGTGGGTGCATTTAAGGATGCTATGGATACCCTTAATGAACGTGGGTTAGTCGATGTCATTAAGCAAACCGTTGCTAACGGCACCCCATTTTTAGGGATTTGTCTCGGGATGCAATTATTGTTTGATTCATCAACTGAATTTGGCAATACTGCAGGTTTAGGACTGATCACTGGTAAGATTGAAAAAATTCCCAATGATAATGGCAATCGAATCGTTCCACATTCTGGTTGGAACCAAAATCAAGTCAAGCGTGATTCAATTTTTAATGGAGTGCAAGGGCAATATACTTATTTTACTCATTCATATTACGCAGTTTGTGATCCGCAATTTATTATCTCCAGTGTGGACTACGGGGTTGAAATTCCGACAATTGTCAATCGTGATAATATCTATGGTTTTCAATTTCATCCCGAAAAAAGCGGGCAAGTTGGTTTAACGCTTTTAAAAACATTCTTCGAACAGGCGGTGGTCAAATGATTTATCCAGCAATTGACTTGCGGGCGGGTAGCAGCATTAGACTGTACCAAGGTAACTATCAAAAGCCAACCCTCGTGAACGCAGATCCAATCGACCAAGCAAAATCGATTCGCACCAGTGGAATTCAAAATTTACACTTGGTTGACTTGGATGGGGCAAAGGATGGATTACCGACCAACGTTGAATTAGCAAAGCAAATTGCGGCCATCATTGATGGACAAACTGAAATTGGCGGTGGAATTAGAAATGAAGCTACAATTGAGATGTATTTGGCAAATGGGCTTTCACGGGTAATCTTGGGTTCGGTAGCATTAAAGAATCCAGCATTTACCACTGCCATGATTCAAAAATACGGTAGTGAACACATTACGATTGGTGTTGATGGGGCCAACGGAATGGTTGCTACCGAAGGTTGGGTAGAGCAATCGAACGTTAAAATGGCTACCTTGATCAATAAGATGGCATCCGTTGGGGCGGATCGGTTTATCATTACAGATACCAAAACTGATGGGACGTTAAGTGGCCCCAATCTAGACTTATTAGGAAGTTTAAAACATCAATTCCCAGAATTAACGCTCGTTGCCTCTGGTGGCATTAGAGACTTTTCAGACGTGATCAAACTAAAGTCGATTGGAATTGACGATGTCATTATTGGTCAGGCAATCGCAGATCAAAAAGTAACGCTAAAAGAAGTTGCGGAGGCGAATAAATGTTAGCAAAACGAATTATTCCATGTTTGGACATTGCAAATGGACGGGTCAAAAAAGGGGTTAACTTTGTTAACTTAAAAGATGTTGGTGACCCCGTTGCAATTGCAGCAACCTATGAGCAACAGGGAGCTGATGAATTAGTGTTCTTAGACATTACGGCAACTAATGAGAAGCGCAAAACAATGGTCGATGTAGTAGCTGATGTATCTCAACAAGTTTTTATGCCACTGACGGTCGGTGGTGGGATTAGTTCGATTTCAGATATGGAAGCGTTATTACACGCCGGAGCTGATAAAATTTCAATTAACTCATCTGCAATTGCTAATCCGAATTTAATAACCGAAGGGGCGAAACGATTTGGTAGTCAAGCAATTGTGGTGGCCATTGACGTGAAATGGGATGCAGCAGCTCAAAAGTATGTTGTTTATACCCATGGTGGGACTAAAAATACTAAAATTTCAGCAACTGAATGGGCGCAATTAGCGGTTGCTAAGGGAGCTGGAGAATTGTTGATCACTAGTATGGATCAAGATGGAACTAAGGACGGATTTGATGAAAAATTATACCAGCAGATTGGTCAATTAGTGGATGTACCGATCATTGCTTCTGGTGGTGCGGGCCGAGTAGCTGACTTTGTTGATTTATTTAAGAACACCAAGGTCACAGGGGCACTAGCCGCATCTGTTTTTCACTATCAAATGCTTTCGATTCCGGAAGTCAAACAACAATTAGAAAACGAGGGGGTCTCCGTTAGAATATGAAACCAGACTTTAGTAAGCTATCTGGACTATTGACCACCGTTGTGATTGATTCGAACACTAAACAAGTTTTAATGGTTGCTTGGATGAATCCAGAGAGTTATCAACGAACGATCGAAAGCGGTGAGACGTGGTTTTGGTCACGTTCGCGAAATGAATTATGGCATAAGGGTGAAACGAGTGGAAATACACAACGGGTAACTAAAATGGAACTGGATTGTGATGGCGACACCCTATTAGTATCCGTTGTGCCGAATGGGCCAGCTTGTCATACTGGTCATGTAAGTTGTTTTTTTAACCCAGTTGAATTTAAAAAAGGAGTCGATAATAATGGATAAACAAAACTTAGAAGAATTATATGAAATGGTCAAGAAGCGGAAAGCAGAACCAATCGAAGGTTCATATACTGATTATTTATTCACCAAGGGCTTGGACAAGATTCTTAAAAAAGTCGGTGAAGAAACAACGGAAGTCATCGTTGCCGCCAAAAATAAGGATCCTAAGGAATTACAATATGAAACCGCTGATATGCTATACCACTTAATGGTGTTATTGGTCGAATCTGGCGTGTCTTTTGATCAAATTAAGACCGAACTTGGTTCGCGAGTGGGCAAAATGAGTCAATACAAAGATCGGGCCCCAATTAAAAAGTTATAGAATGGAGTGATTTCCAATGAAGAGTGCAGTTAAAGGGCTAGAAAACTACGTCCCACCAGTTGCGATTGAGCAACTTAAGAAAAAGTACGGATTAAATCGAATTGTCCGTTTATCAGCAAATGAAAATCCGTATGGGACTTCTCCACAGGTTGCTAAGGCAGTCACTTCTGCAGTTCCACAGTCGGAAAACTATTATCCTGATAGTAATTGTACGGAGCTACGCAACTTAATCGCTAACAAGTTAAAGGTTTCTAGCCAAAATATTGTTTTTGGTTGTGGATTGGATGAAATAATCTCAATGGTTTCGCGCATTTTTTTGAATGCTGGCGATGAGGTAATTGTTTCAGAACCCACTTTTTCTGAGTATCAAATCAATGCTGAAATCGAAGGCGCTAAGACGATCAAGGTTGCAGTTAATGCTGATGGTCAAAATGATCTTCCTGCATTTTTGAGCCAAATTAATGCAAATACGAGCTTAGTCTGGCTCTGTAATCCTAATAACCCGACTGGGGGCTATAATTCAGTCGAATCGATCCGCCAGTTTATGTTAAAAGTGCCTAAGGATGTCTTGGTGCTCATTGATGAAGCATACATTGAATACGTAACCAGTGCTAAGGATTCTTCAGCCGTCCCATTATTAAAAGAGTTCGATAATTTAGCGGTGATGCGGACTTTTTCAAAAGCTTATGGTTTAGCTAGCTATCGGGTTGGCTATATCATTATGGACGCTAAACGCGCGGGGTATATGCAAGCGGTCCGCCTACCGTATAACCTCAATACGCTTTCCCAAGTTGCCGCAGTTGCTGCGCTTAGCGATCCTGAATTTGTTCAACGAACGGTAAATAATAATAAGACTGAACGTGATGGATGGGAACAATTTTTAAAGCAAGCTAATTTAAAATACTATCCATCGCAAGCCAATTTTATTTATTTTCAAAGTGCTGATGCCGATAAAATCGCAAATGAATTACTCCAAAAGGGCTACCAAGTTCGGGTTGGCCAACAACCAAATTGGATTCGAATTACAATTGGGCGACAAGATGATAATAAAGCGATTCAGGACATTATTAAAAGCTCCTTATAATGTTATCAATAATTACATGTATAATAGTCAGCTGATTTTGAATAAATAACCCCTTTATCACGCTAAAAAAGCATAAAAACCAATTTTTTTGAAAAAAGCTTTGCTTTTCGAAATAAATGTGATAGAATAAATTAAAATTAAATGAGAAAAAGTTAATTTTATTTTAATGTTATGTGAATCAACGGGACGTCACGTAACTTTTTATTACATTTATTTTAGGTAATTATAAAATTGGTAAAGGATGTGTTGATCATGGCTAACTCAAACATTAAAGAAAATCCAGATGGAACTTACCGTTCATTGAGTAACCGACATGTGCAAATGATTGCAATTGGTGGCACGATTGGAACTGGGCTATTCTTAGGATCAGGGACGACGATTTCTAAAACGGGACCATCCATTTTGATCGTATACTTAGTCTTAGGATTGTTCTTCTTCTTGATGATGCGTGCAATTGGAGAAATGTTTTATTCAGATCCATCGCACCACACGTTTGTATCATTTATTACTAAGTATCTAGGACCTGCTGCAGGTCGATTCACAGGTTGGACCTACTGGATCGGGTTGGTGTTTGTCTGTATGGCTGAAGTAACTGCGGTGGCCACTTATGTACAATTCTGGTTTCCTAATCTGCCAGCATGGTTGATTGAAGTCGTCTTTTTGGCTGTTCTTTGTGGCTTAAACCTAGTGGCTGCGCGTCTGTTTGGTGAAACCGAATTCTGGTTCGCAATGATCAAAATTATCGCAATCGTTGCTTTGATCGTTACCGGGATTTTTATGATCTTTAGACACAGCGCAACGCCACTTGGTCATGCATCACTTGCTAACATTACTAATAATTTGACATTATTCCCCCACGGTTCATTTAACTTTATTTCTGCGTTTCCAATGGTATTCTTCGCCTTTCAAGGAATTGAATTCGTAAGTATCACGATTGGTGAAGCAAAGGATCCACGGCACGTGATCAAGAAGGCAGTTAATGAAACCTTACTTCGCATCTTACTATTCTACATTGGTGCATTGGTGGTAATTATGGGAATTATTCCATGGACTTCGCTTTCACCAGATAAAAGTCCATTCGTTCAAGTTTTCCAATTGGTTGGAATTCCAGCTGCTGCAGCTGTGATCAACTTTGTGGTTCTAACTTCTGCTGCTTCGGCATTAAATAGCTGTATCTTCTCAGCTGGGCGTCACTTTTACCAACTAGCGACTGAAGCGAAGGAAGGCAGCTTCATGAAGGAAAAGTTTGGTAAAATCTCTAATTCTGGGGTTCCGGCAGCTGCCATTTTACTATCAGCTAGTTTGGCATTGATCACTCCAATTATGAGCCTTAGTGCAGCGACTGGAGCAGTCTTTACAATCGTAACTGGTGCATCTAGTGATATGTATATCTTGGTATACGCATTAACAATGCTTGCACATCGGAAATATCGTCAATCAAGTGATTATATTGAAAATGGGTTTAAAACGCCTTGGTACAATGTTACCAGTCCGCTCACCATCGCTTTCTTTTTGGTAATCTTCGCTAGTTTATTCTTCATTCCCGATGATGTTGTAGGTGCCATTGCTGCAATTGTATGGGCAGTTGGATTTGGTGGATATGTATTGATTAGCCAAAGAAAATCAGAAGCAAGTATAAATGGATAATATTAAAAAATATCTTATTATCGTTCGATAATAAGATATTTTTTGTTGCTAGCTTTTTATCAAACTGTCCTAGGCTTAAAATTTTATTGTTGACAAATTTTTAAGCTTAGTGTTAATATATGGGTGTTCAAAATTAAATATTTATCACATTGTATCTGGGGTGCCAAGCAATTGGCTGAGATCATACCCATTGAACCTGATTTGGTTAATACCAGCGAAGGGAGATGCAGTTCTTTTATCGCTGATTAATTATCGAATAATTAGGACGGTTCTCCTGGGTTTTACTAGGGGAACCGTTTTTTATTTACAATTGTGATGATAATTTAAACACTGGGGTGCCAAGTAATTGGCTGAGATTATACTCATTGAACCTGATGTAGTTGATACTACCGAAGGAAGGGGTTTAATCTTAACTAGTGCGTTAAAAAACCTCCTTTCTTGGGTCTAGAAAGGAGGTTTTTACTTTGGTAACCATTAATGGAAAGCCAGTGGAAGCATTGGCGGGAAAACCGCTATCATTCTTATTGGCTCAATATGCTCAGCATCAAGATAACGTTGTGGTCGAATTAAACGGATCAATCGTCCATCGCAATGAAATCGATGGAATTACTTTAAATCCAAATGATCACGTTGAATTAATTTCGTTCGTAGGAGGTGGTTAGCAATGACGGTTCAAATTGATGGAATCAGTGTTGAAGATTTTTTTATGCAGATGAAGGATCGCAATGTTGACAACTCGTATCAGGCCCTAAAGAATGCACATGTTACGATTGCAGGTTCAGGCGGGTTAGGATCTAACATTGCAATTGCATTGGCGCGTTCAGGCGTGGGTCATTTGACCCTAATCGATTTTGACGATGTGGAATTAAGCAACTTGAACCGCCAACAGTTCAAGTTCAGTCAAATTGGGATGCCAAAGGTCACTGCATTAAAGCAAAATTTATTAGAATTTAATCCCTTTATTAAAGTGGATGCGATTAAAACAAAGGTCAGTGCTGAAAATATTGAGCAACTCTTTGCTGACTGTGACATTATTTGTGAAGCTTTTGATAACCCTGCTGCCAAGGCGATGCTACTCGATGGGGCGACCAGTGCTTTTCCAGATAAACCATTAGTAATGGGCAACGGATTAGCGGGGGTCCATGGTGCAAATCAAATTCAAACCAAACAACAATCCCCAAACGTCTACATTAGTGGTGATGGTCAGACGAGTGGATCAGAGGGATTGATGGCACCACGGGTAATTATTTGTGCCGGTCATCAAGCAAACGCAATTTTAAGATTACTCATGCAACTACCAGTGGTTGAAAATAAGGAGGAAATTTAACATGGCAATTAAAGACGATTTAGTAATTAACGGACACCATTTTACATCACGGTTTATCTTAGGTTCAGGTAAATATTCATACGACCTAATTGATGCTGCAGTTCATAATGCCAAGGCTGAAATTATCACAATGGCATTGCGTAGAACCGAAGCAGCAGCCGAAAATATCTTAAACTTTATTCCAGAAAATGTCACTATCTTACCGAATACTTCTGGTTGTAAAAATGCCGAAGAAGCAATTCGGATGGCTCGAATCGCGCGCGAATTAAGCGGCAGTGATTTCATTAAGCTAGAAGTGATTCCAGACAAAAAATACTTAATGCCCGATAATGCAGAAACGATCAAGGCGACTTCCATTTTAGCTGATGAAGGTTTTACCGTAATGCCATACTTCTTACCAGATTTAATCACTGCAAAGCGGTTAGTTGAAGCTGGAGCATCAGCGGTGATGCCATTAGGCGCACCGATTGGGACTAACCGCGGCTTAGCCACTAAGGACCTAATTCAAATTTTGGTCAACGAAATCGAAGTACCAGTGATTGTTGATGCCGGAATTGGACGGCCTAGTCAAGCTGCTGAAGCCATGGAAATGGGAATTGATGCCGTAATGGCGAATACTTCAATGGCAACTGCTGGCGACATCCCATTAATGTCAGAAGCATTTAAGCTAGCGGTTGAAGCTGGGCGCAAAGCATACCTTGCTAAGCCAGGACGGGTAGTTAATAGTGGTGCGGTTGCTTCTTCACCACTGCTTGGGGTTAGTAAGTAGGCACTGTCATGGTGATGAAAGGAACGCTTAATTTAAACGATTGGTTAGATCAATTTACTGTTGATTCCGATGAAGGACAACACCGATTGGTTTATGATGAATACTGGATTGAAAATCAAATTCGGTTGATTCACTTAGGACAGCGACTGGGTTTTAAGGCGACCGTTGACATGGTTGGAAACGTCTTTTTAGACTTCATCGGGCAAACGGATTCGGTGATTGCGGTTGGTTCCCATATGGATACGGTCGATCATGGTGGTAAGTATGATGGACTATATGGCGTTTTGGGTGGATTAAAGGCGATTGTTGATACAGTATCCAAAAATGGCAAGCCGAATAAAACGCTGCGCTTGATCTCATTTAGTGAGGAAGAGGGGAGTCGTTTTCCCGCCACTTTTACGGGTTCGAAATACTATGTCAATAAAACGCTTCCGCCAAAATTAGTCGATGCAAATGGGACTAGCTTTGAAGCTGCTAGAAAAAAGGCCGTTGAGCAATTGACTAGTCAACCACAAGTTACTTTGCGTAATTGTGAGTTACCTGATGCTTTTACGGAATTACACATTGAACAGGGTCCCCAATTAGAAAGAACGAACGCATCGATTGGGTTAGTAAATTCGATCGTTGGGCAACGGCGCTATACTGTGGATATTAATGGACATGCTAACCATGCTGGAACGACACCGATGCAGGGGCGCTGTGATGCGCTAAGAAAAGGGTGTCATCTAATTGATTCGATTTATCAATTGGGCAATCGTTTTAAACAACCGTTCGTTTTGACGATTGGTAAAGTCATGAACCACCCCAACGTTAGCAACGTTATCAGTGGACAGTTTAGCTTTACGATTGATTGCAGGTCTGATTCTGAGGATCAACTGGATGATTTTGAATTCCGCTTAAATGAATTAGTTAAAAGGCAGCGTGGAATCATCGATCGTTATTTACAGGTTCCTGTTACCCAGTTAAACCATCAGCTTCTAAATGTTAACCAAGATTTAGCGCGTCAATCTGAAATCACATTTTTAGAAATGGCATCTGGAGCAGGACATGATAGTCAGATAATGAGCAAGGCCGTTGCGACTGCAATGGTATTTGTTCCCAGCAGTAATGGAATTAGCCATCGTCCCGATGAGTTTACAGTCGCTGCTGATCTAAATGCGGGGGTACATTTCTTATCGATGATCTTACAAAAACAAGCCTATTAGGAGACTGAAAATGAAGTTGAAACAGAACTTAACCCTGAAAATTCTTCTGGGAATGTTGATTGGAATCTTAATTGGTGGAATTGGTGGTTCCAAGGTGGCGTGGTTACAAATATTTGGTGAAATTTTTTTACGCCTTCTTCAAATGATAGTAATCCCACTGGTAACTTGTTCGGTAATTTCAGCTGTGGGCCACTTTTCCGTCGGTCAGTTTCGTAAGATTGGAATGCAAATGGTGATGATTTTTCTAGCCACCACGATTGCTGCAGCTGTGGTTGGTTTATTAGTCGGGTTACCAATTAGGTTGAACTTGAACCTAGCAAGTCACGCCAGCGGGTTGGTTCATAAACAGTCGCCTTCGATTTCCGATACGATTCTATCATTTTTTCCGCAGAATATTTTTGAAGCTTTAAGTGCCGGTCAGGTCATTCAAATCACGATTTTTGCAATTATTTGTGGATTTACAATTATGCGAATCAATCGTCGGGGGCAATTCGATTTAGTCTTGGGTGCGATTGATAAGTGTAATCATATTTTGATCGAAATGATGAATACGATCCTAATTGGTGCGCCGCTGGGGATTTACTCTTTACTAATCGGCAGTATCGCAACCAACGGGATAAAAATTTTATTCCCGCTATTGATGTTTATTATCATCTATGCGGTTGCTGTGATTTTATTTCTGATTGGTTTGATCTGTATTTGTAGTTTTAAAACACAGGTTTCGCCATTGAAAATTCTTTTGAAGTGTTCACGAATCATTCTAATTGCTGCGACTACGGCATCATCAGCCGCAGCATTACCAATGGAAATGCTTGATGCCAATAAACGTCTCGGTATCGGGGAATCCGTTCGCGAATTGGTTCTGCCATTAGGAATGACCCTAAATAGTAATGGCTTATCCATGTATCTAGGGTTAGCAAGTGTTACGATGTTGCAATTATTCGGAGTCCCGTTGACGGTGGGCATCGGATTGAAGATTATCATGGTATCGACGCTGGCCTGTCTTGGGACGGTCGTTATCCCAGGTGGTGGATTGGTATCACTAGCAATCGTTTTACCAACCCTTGGTCTACCAATCAGTGGGGTGGGAATCATTGCTGGAGCCGATTGGTTGATTGGTATCTTCAGGACCATCTTAAATGTGATGGGCGATGTTACAACGTCAATCATGATTGCTAAGGATGAGCATTCCATTGATTTAGACCGATTGAAAAATTAGTAAATGTAAATAAAAAAGCTGCGTCGTAGTTGATGTGTGCCCTAAAGTTTGTACATTAATATATTTTTTTCCTAGGCGGAAAGTTATCGGTATTGGATCGAGGACTTTCCGCCTAGTTTTTGTAATTTAGCTCCTTGATGTTAAAGAAATAATTTCTCCAATCACTTTCATGATCTTTTAGCACTAATGTTGGCCATACAAAAACACCCCTAAATTTTTTACAAACTTAAGGGTGTAGTGCTTAATATTTAGGATGAAATGAAAAATAAAAACATTCTTATTTTTGTAGGATCCCACAAGCTTCTTTAACAAAGTTTTCTGCTTGTGGTGAATCTGGCAATACAAAAGAAACTCTAGGATGATTCATAAAGTTGGTTAAAAGGTCAAAATGCCATTCATAGTTATCTGTGCTATTTATTTCACTATTAGTATATGCTGTTCCAACAGCATTACCAGTATTTCCATTAGCGTAAGCAACACCAAATGAATTGGATGAACCAGTAGAATGGGAACCGGTATGTACTCTTTCCCGACTTACTTCTTTTATGCAGTCTCTATTATAGACAACTAGTAGTGAATTATCAGCATCGAAATATATAACTATATCTTGATTATAGATAATACATTCTCTTTTAACTCTGAAACTTCTCCA
This sequence comes from Nicoliella sp. ESL1106, assembly GCF_058509965.1. Taxonomy (NCBI): domain Bacteria; kingdom Bacillati; phylum Bacillota; class Bacilli; order Lactobacillales; family Lactobacillaceae; genus Nicoliella; species Nicoliella sp. ESL1106. The sequence goes on from NZ_CP196341.1 coordinate 399,200, forward strand.
TGGTCCTAAGTTAAAATAATTAACTAATGGTTGAATAAAAGTATCTGTGTGCTGGTAACTAACGTTTGTAAAATGATTTTGAGCACGACTGTTCTTATCAAGCGCTGCATTAAAAAATGGTCCACGTCTACTCAAAAGAAAGGAAGCTATAAATAACAGTATTCCCGCAAAAGCAGTAAGTAAACTAGATGAAGCTACTAAAAAAATACCAATGATTGAAAACGCTACAGAAGTCGCATGATAAGAACTGCTTTTACGTTTATATTCCTTATATGCGATCGACCATCTATTGTTAGCCTCTATCCCTGGTTTCCAATGATATATATCTGGTAAACCAGTAAATGAGTACAAGTCCCATTGACCTGGAATATTAACTGATGACATAAGAATATTATCCTTTCCAATATAAACATTTGATATATTATAGTATATCATAATTATATTAAGGAATTAAATTAAAAAAGATTTTTCTACCCCCAACCGTATGTAAACGCTTCATTAAAACAATAAATCTTTAAAGTGATTTTTAAAAACATAATTGAAGTGGTTAATCATGAATTATGGAAAATTATTATCATTAGTCTCAGTAAGTCTTTTATGGCGTAGCGCTTTTAGTCTTTATGCCATTTCATTTGATACCTTACTTCGTTGGTGGCTTCTTCAATGAACTGCCCCTTGATCACGAAATCGTTTTGTTCATAGAACATAATGGCAGTGGGGTTCTTTAGGTACACTGAGGTACTAATCTGGGCAACTTCAGCTTTACATTGATTTAGTAACTGGGTAGCAATGTCTTGTTGGCGAAAATTTTGATCAACGAATGGACCGATCAGCTGATCATCTAAAATTGCTGCGCCTCCAATGATTTGCTCATCATTAATAGCAACGTAAACGGTGGCTGCCAAAAGTTGTTTTCTAATCGGACTGTAACGATTCATCCAGTAATCACTGCCGGCAAAGGCGTTTGCTGCTAAGTTACTTGTAAGCCAAATTGACATGATGCGCTTTAGTTGCGCCTTAGTAGTTTGGTTGATTTTAGTGATCATTTTTTAAAGCCCCCAGTTAATATCTTAATTATCATTATATGCTAGACAACTGTTGACTACAATTAAAAGCGGCCCCCTTACTACTTGCTTAAGGGGACCGCTTTTCTGAATGTTATTTCTTTACTTTTTGGCGAATCAAGCCAATTAATGCTGGGATTAATGAAACCACGATGATCCCTAATACGACTGCCGAGAAGTGCTCTTGAATGAATGGAATGTTACCAAAGAAGTAACCAGCCCCACAACACAGCAATACCCAGGCGAATCCGGAAGTCACGTTGTAAAAAATGAACTTTTTGTAATTCATCTTCCCGGTGGCCGCGATGAACGGCACCAGCGTCCGTAAGATTGGAATGAAGCGGGCTAAAAAGACCGCTGCTGCACCGTGTTGATCAAAGAATTGGCGCGTACTATCAAGGTGGCTGGGCTTGATGACTTTTTGAACCCACTTGTGGTCCAGTAATTTTAAGCCGACCTTCTCACCGACCCAGAAGTTGATCGAATCACCAACAATGGCGGCGATTAGGAAGATTGCGATAAAAATCCAGATGTTCAACGAATAACTAGCGTTAGCAGATAGCGCGGCAGCTGCGAACAGTAATGAATCCCCTGGCAAAAATGGCATAATTACCGCTCCAGTTTCCAACAGGATCACTATGAATAAAATGAGATAAGTCCAGTTACCAAATGTGTTAACAATATTGATAATGTGTTGATCAATATTTAAAATAAAATCAATTAAAGCACCCAAATTAATACTCCTTGTATAATTAATAATTATATTCTAACAGAATGATAATCAATAAATTTAGATTGGGAGTTTAATTTATGAAAAAATCAATAAATGCTGCCGATTATTGTTTTTGGCCCATGATTGCTACGTAACCGCCACTTCTAAAACCCGCAACGGGTTCTTCAACGAAATCATTAGTGTAGAGTGGATTGGCAAGGAGGGTCTGTTGGGTATTAACGTTTATTAATTGCAACTCGTTTTCAAACAGTGCCTTTTTATCCCGTGCGGTCCATGAATAAAATGAACCAGTCAGTTCAACGGGGTAGGGATGCGCTGGTGCAATCGCACGCAGGTATTTTGAATCGTAGCTGCCTTCGCTTGACGCGATGTGATAAAGCATTCCGTATGCACTTTCTAACGGGATGTCAAGTGAAATAAAGCGTCCGCCTGGTTTTAAAGCTTTAAGGCAGTGTTGATAGGCGAACTTGAGGTCCTTAATATAGCTCGAACTGCCGTTGAAATAGATCACATCATAAGTATCCGCTGGTAGCTCGACGGCTTCGGCGGTACTGATCGTAACGTTTAGTCCCCGTTTTTTTGCGATTGCTGCCATGTCTGTGGATGGTTCAATCCCATCAAAGAGTGGCAACGAGTAGTGGCGATGGAGGGCATCTTCAAACAACCCGCTCCCACAGCCGATCGAAAGGACGCGTTCGGTGGCCGCCCCTGTTAAGGTAGCCTTCAATAACTTTAATTCACTTAAAAAGACCTGTTGATTGGCCATGAACCATTGATCGTATTCAGTTGCATAGCCGTCAAAAATTGCTTTATGCATTTCATAAAACCTCCAAGAAATTAATACTTGGTGAGTTCAATCGACACTTTGGTTTTCGCTTCCCTACGCGAGCATTGTCTCACAGGTTCGAAGGGTTCCAAAAAAGGTCTCAGTCAAAAAACTCCCCTAGCAACTTTAATTATAGGGGAGTTTTGGCAAAATTGCATATTAAATTGAATTGACGGGGCGATTAATCTGATGATTTTAAAAATGCACAAAGTTGACCAATACAATATAGGTTGCCGTTCCCGCTAAGATTGAAATCATCATGTTCTTCTTCCAAAAGTGCAGCCCCAGCGTGACCGCCCCAGCAATGATGCCAAAGAGCGTTTCTTGGTTAACATTTATAATTTGATCCTTATAACAATAAATCACTAAGATGCCCAAAATGGCTGGAGGCAAATAATCACCCAGGTACTTGACGAACTTAGGGGTCGGTTTATTTTCGGGAAAGACGAAGAACGGCACGAACCGCGTCGCCATTGTGGTGATTGAGGCAATCGCGATTGTTAAAATTTGTTCAGTTAAGCTCATTTTGCCACCTCCCGTTTGTACTTCACCTGTAAGATAGCCACCATTACAATTAAGCTAACCAATAAGAACCATTGGGATCCGAAGATAAATAGTGCCAAAAAGGTGACGACTAGTCCAGTAATGGTACTAAAATGACTCTTTTCGTTCATGAATTGATTAGCAAATAGGACCAAGAATAATGCAGTCATCACAAAGTCTAATCCGGGCAGCTTAATGGTGATCAAGCCACCTAAGACGCCCCCTAAAAAGGCACCAAAGACCCAGTACGCATAGTCTAGGAGGGTGACGTAGAACATAAATTCCTTATGGTCAATATTTTCTGGGACCTTAGTCGCATAGTTGATGGCAAAGGTTTCATCACACATTCCAAAGACCATGAAAATCTGTTTACGACCGGTCCCGCGGTACTTTTGCAACATTGAGATCGCATAGAACAGGTGGCGCGAATTGATGATGAACGTTAAAAAGAACACTAACCAAGGGTTGAATTTGCCCAATAGTAGGTTGGCAATCACAAATTCAACTGAGCCACCGAAAATAGTGGCAGCCATTAACGTTGGGTATAGAAAATTGAAGCCGCTTTGGTGCATGTAAATTCCGTATGTAGCGCCCAAAAATATAAATCCCGCCATGATCGGAATCGTTTTTTGAAACGCAAATTGAAATGATTGATTTTTCAAGCTAATCACGTCCTTAATTATGTTTATATCCGATTATAAGAACATAAGTGAGTACAATCAATGCTATAATTGTACTCATTACAATTTTAATCGAAAGAAGTGAACGACATGTCGATCAATATTTTTACTGACTACCCGCTCAGTTGGCGTCCCGACCGTGCGCAATTGAAACGGCCCTACTATCAATCGCTAGTTATCCAGATGCAACAAGCCATTGATAACGAAACCCTACTACCAGATACTAAGCTGCCGCCGCAACGCGAATTAGCCGACTTTTTAGACATTGGCTTTGCGACGGTTACCAGGGCCTATAAATTGAGCCAACAGTTAGGGTTGACTTATGGAATGGTGGGCCGTGGTACCTACGTGGCTAAAAATGTGCACGGTCTGCAGACCATTTCAAGAAACGATGCCCAAAATATTAAGGAATTAGGCTTTAATGCCTCCTTTGAGAACAACAACGGCCTTTTAAAATCAACAATTGAGGAAGTCGCCAATCAGAACAACCTAATTGATTTATTGAACTATGATGAACCATCGGGGATGTTAAAGCATCGGTTGATTGCTAGCCACTATCTGGATCAAGTTGGGATGACGGTCAATAAGCAAAATACGATGGTTATTTCGGGTGGGCAAAACGCCCTAACCGTAATTTTAATGAGTCTCTTTAATAGTGGCGATAAGATTGCGGTGGATCAATTCACCTATGCGAATCTAATTGAGCTTGCTCGGATGCGGGGCATCGAGTTGATCCCAATTAATGGGGATGAAGCGGGGATGTCCGCCCAGTCATTAGCCCAACAATGTCGCAATAAAAATATTAGTGGTGTTTATTTAATGCCAGATTATAGCAACCCGACCACGATTACGATTTCTGAACAACGGCGGGCCGAACTGGCGCACGTAATTGCAACGCAAGGACTCATTTTGATTGAAGATGATTACCTAAACTTTTTAAATTTATACCGAACCAAACCGTTGACGAAGCTAAGTAACCTCGTCCCAAACCAAAGTGTTTACATCTGCAGCATGTCCAAATCGCTAGTTTCAGGATTACGGGTCGGCTTTATCCGAATGGCCAATCAATTTAAGCAACCGCTTGAAAATGCGATCTTCAACATCAATGTGAAGACGTCTGCTTTGGATGTTGAAATTGTGACTCGGGCGTTACAAAACGGGGTCGCTGGTAAAATTATGCAACGCAAACTGGATGCTGTTGTGAAAGCCAATACAATTTTTGATGAAGTGTTCGCAATTCCAAAAGTTGCCAATGATTACCGCTTCTTTAGGATCATTAAAGTTGATCGGGCGTTTTCTGGCAAGCAGATGGAAGAGACATTCCTGAAAAGTGGTATTCGACTGTTCCATTCAGATAAATTTCTGGTGGGTTCAGAAGATGAGACTGCCTTTTTGCGGGTTTCTTTAACTTCTTTAAAAAGTGGAGAAGAACTGCACGCCACCTTAGTGAATTTAAAACGCATATTATTGATCAATGGGTTTATTAAATAGTGGATATTGATATTCAAGATAATTTTAGAATTGACATATTAATTTTTTAATGTAATATATAAATTACATAAAGGAATATATATGTTACCTGAATGGAGTAATTGAAATGGATAATAGGGTAAAAATAACGCGAATGACCAGGGGGCTCCAGCAAAATGAATTGGCCAAAATGGTGGGGATCTCACGGCAGACGCTGAGTTTGATTGAAAAGGGGCAGTACAACCCGTCCTTGAAGCTATGTATTCACATTGCCAGGGCGTTGCGGACTGATCTGAATAGTTTATTTTGGGAGGAAAATAAGGATGAAGCAAAATAATGAGTCATTATACATGCGATTTTTAAAACAATTTTACGGGATTCAGGGGCCGCTGGATGAATATCGGGAAAGTGCAATTAATAAAATCGGTAATCGGTCATTTTTGTTTTTATTTGGCTACCTAAGCCTTGAGACATTCATCACTAGTTTATTGATTTTTACGGTTGATGCGAAAGTGCTATTATGGATAATTCTAATTACTAACTTTTTAGTATTTTTGGGAATTTGTATGCATACGGCCCGCCAAGTATCCAAGTTAAGGTTAGATCTGGTCGAAGTGGATAGCAACGATGAATATCGGCATTTAATCCAAAAAGCAAAACGTCGGATAATCTGGTCAACGATTTTATTTTTCTTAGTGGGGCGGACGACATTTATTTTAATGGTTATTTTTGATCCAGATAACCATCAGTCCATTTTCAGCTTAATTTGGGATCTAAGGAGCAATTTAAGCATGCTAGTTACTTCAATATCTGTCTCTCTTTCCATTTATTGGCTTCAAAAACGAAAAATTGATCGTGATAATCAAGAATAAAATGCTGATGAAAAGCCATGCAATGATTCATTGCTTGTCAGAATGTTGCAAACCGATGATCTTGGTTGGTTCAAAAAACTCCGAAGTGGGTTAAAATATAAGTAAACTTGATTGGGGATGTTGTAATCAGCATCCCCACTACATAATTGGAGCTGGTCGAATTGAAGCACATTAAAATCATAACTAGTAGCGCTTTAGTCACTTTGGCCGCTGAAGAGTTAATTGCACGGCATCATTCACGGAGCTTTATGGCCCAAGTGGTTCGCCATTTCCTCCCCTTCATTCACGCAGTACCATCGATTCAAACGGCGGCTGATTATCAACTTGCCCTTCAGAAGAGTAAGCAACCTTATTTGCTACCAACGTTAATTCAAAAGACTTACCACGTTCATAATTATAATGGTGCTAGGGATGTTTTGGTGATCAATCCCAGTCGTCTTAGTAATCCCAACCAAGTCGTTTTTTATTTGCATGGTGGTGGTTATTTTGGGCAACCGTTTCCGCAACACTTTCAATTAGTTGATAAGTTGGCAACCCAACTGGGAAGTCGGGTAATTATGCCCATTTACCCGAAAGCACCTGCTCATGATGCGCTTGATACAGTGGCGATGGTGATGCGAACTTATCAACGGGTTCATAAAAGTGAATCAGCTCGAATCATTTTAGTTGGTGATTCTGCAGGTGGTGGTTTGGTGTTATCATTAATGCAACAACTGCGCGACCAACGCTTGCCACTACCTGAGCGGGCCGTTTTGTTATCGCCCTGGTTGGATGTTTCGAATACGAATCCCAAGATGCTTGCGGTTCAAACCTATGATCCAGTGTTGAACCTAGCGAACTTAACGCGGCTTGGTCGCATCTACGCTAGATCTGTGGGGACTACTGACCCATTAGTTAGTCCCATCTATGGAAGCTTAGCTGATTTACCGCCCATTTTAACAATCACTGGCACTGCAGATATTTTGGCACCTGATGCTTTGAAATTACAGCAATTAGCTGATATCAATCGTTGGGCGGTCTTTACGAATAGTTATCATGCAATGAATCACGACTTTATCTTATTCCCAATTCCAGAAGCTAAGCGCGCTTTGACAGAGATAACTGATTTTATAAAACACGGTGAATTAAAATTTTAATGAATGGGGGAATGAATAATGAAGATTAAATATGGGCACCCTTTGCTGAAATTTTTATTTACCTTGTTAGTGGGCCTAGCTATCGATAGTGCAAATGGGATCAATGTGAATGCTAGTAACGCTAAACCTATTTATCGAAATGTGAACCCCAATCAAGAACAAACGGTAACAATCGGCTTGAAAAATCACAATAATCAACAACTGGATCGGTTTATTTACCAAACCGTAGATCCCAAGAGTAAAAATTATCGCAAGTATTTAACTCCCCAACAATTTGGTCTTAAGTATGGTTTGTCTGATCGAAAGGTGGCCGTGGTTGAAAAGTTCATGGCTAAGAATCACTTGAAATCAGATACCTATCCAGGGCATTTATTAATGACTGTTACTGGAAAAACGAAGGATCTGGAGCGGACCTTTCACTTTAAGTTAAGACAAACAACGAATCAAAAGCATAATTATCAAATTGATTCTGGCACTGCCAGGGTAAAGCAATCAATTAGTAAATACGTTACGTTCATCGATCAGCTCGGTTTAAGGATCCCCATTACCGATAATAAGACTGATCCTAGTAAGCAAACGCTTAGTACGTTGGATAAAATAAAGGATTCAAACATCAGTGATCGTTCTTATAGGAAATTCGGTCGTGCTTATGATACTGGTTCATTATATGCAAAGGGGAGTTATGGTCAGAAGCAAACGATTGGAATTATTAGTGATAGTAATTTTAAAATGATTGATGTTTCCGCATACCTCAAAAAACAAAGGGTTGATTCTGACAATGAACGGATCAAAAGAGTCTACGTTAATAAGCAACTGGCCAAAGATAAGGGCGATAGAATGGAAGTAACGATGGACGTTGAGCAGGCCAGTGCGATTGCTCCCAAGGCAAATATCAACGTCTATTTAGGAAACGATAATTACTCAGGATACTTTCTTACTTCGTATGCAACAGCCATTGCTAAGGATAATGTGGACGTGCTTTCCAGTAGTTTTGGGCTGTTAGAAAACCAGTTGGCAAATAGTATTCGGAAAATTAAGGGTGAAACTGACCTATTGGAAATGCTGTTAAAGCAAGCCGCTGCTCAGGGAATTACTGTATTTAACGCAGCGGGTGATAATGGTGCTTATGGATTTGCGATGGGCAGCAAAGAACGGGGCGTTTTTCTTCCTGCTTCTTCACCGTACGTTACTGCAGTTGGTGGGACGACATTACCATTTAAAAATGTTTCATTTTCGGATGCATTCGGTTTTACGCCCACTACAGGGAATCGATCAGTCTCATTAGCTCATGAATCAACTTGGAGCAATACGACTAGTTTGAGTTATTTATTTGGCGGGAAATTTGTTGCTGAACAGCTTCTTCAACATCTATTGTCAGCGGCTAAGACCGACAAAGAAAGACAAGCCGTTGAAAAAGTGCTCGATGATGCATCAGATAGTAAAATTGATTCAACCTATCTTGCCAATGTTTTCCTTGGTGGCGGGGGTGGGTTTAGTGCCTATTTTAAGCGACCAGATTATCAAGTTGGCATCAGTGGTGTGGGGACTTATAACGCTAGACAATACGTTGACGTCACCAAGGGGGTATTAAATGCTAACTCGCAGTTAATAACGGGGCATGCAAGTGGCAGAAACGTGCCGGATATATCTGGAAATGCTGATGTTTTAACCGGTTATAATATTTATATTGACGGTAAGTATGATCCATCAGGGGATGGGACGAGCGTTGTGACTCCTCAAATGGCTGCAATGGCAGCGGTGATTAATAGTGCGCAAAATAAACGGATGGGCTTTTGGAATCCGCAAATTTATCGGTTTGCTAAGACAGCGACATCACCGTTCACACCGCTGAATAGTACTGATGATAATAATCTTTACTATACTGGGCAACCAGGTAAAATTTACAATCAGGCTAGTGGTCTGGGGACGGTTAATTTTACTAAGTTAAACGCCGCGTTCTCAAAAGCGAAATAAAATCATAACTGAATCTGTCATAATTAATATAGAACGCCCTTTATGACATAAACAGGTTAGTTAATCATTTCGAGCAAGTAGGATACTACCAATAATCATGAATATTAAAGCAAAAATAAAATTGGCAGTAATGTTTTCTTGGAATAATAGAAATGAAATTCCTACTGATATAAATGGAGCAATCGCATAGTATGCACTAGTTTTGGCAGCTCCAATGTATCGTTGGGCCATTATATATAAAATAATACTAATCCCATATGCAATAAAACCAAGGCAAAGGGCGATTAGAATGGTGGTTAGATTAGGGATTTTTTCCTTTAGTACTGGAACAAAGAAGAGACTCCCAATGCCTACCCCCATCCCCTTAGCAACTACGACTTGGAGTGGGTTTCGATCGGATAACACTTTGGTAAAATTATTTTCTAATCCCCAACAGATTGTTGCAATGATTGCTAGAATTGATCCTAACGATATACTAAGGTGTGCCGCATCATTGATACTTAACATGATGCTAGCGATGGTAATAATAAAAATTGCTAGTGCAGTGAGCTTACTAATTTGTTCTTTAAAAAATAGCAATGCAATTATTGCAGTATCAACAATTTCAAAATTACCAAGCAGTGCGATATTGGAAGAAGAGGTTAATTGCACTCCAATATTCATCAAAATGCTAGCCGCAATGTTAAATCCAATCACTGCAATAACACTTGGAATATCAGAAATCATTAATCGAGATCCGAAGTCCATCTTGGTGGGCTTTAAAATTAAAAGTAAAATGAGTGTGCCAATTCCAGTTCCCAAGTATAAAAATGCTGATAAATATGCTGGTGGACAGTTTTTGATTATTAACTTAGCGATTGGCGGGTACAATGCATATAGTGATGCTGATCCAATTGCATATGTGATTGCTTTAGAATTTTTAGTATTTTTCATTTGATTTATCCTAACTGTTTAGTAACTTGAGTTTATTTATATCCAATAGTCAATAAATATAACATTTATCGCAAAATATTTATTTAGTTAAAAATGGATACTCAAGGGTTTTGAAACGTCCTTGAGCATCCATTTCTTAATTTTATGCAATTTCCTTAATTTTTAAATGAATGTTAGCTTGACCACCGAAGTGAAATCCATATTGTTGAAAATCTACTAGCATTTCAGGAAGGGCCTTTTTAGTATTGAACCACCATTGAAGGCGGTATTGGATTCCTGGATATGTCCATTCGTTTTCTTGAAAAGTAACGTGGATAAGGTTTTGATTGTCGGTGTGGTACACTACTTGGGATGTTTGATTCTTTAAATTTAGTTTTAAGATTAGGAATGGTAAGTCACCGATTGAAAAAGTGAGTTCAACGTTATCAGTCATTTTTAGATTCCCTTCTTTTAAATGATTGGCTGTTAGATATATCTTGATAAAGGGTTTTCAATTGGGGATGTTGAAGCATTTGTTTGAAAGTAATGATCTTCATTTTAGCAAAGTTTTTATATGGGACGTCTTCAGACTGAATTTGATCGTTTAGAGCGGCTAGATCAGCATTGACCGCTGCCATGTTAATTTGAAATGGTTTGAAGTGGTGGGTGGTTAAGAATTCTATTTCAAATCCCAGTACGTCAATCGTTTTAGCTGTTCCACTGAGCATCGACGTCTCTTGTTGGATCATGTCCGATACGTTAGATTTTACTTGCATTTCATGAAACTCTGGATCATCATCAAAACTGTATTTAGCTTCGAAGCCAGGCGTCCAACTGGGTAATCTAGCACAACGACCATAGTCCATGTTCAACGGAATGGTTTGGTTAGTTTTGAAGTTTTGGATAACTGTAAAATTGCCAGGGTTACCAATCCGATCCGAATTGCCAGTTAAAATATCAAATCCAGTCTCTTGAACCAAAAACTGCTTTGCGAGCGGTTCATCCATTCCCATTTTAACGAACTGTTTGGTCAAATTATCCAAGCGCGTCTGGGCATCTTGATCATAAATTTCATTCGCAAAATATTTTTGATCAACGAATCCATGTTTTTCATCATTTCGGATTCCCAAGTTCAATTCAAATTCATAATCGTTTTTGAGAAAGTTTTTGGAAAGAGTCCCGTGTTCCACCTGTTTACCGTTAGCAACGGGTTGATAACGATAGTCAACGAACCGTCCGTTATAAGGTTCAGGTTGAATGTGACGTGCCAAGCAGCTAACCATGGCCTCAGCGACGGCGGAATATTTATAGTCATATTGATTTTCCCAACTACCATTTTGGTTCGGAGTCAGTGCGTCTAATTTTAAGAATGGTTCTCGCGTGGGGGCATCTGGAAACTTAAGCGTGCCTTTCTTTTGCATCCCCGAAACGTGTTGTTTACCGAATTGAATGGGATCATCAATGATCAACAATTGATGGTTATTATTATCATAATGAGTCGTAATTGGCTTTAAGGTCGGATTGCGTTCAACCATGAAAAACATCCCTTCTAATTGATTATTGGTGGCTTAAAAAGTAAGTATAATTATATAATATAATAATTATATGGTTTTAGAAATTATAATACAATTTAAGCAATTCTGATTGACTTTTTTATAATTATATTATAAGTTTAATATGTATTAAAATTAATTTTGGAGTGATATACATATGAAATTTAAAAAGCATTTATCAGTATTGTTGGCTGTGACAGCATTAAGTGGCTTTTCTGCCCAAATGATTAGTTCGTTTAATCCAAATACCGTTCACGCTGCTAGTCAAAGTAGTAAATCCTTAGTTACTAAAGTTTCCTTAAAGTATGATAAGGCAATTCAGCTCAACCTTGCTACTTTTAGTGATGCTTATGATTACACAATTAAAGTTCCTAAAAATAATGATAATTTGTCTAGTTTAAGTCCAAAGTACCCTAATTCCTTTAAGGGCCTTAGTCAGGCTGCTGCTGGATTAGTAAAGAATCTTAATAAAACGATGGATAAATATGTTAAAGGCGACAAAAGTACCAAACCAAAGGAAGATTTTGTTGGCAGAAGTCAGGCGGTAGTTGGCTTGTCAAATGCTGTTGATGGTGCACATAGAGGGGCGTTACCATTAATTAAAAATAAAATTAATCAAAAGGATTATAAAAAGCTTCAATTAATTCATTCAAAAATTATTAAAGATTTTAGTAATAAGAAAATAGAAAAGGAAGTTTATGCTGCTGATAAACCTAGTAAAAAAAGATACGCGGTTATTACTCGTGACTGGGAATTATCAAAATCATATCTAACTGAACTTTCAAAAGTGTTTGCGAAGCTAAAATAAAAAAACAGGACCTGGTTTTAGACCACGTCCTGTTTTTTATTTGCATTCAAAAAATAGTTTACAGCTCATTATTAATCATCTGGTTCTTCTAAAATGTATTCATTGGGACCTAACTGCTTAACTTCAATGTTCCAAAGTGGAGTGAAAATGATATCTGAACCACTAAACTCAATGATTAATTGCGGGTCATCATAAGCAGTGATCGTATCATCGGTGGGGATGGTAAGCATAAATAAGAGAGTATTATCCTGCTGATCATAAAAGTAAACCATCGAATCTTGGTAATAAAAAGTTTGATTGTTAATCGTTACATTTTGCATCGCTTTTCTCCATATAACTAATCTAGCATTTCAATTAGATAATGATTTTCAGTTTCTTCAAAAATATTGATGAATTTTTCGGGATGAAAAGTTAATTTGCCATCGATAATATCAATCACTAATTGAGTTTCTGAATTATGAATGAATGCAATTCTTTCATTATTGAAATCTGCAAAACAGGTGGTTTGCTTTTCGTTATATTTAAATAAATAATTTTTAATTTGAGCTATTTTCATGTGTTATTCCTTTTACTTCAAGATGATTTGGTATTGCAAGGTGGCCGTTCTAACTATTTGCACTTCGGCATCAACCGCAGATTCTGTGGGAATCGAAAACGCTAGCTGTTCGTTCACTAATTCAACTTTTAAGATCACATCTGCATAATGATGATCTAAAAAAATAATTTTGCTTAAGTCTTTATTAGTAACAATGTTTGCGCTGCGTGAATCAAATTTAATTTTAAACTTACCAATCGAGACTTCTTGCTCCATTTATTTCTCCTATTGATTTTTAATGATTTTGTACTTTTTGGCTGCTAGTTTTTGGAATGAGACCCCATAACGGGGCTTTAAAATTAATTGATCATCCTTAACACTAATATGAATCATGACCTCGTTTTGAGTTTTGAAAAAAACCAGACTATTTTGGTCGATCATGAATTCTGGGGTCCCTGGTTCAAATTCAAATTGGTAGCCCTTAAATAAAATTGGTTGCATGTCTGATACCGATCCTTTAACTTTATTTTGAGCAAAAATTTAATTTAATTATACGGATTTCATTAAAAAATATCAAAAAATAGTCGTAATGGATGCGATCCAAAATAGGACCGCCAAGCCAAGGAACCAAATGTTATTGTTGCTCTTATCATAAACGAATCTGCCGTAGCAAAATGAACCAGTAAAAAAGAGGGTAAAGAACATAATATTGAACAATGTCGATTGAATTGATAATGAAATGATGGTGAATGGAATGATAATCATCGTTAAACTGATTACCGCAACGCCAAAGGAAAATGAATTTTTTCTACTCATGATAATCACCTCTATTTGAATTACTGATGGTTTGATAATTATCAATATAACTGAGTTGATTTGAATAGTAAATACTACATTAATCTTTCTTTACGAACTAAATACTAAATTAATTTTTATCAATTAAAAAAATAATTTCATCCATAAAGACTGTTATATCAACATGTCAATGATTCTTTGCTTGCTATCAATTTGAGTTTTAGTAATAATATCGTTAATAAGGAAATGACTTTAGGAGGAATCAGCATGAAATTTGGCGAACGACTGAAAAAGCAACGCATCGCAATGGGGTTGACCCAAGCGGATGTGGCGCAGCAATTTTCAATTACGCGGCAAACAGTTTCCAGTTGGGAAAATGAGAAGAGCTATCCAGATATTGATAGTTTGGTGAAATTGAGTGATTATTACCACGTTTCGTTAGATACGTTATTAAAAGAAGATACGGGGATGCGTGATTATTTGAAGAAGGCAGACGTCAAAATGGCATTAAAACCGATTTTATGGGTGCTGCTCTTAATTGATTTCTTCTTTACGGCCGTAATGATTTGGAATCAATACTGGCCAATCAACAACGGCCACGTCCTAAGACTCATCATCATCATCATTTCAATGGCGGTCGTATTTGCCCTGGCTAGGCTTCGGAAGTTTTATAATTCACTATCAATTGAATCTAACAGGCCGTTTAGTAAGAAAATGCTAGCGGCAATTGTTATTTTAATGGTGAGCATGGGCATCTTTGGGTTGCTCAATGATGATTACTTTTTGATCGGGATAGCAAGTGGGGGCATTGGAATGGTGATTGCACTCGTTGTTGAATCAAAAAATAATTAACAATGGAAACTGCATCCTAAAAAATGGTTCTTAGCAGCTGGAGGTTGGACTTCGGTTGTTAGGAACCATTTTTTAATGCATTACTTGACGGTGTTTACCGGAGTGAGCGGTTGTTTGCCATCAAACACGTTTAAAATATTATCCAACGCATGGTTAGCCATCTGTTCCCAGGCTTCCTTGGTGTGGCCAGCACAGTGCGGAGTAATGAAAACATTATCCAATTCACGCAGTGGGCTATCCATCGGTAGTGGTTCTTCATCATAGACATCCAATGCCGCCCCAGCAATTTCATGGTTTTTCAACGCCGCAATTAAGTCATCCTGGTTGACCAGTGGACCACGGCCTAGGTTCAACAAGTATGCGGATGGCTTCATCATTTCAAACTGTGGTTTGGCGACTGTGTTGATGGTCTGCTTGGTGGCGGGCAGGTGCAATGAGATGTAGTCGGCCTGCTTAAAAATCTCATCCATTGAGACCATTTTGCCGTATGGTGATTCACGCGGTGTCCGGTTATAAATCAAGGTATTCATATCGAAGCCCGTTGCCATTTTAGCGACATCTTGACCGATGTGGCCATAACCGATTATTCCCAAAGTTTTATGATTAATTTCGGTTGCCATTTCGCGTTGTCCGTAGCGGTCGTTCCCCTCGCGCATCTCTTTAGAAATATTGTAGGAATCCTTAGACAGAATTAGCATATCGTTGATCACGTTTTCAGCGACCGCCTTGGAATTACCACCTGGTGCGTTGGTTACCCAGATTCCATGGGCAGCAGCAACGTCGATATCAATGTTGTTATATCCGACCCCCTGGCGCGCAATGATTTTTAGGTTCGGCATTTGGTCGAACATGGTGTCTGGAAATTCCCTCGCCATTAAGATGATGGCATCGACATCTTGAGCCTGAGATAAGATATCTGCTGGCTTTTGACTGGCTACCACGACTGGTTCGATTCCGTGGGCCTTGATTCTTTGATCGATGAATTGATCGATGGTAGGGGTTAATAAAATTTTTTTAGCCATGGCGTGATTCCTTCTTTACAATTTTTAAAGTTAATTATAAGTGAGCACTAGATTAAAATACAGTTAATTGCCTTTGCTTTTAATTGAATTATCCTTTTAGTGATATTTTGCTATACTAATAATAGTGATAATCAATTGAAAGGATAGTTCAATGTTTAATCAACTACTGGAAAAATTAAATTTAAAGCGCCACGTTAATACTAAATCCGATCAAGTTGCGTTGTTCAGCGTCTTCAACACGATCACAAATGCCTTGATCGCGATTTTTAAAATTGGTCTGAGCATCTTTTATTTATCAACTTGGTTTTTTATCTTCGGCATCTACTACTTCGTTTTATTTGTGACCAGGGTGTATTTTCTGCGTCGTTACACCCAGATTCGGCTCCAAAGAATATCGGGAGTGCAACGAGCGGCCAAGGAAACTTTTTACCTCCGTGAGGGTGGGGTTCTATATAGCTGCTTGGGCCTGATCTTAGCTGCAATCTCTGCTTATATGTATACCCGTGCTAACAATGAGTCGTATAGTGAAATCGTGGTGGAGCTAATTGCGTTAGTTGGCTTTATTAAACTCATTTCATCAGTGATTGGTTGGTTCAAGGCCCGCAAGTTAAATAGTCCGATCATCTTATTCTTAAAGTCGCTCAGCATTGCCGATGGTTTGGTTGCAATCGTGATGACCCAGTATGCAATTCTTTCGTTCAAGCATTCACCCAGTGCGTCTTCTGCAACTGGGTTATTCGGCATTTGTATTGGAGGATGCCTGTTTCTAATTGGGGTCGTGATTTTAGTGCGGAGTCATTTTTATCGAAAAAATGGATTTTAACATTTCAGCAACATTTGATTAACATTTCATCAATAAGTTCCCGCTAAACTATGGTTTGTAAATTAATAAATTAAGGGAGCGAGTTCGATGGAATTTGTAGTTGGAATAATTGGATTAATTTTAGGAATTGGGGTTGCCTGGCTATTTTTATTAGTCAGTGCACGGAGTAGTTTTATGTTATACCCGATTGCGGGGGTGTTCGGTGGCTTAGGGTCACTTTCTGCCGATCAACTCTTAAGCTATGGACCAATTTTGCTGGGAATCATGATTGTACCAGTCGTGGTGGGAAGCATTGTTTTAGCGTTAGTTGCAATTTGTGGCTTTTACCTTTTTAAAAGGGCCCTTTTGAAATTACGAGATCATGATTAAATAACGATTGGCTCCTCAATCCAATTGGAGAGTCAATTTTTAAATGCAAGGAGAAAAATCAAGATGTTAAAAGTATTAGTGGTTGAAGATGATGAAAACTTCAATCAAATCGTTTGTCAGTATTTACGGGAGAATCAATTTATTGCAGTGGGTTGTTTGAATGCTTTGACTGCCTATGATGCAATGTATGATCAAAATTTTGACTTAATTATTACCGACGTAATGATGCCTGATGTTGACGGGGTTGAATTTGCCCAGACGATTCGTGGAGTCGACGAGCAGATTCCGATTTTATTCGTAACCGCTCGGGATGATTTTAAAACCAAGCAGGATGGTTTTCGAATCGGAATTGATGATTACATGGTCAAACCGATCGATATTGACGAACTGATTTTACGCATTCACGCGATTTTAAGGCGTTCCCACATTGCTCAGAGCCAACAAGTTCAGTTGGGTGGATTTCTAATGGACGCGGATTCGCGTTCGGTGACCTATCAGGGTCAAGAGGTCGCAATGACGGTGCGTGAATTTGACATCCTATATAAGCTACTTTCTTATCCGAATAGTGCATTTTCGCGAGCCCAACTACTAGACGAATTCTGGGATATCGATTCATCCAGTAGTTTAAGGTCGGTCGACGTCTACATTACTAAAATTAGGGACAAGGTCAAAATGGTCGGTGAGTTCCATATCAAAACGATTCACGGACTAGGTTATAAGCTGGTGATTAACAATGGGTAAGCATAAAAAATGGACCACGCGGGGTCGATTGAACCACAACCGCTTTTCATGGTGGGAATACCTAATAACTTTGATATTGTTCGCCGTTGTCGGGGGGCTTCCCGGAATCCTGTATACTAAAGACATTGAACAGGTCTTTCATAATCAATACGTGGGGTGGTATCTACTCTATTGGATATTGGTGGCGGCCATTTTTGTTACCTTTATTACCATTCGAAAGTATCTGAAGTACGAAAAACCAGTTAACAAATTAAGCACCGCCGCTAAAAAGGTTGCTGATGGTGATTTTTCGGTCTACTTGGCCCCAGTCCACAGACCAAGTCAGTATAATTATATCGACCTACTATTTGAAAACTTTAATCAAATGGTGGCTGAATTGGGTTCGACCGAGACACTGAAGAATGATTTCATTAGCAACGTCTCCCATGAGTTCAAGGCACCACTGGCGGTGATTAAAAGCTATTCTAAGCAGTTGAGCCGCGATGATTTAAGTGCAGCGCAACGGCAGCGAGCGGCCCAAGCAATCGGGCAGGCAACGGACAATCTCTCTTCGCTAGTAACGAACGTGTTGCGTTTGAATAAGCTAGTCAACCAGTCGATTAACCAAAAATGCGCCGAGTTTGATTTGACTCGCCAACTAGTTGATTGTTCATTGGATCTTGAAACCCAGTGGTCAGTCAAAAATATTCAGTTCGAAGTGGATCTTTTGAATGACTACCCAATTCAATCTGATCAAGAGTTGCTGGCAATCGTTTGGAACAACCTCTTAAATAACGCGATTAAGTTCACCCCGCAAAACGGGCGGATCAAGTTGAAGCAAGCGGTTGATGATAACGGGGTCTTGGTAACGATCAGTGACACTGGAATTGGGATGGATCAAAAAACGGTCAAGCACATTTTTGACCAATTCTACCAGGGGGATGCGTCGCACTCTAAGTTAGGCAACGGGCTCGGCTTGGCAATGGTCAAACAGATCGTGACCATGTTGAACGGGACGGTGTCCGTAAGTAGTAAGGTGGGGAGTGGAAGCATCTTTACGGTCTGGTTACCGCAACGACCAATTAATGAAGGGCCTCAGGAGGGACGATAATGAAATCAAACGAAGACTACGTTAACTATGAATACCACGAAGTAGTGGTTCCCAGGCGGATGCTTGACCGCTACTTAGATGATTACCCGAACTTCGGTTGGGTGATCATTCAACAAACTGCTTACCGGGCTTCGATCGACCGAGTGCTCGTTAAGATGAAACGAAACCGCAACATTAACAATAAGGCTGAATTAAGGCGGCTGCAAAGCAAGTTTGAATCCGGCATCGACCAGTTAAAAAAATTGCATGTAAAGCAGGTCCTAACGGCCACGATCATGGCAATGCTGATTGGCGTCCTCGGGACCTGCCTAGTTGGCATCGGGTACCTAGCGTACCAAAATTCTGGGTTAACACTAGCCCTGATCATTGGCGTTCCTGGAATAGTACTGTGGACGCTACCGCCAATTATTAAGCGGCGGATGGTGGCGAATGCAAAGCGCCGCTTAGAATCACAATTTAATCAGGTGTATGATGTTATCGATGAAACTTGTAAAAAAGCGCACCGTTTAGCGAAAAATTAACGTTATCGACTTAGTCAGTTTTGACTAAGTTTTTTATTTTCAACTAAATGTTAAATTGAACCTCGTTAATGACCTTGAATCAATGGCGCAATTACTTTACTACTGATTTAGGCAAGCATGCTAAGAGTGATTTTATTGTTGAATGGCAGTAAAAAACGTGCAAAGCAACTGAACCTATTAAAAAAAGATTGAACACATGAGCATATTACGTTACTTTTTATCAGAATGAATTATAATGAAGGCATATTAATATTTGAGGAGGAATTGCAATGAGTTTAGAAAATGAAAAAGATAAATTAAAGGGTAAATTTGACGAAGTCAAAGGCAAAGTCAGTGGCGATAAAGTTGACGAAGCCAAGGGGAAAGCAGAAGGTTTCTTAGGCAAAGCTAAGGACTTTGTTGATGGCGAAGTTGATAAAGCCAAGGAAAAATTTGGCTCAAAGGACGATCAAGATAGTGACCAAAGCGACAAAAACTAATTTAAATTTAAAAAACTGACTAGCGCAGCAAATGGGTTAGTCAGTTTTTTATTTGGCTTTTTTAAATAATGAGCTCAATTAAATGGTTGATCGTGTTAGCTTCAATTAGGATGAATCCACCAATTTCAATATAGACAACTGCCGTGAAAAGATCGCCATACTTAGCTAGTATTCTTGCCACAACTGTGATTTTGACAAATGCTAACCCTAGTAAAAAGAAGATGGTAAGCATGACGAAGAAGGTCATTAGGATTATTATTATTTCACTCCAATGGCTAATTTGAGCAAAAATGGGGACGTAAATACCAATGTTATCAGCTCCACAAGTGGTAATGGTGATGATGATAACACTTAAGATCAAATTGTTTTTAGAAAGGCGTTTAGTCACCTGTTCCTGCTCGTTATCACCATCCAGGTGAATTAGAATATAAAGCCCAATTAAAATTGGGATAATTCCTAATAATCCCAGCATCCACTCTTCTGGAAGTAAGCGTGAACTGAGTGAAAAGAGTAAACTGATGCTAATTAAAAAGATGGTTCCGATTAGGTCGCCCAGGTAAACCTTGATTCGTTCTGATGGTTCTGAATAGAACGTGAGGACGGTCATTAAAATTAATAGGTAGTCAACACCAGTGGAAATATAGGCTGTAATTCCAGTAAAAATTGCATTTATCATATTCAAGCTCCTTCATATGTTAATTAATTCATATGTAAAGATTAGCATATGAAACCTAAATTGTAAATAAATTGTTTTCAATAATTTCTTACATTAACTAAAAAATAAAGATATTTCTAGTCCTACGGTCGATAAGCTTGGCACTGGGCAAGCGATAAGGCCACCCAGGTGATTCTGATCGTCCGTACTGCTGGTTGCATCCGCAGCATCTTGTTGGAAGACCAAATTGAAAGCAATAAAAAACTAGACCAGTTTGGTCTAGTTTTTTATTATTCTAATGGAATTTGAATTTCAAAGACGGTCCCCTTGGGCTGTTGATCACGGACCATGATCTTACCGTGATGTTCACTTACGATCCATTTAGCAATCGCTAGGCCGAGACCATGACCACCTGTTTCTGAATTACGAGACTTATCAGTTCGATAGAAGCGTTCAAAAATCCGCTTTTTATCCTTATCAGGGATTCGTTCACCAGTATTGCTGATTCGAATGGTAAAGTGACGTTCATCGTTTAAAACGGTGATGCCAATGCTATCACCAGGTTTGGTATATTTAGATGCATTATCAAAAATAATCGTTACCAGTTGACGAATTAAATCAGGATCGATTTGGGCTGTCGCGTTGGTTTCAATCCAGGGGGTGAAAGCCTTATTTTGGCTGGTCGCAATTTCTAGATAGGGTGGCAGGATTGATTCAAACCATGGTTTGAGTTCCACTGGCTGCTTTTGAATTTGGATAATGTCGGAATCGGAACGAGCAAGTGTTAACAGACGATCGGTTAAAATTTTTAAATGGCGAGTTTCATTTAAAGTGGTCGAGACTGAATCAATCTCACTAAGGATGGTTGCCTTAGGTTTGGTAAGCATTGATTCCATCTGATTTTGAATGATCGTCAATGGGGTGCGTAATTCATGGGCGGCGTTAGAACTAAATTCACGTTGTCGTTGCCATGACTTAATGATTGGTTTCATGCTTGCTTTAGATAGTAGAAACGCAACTGCAATTGCTAATAGCCAAAATAGGATTAATGTCCCGATCAAAGCATTTTTAAAACTATTGATGGCTAGTAAATCACTATCGACGTTTTCTAGAATTAATACGTATTTACCAGCAGTTCTTTCGTCAGGGGCGGTGTTAGGCACCTTGATTAGTAATGAACGAAAATGACTGATAATACCATTATAGGTCAACGTCATATCCTGGATCTTATTTAAAGCAGCGGGGTTTAACTTCGCCTTGCTAAATAATTGGTAGGTTCGGTTACCTAAGGCAGCAGCGTTTTCAATCTCTCCCTTGCTATTAAAGATAATTTCGTTGGTCCGAAAGGGACTGTTCAACGAAGGTGGTTGGGAAAAATTACGGCCGTTTTGGAACTTAGGAGGGGCCATTCGCTTCTTTTGATTTGTGTTTTGGACCATTAGTTGTTGCTTTTGGACCGTTAAACTATGGTCGATATTGCGATAAATAGATTGACTAAAGAAGAGGTAAATAATTAAGCCTAGGCTTAAAAAGAGCAGGGCGAACGCTACTAATTCTTTAATGAATAGGCGCCATTGCTGCTGTTTTTGTGGATTATTGGGCTTCATGATTACCCCTCCGTTTCGAATAGGTAGCCGACGCTTCTGATTGTTTTAATTGGTTGGGCCCCTAGGACCGCTTTAATTTTTTTGCGCACGTTGCTCATGTAGACTTCAACAACCGTTAAGGTGGTTTCAGAGTCAAATCCCCATAGACGGTCAAAAATTTGATCCTTAGTGATAATAATATTTGGATTTTGAAGGAAGTAGGTGAGGAGATCATATTCCTTACCATTTAATTGCACGGCTTGGTCGTTGATCGTAATTGTGCGATTACCCAAATCGACGTGAAACGGGCCGACTGATAATTGATTGTTATCACCTAGGTGACCAGCTCGTTTTAATAACGCTTTAACCCGTAGTAGTAACTCTTCACGATGAAACGGTTTCGTTAGATAATCATCAGCACCGTTTGAAAATCCTTGCACTTTATCGGCAATCGTATCCTTTGCAGTTAAGATCAAGACGGGAAGGTTGAGATGATCAACGCTGCGCCACTGTTTTAAAATATCATAGCCGCTTTTTTCTGGGAGCATTAAATCTAAGATCGCAATGTCATAGATATTGTCTTCCCCCATCTGTTGGCCAATCAACCCGTCGGTTGCAATGTTGACTTGACCAAGTGGTTCTAAGAAGCCAGCGATACTCTTGGCTAATGCCTCATCATCTTCCACAATTAATATTTGTAAGTTTTGCATCAAAATCACTCCTAATATCAACTATTGTAAACGGAAATGAAATAAATATCATTTTAATTTAGTTTTTTAAGGTTAATTTATGGTTCGGGTCTTAAACTATGGTTATTCAATTCGAAAGGAGCATGATGTGAAATGCCAGATCAATCAAATCAAGTTGAAACAACACGAGCTGAGCATCACGATGCAAAAATACAGCAAAAACGATTTCGGCTGGATTGGTTCTTAGTAGCCACGCTGGTCATTGCTGCAATACTTTATTCATGGAAAATTTGGGAAGCAGGGAGTGCCAATGATTTCTATACGGCCGCCATTACTAGTATGACCCAGAATTTTAAAAACTTCTGGTATGCTAGTTTTGATCCCGCTGGATATATTACGGTTGATAAGCCACCAGTTGCACTTTGGTTTATGGCGATCAGTGCTAAAATCTTTGGGGTTCATCAATGGAGTGTCGTTTTACCATCAGTCCTCTTTGGACTTGGATCGGTATACCTCATGTACCGCTTGGTAAAACCCAAGTTTGGCCGCGTTGCTGGGAACTTAGCTGCACTTGCAATGACGCTTACGCCAATTGCAGTTGCTGACTCGCGGACGAATAACATGGATGCAACGTTAATTTACTTCCTATTATTCGCAATCTACCTGCTGCAAAAGGCAGTCGATAAGCATAAACTTTGGTATCTAGTAACCAGTTTTGCAGTCATTGGGGTGGCGTTCAACGTTAAGATGTTGCAAGCCTTTATGATTTTACCAGGAATGTTATTGTTTTACTGGTTAGCTTCGCATTATAATTGGAAGAAGAAGTTGGCCCACCTTTCATTTGCAACCGTTGCATTAGTTGTCTTTACCTTAATTTGGCCATTGTCAGTCGACATGACGTCTGCAAGCAAGCGACCATACGAAGGTGGTTCTGAACATAACTCCGTGCTAGAATTAGCATTTGGTTACAACGGAACGGAACGGCTATTAGGACAAACGACTGGAACTGGTGGTGCGTTCCCAGGAATGGGGAGCACTAGCAAGTCGAAGTCAAATAATGGAATGCAACAAGGTGGACAACCTGGTGGGAATACCACTGGGAAACGGTCTGCTAATGGTCAAGCTGGGGGAACTCCTCCAACTGGGATGACCGGTCGCGGAAACCGTCGTGGTGGAATGAACGGCGGTGGCATGGGAGGTGCCGGTGGCGCATTTAACATCGGAACCGCTGGACCATTAAGATTGTTCCAAGACCAATTAGGACCACAAATTAGTTGGTTATTACCATTCTCGTTAGTTGGGATGATTAGTGCTTTTGTATTCTTCTTAGATCGCAAGCGGAAATGGTATCAATTAACCGCGAACCAAAAGCAAGTCGTGATGTGGGCTGGTTGGCTAGTACCGGTATATGGATTCTTCTCCGTTGCCAGTTTCTTCCATCCATACTACACGATCATGCTTGCCCCACCAATCGCCGCATTCTTTGGAATCGGATTGGTAACGATGTTCAAACAACTCAAAGCAGCGGCTAGTTTTAAAGACTGGAAACGCTACTTGCTACCATTCTCAGTGGTAGCAACCGCATTACTACAAGCATGGTATGTAAGTAGTTACTACGTTTGGGCAACTTGGTTGCTCATCATCGCTGGAATTGGCTTTGGATTGATTCTATTGCTCAAACCAGGTAAGCCTTTGAAGTCGTTTACCATTGGTGGTTTGGTAACCATTATGTTAGCCCCAGCGTTTTGGTCAATGACACCAGCGATTGCTGGTGAATCAGCTGCCATCCCAACTGCAGGGCCTGATCTACTCAGTAGCAATGGTCAAGGTGGTGCCGGTGGTGGTATCGGAAACGGAAGCGTTAACACTAAGTTGCTCAATTATCTTGAAAAGAATCAAGGCAATGCGAAGTACCTCTTTGCGACTGATGATTCTGGTACCGCTGCGCCATACATTATCAAGACTGGTAAAGCAGTTATGGCAATGGGTGGATTTAATGGGACTGATCCTGCAATTACACTGAGCCAATTTAAGAAGTTGGTTAAGAGTGGCGAATTGAAGTACTACTACTCAGGTGGTAAGTCTGGTTCTGCTAATAGTGCAATTGTCAACTGGATCAAGAAACATGCGAAGAAGGTTAAGGCTAGTGATTACGGTGGCACTACAACTACTACGAATACTAGTTCTAAATTAACTGGAAGTACTAAAACTAAGGGCCAAATGCCAACACAAAGCGGCAAAATGAGTGGTGGCCCTAGTGGAATGAAACCAAGTGGTAAGTTTAATGGCAAGCGTCCATCTATGAAGCCATCCAGCACAAAGGGTAAGAGCAATAATCAACAAATGCCTACTGGTGGTGGTATGATGGGTGGTAACAGCGGTACGCTTTACGACTTATCAACGATTTACAAATAACAATAGGAGGTTAGGGCATGGCAAGAACTGAAAATCCTTTAATTTCAATTGTCCTGCCGGTGTTCAATGAAGAAGCCGGAATTAAGCATACGATTGAAATTTTAGAAAACTACGTTGCCAGCCAACCTGAAGAATACGAATTAATTTTTGTGGATGATGGTTGCGTGGACCGGAGTGCCACAATTATTCAGGAAGCTGAACAACAATATGACAACATTCGCCTAGTTCAATTTTCACGGAACTTCGGCCACCAATTAGCGATTACCGCAGGAATTCGTTATACATCTGGAGATGCAGTCGTGGTGATGGATGCGGACTTACAAGATCCACCTTCCGTAATTCCTGCAATGATCAATAAGTGGCGGGAAGGCTACGACGTAGTATATGGAAAACGGCTGCAACGTGATGGTGAAAGCTGGTTTAAGAAATTTAGTGCATCCGCTTTTTATCGGATTTTGCATAAACTAGCTGATATCGATATTCCGTTGGATACGGGTGACTTTAGATTAATGGATCGCAAGGTAGTTAAGGTCTTGTCCAAGATGGATGAGCCAGATCCTTTTGTTCGCGGGATGGTCAGTTGGGTTGGTTTTAAACAAACCGCAGTTGAGTACGAACGTGACGAAAGAACGGCGGGAACTACTAAGTATCCGTTATCAAAAATGTTGCACCTTTCAATGAATGGAATCACATCATTTTCAGATGTACCATTAAAACTAGTGAACGTCGTTGGTGGATTAATGATTGCAATCGGTTTGATTTACGGCTTAGTCTCCCTCTTTACCGGATTTGCAACCTTGCAATTTGCGATCGTATCAATGTTTGAACTATTCGGAATTTCCCTATTAATGTTAGGAATTATGAGTGCATATCTCTACCGAATTTTTGAAACTTCACGTGAACGGCCATTATACGTGGTCGCTAAGACGTCGGGGTTTCAAAAAGAACGCCGCCCAGAGATAAAGCAGATTAATGAACACGTAATGTAATGAAGAAGAGTCTCTCCTTAATCTGGAGGGGCTTTTTTTTATGCTAAAATGAATTTATTAGATTCATAAAAGAAGGGGTGTTTCCAATCGCTGTTTACATGATTTCAGCTATGATTACAGTTTTATTTATTGGATTACTATGTTTAAGTTACCGTAGTAACCCTGTTCGCTTGCTAAATGGTTTTTTAGCCACAATTGCCGCTGGTGGGGTTTTTATTACGCTTTCAATTTTGATCCTTAGTTTTAATAACTCGATTTTGGTGCGTTTGTATGTAATCTTTTTCTTAATCTTAGTGTTGATCGCAGCATTAATCTATTTCTTCCAGGGTTTCTTTTGGCTCTGGAATGCTTGGATCGTCTGGCGACGCGAAAACCACACGTTAGCCAATATGTTAACTCTATTTATTGGTGTCATTACGCTTTTATTTCCAATTGTGAACTTGGTATTTGATAAACATCGAATGGGACCGCTTGGTGTATTCATTAATACGTTCATAATCTTATCCGTCCTATACGTGCTATTCTGTGTGATTTCGTTTATGGCCGCAGCAACGTTGTTTACGTTCAAAAAACTGCGACTAGACAAACAGTTCATTATTGTTTTAGGAGCAGGACTATTGAATGGTGATCAAGTTTCCCCATTACTAGCTTCGCGGATTGATAAGGGTATCCAGTTTTATCATCAAGTACTTGCCAAGACTGGCCATGCACCATTATTGATCTGTTCAGGTGGTCAAGGGGGCGATGAAACGGTGCCTGAGGGCCAAGCGATGCGTGATTATGCCATTCAAAAGGGTGTTCCAGCAGCACACGTAATCGCTGAAAAGCAGTCAAAAACGACGCTGCAGAACATGTTGTATTCGAAGAAGATCCTTGAAGCAATGCATATTCCGCTTAACGAGGGGATTTATGTCTCCAACGATTATCATATCTTTAGAGCAGGAATCTATGCGCAACAAGCAGGGTTGAATATTCAAGGCCTTGGTGCTAAAACGAGTCGCTTTTTTGTACCGAACGCAACGATTCGTGAATACATTGCGTTGTTGATGAATCATAAGCGGTTTCATGCGGTGATGTTTGGGATTATATTGGTTGTTTCGGTGTTGGGGATGGTGTTGAGATAGGATAATTAGTACTAATTATCCTTTTTTATTATTTAGAGTAATATTAATTGAAATATAATTTTGAATAAAATATAATGTTTTATAGTGATGTAAGAAAGGGGGGTGAATATATGATAAAACCAAATAATAAAATTTGGGCCAAAAAATCACTATCTATTGATGGACTTCCCAAATGGTTACCATTAAGTCAACATTTGATGGATACTAAATTTGTTATTAATATGCTGTACGATCATTATTTAAGTGAAAACCAAAGGATTTTAATCAGAAACTCAATTTCATCCGATAATGATGATGTTAAGAAGCTAATTAGTTTTATTGCGTTAACTCATGATTTTGGAAAGGCTTCTCCAGCGTTTCAGGCTAAAAAAAGTTATCAAGGCTTGAAAGACTTAGATCAAACGATCAATGATCGTTTGATAAAAGCTGGACTCTTTGATAGCAATAATATTCAAAAGCCTGATTATAATAAGTCACCCCATGCACTAGCGGGAGAATCACTTCTATATCATTACGGTGTAAATGATGAAATTAGGTTCATTATTGGTGGACATCATGGTAAACCGTCAGATGATTATCGGAGTTCCAAAGATCAAATGAATATGTTTGAAGAGAATTATTACTTTAATGATTCAGTGAAAGATACGTGGAAATCAACTAGAAATGTTTTTTTTCAATGGGCTCTTGATAATAGTGGATTTTCGGCTGGGAATGAAATTCCGAGGATAAATGGATTGAATTCGCAGGTTATTTTAGAAGGGTTATTAGTGATGGCTGACTGGATTTCAAGCAATTCGGAGTATTTCCCGTTGTTTAACATTGATCAATTTGAACCAACTGATTCTAAAAGAAATGAGAATGGTTGGTCAAAATGGTTCGAGACATTTCAATGGACACCTGAGAATTTCAATGATTCTGATGATTACTATCAAGAAAGATTTGGATTCAAACCGAGAGAATTTCAGGATAAATTATTTAAAATTATTGATCATAGTGATGATACTAACATTGTTATCGTTGAAGCTGGAATGGGGCGTGGAAAGACGGAAGCTGCGTTAGCTGCTACCGAGCAGTTAGCATTAAAGGATGATGTAAATGGTCTATTCTGGGCCCTTCCATCTCAGGCAACCGCGAATGCCATTTTTGGTCGGATTGAACGGTGGTGTAAACAAATTGCAATTGCAGAGGACTCGAATGTAGAAATTCAGTTAGTTCATGGAAAATCTGCATTGAATGATAATTTTACGAGGTTACCGCACCATATCGATATTGATGAAAATGCTGAGGCCGAGGTGTTGGTTAATGAATGGTTCTCTGGACCTAAAACCGCAATTTTAGATGACTTTGTTGTGGGAACGATTGATCAGCTTCTCTTGTTAGCCCTTAAGAAAAAGCACCTAGAACTTAGACATTTAGGATTTAGCAAGAAGGTAGTGGTCATTGATGAAGCCCATAGTTTTGATGCGTACATGCAACAATACCTTTATCGGGCACTTTATTGGCTTGGAAAGTATCGTGTTCCTGTTGTGATATTGTCGGCAACATTGCCCTCCAGTAAAAGAACTAAAATGATCAAGGCATATCAGGGTAAGGTTAGAAGTAATCATAATAAAGATTCAGATGCTGTTACAGATAATTCAGGATTTAAATATCCCCTCATAACTTATAATTCAGGTAAAGAAATAAAGCAATTTTCAGATTTTAGTAATGAAGAATCTAGGTTTATAGATATTATTAAAATTGAGGATGATGATTTATCGGCCAACATTCAAACATTACTTTCAGATGGTGGGATTATTGGAATAATTGTAAATACAGTTAAACGAGCTCAAAAGATTGCTAAAAATTTAATGGAAACATTTGGTGAAGAGCAAGTCGAATTAATCCATTCCAGCTTTATTGCAACTGATCGATCCAAAAAAGAATCCGAATTAATTAATATGATTGGTAAGAATGGCAAACGGCCCAAAGCCAAAATTATTATTGGAACTCAGGTTTTAGAGCAAAGTTTAGATATTGATTTTGATGCTTTATTTAGCGATTTAGCTCCAATGGATTTATTAATTCAAAGAGTGGGGAGACTGCAAAGACATCGCGCCAATGATTCCAAGCGGCCCCTTAATTTAAAGCAGCCAAAGTTATATTTAATGCAAACTAGTACTGAATATGATTTTGACTCGGGAG
Organism: Nicoliella sp. ESL1106; assembly: GCF_058509965.1. Taxonomy (NCBI): domain Bacteria; kingdom Bacillati; phylum Bacillota; class Bacilli; order Lactobacillales; family Lactobacillaceae; genus Nicoliella; species Nicoliella sp. ESL1106. The sequence continues at coordinate 428,640 of NZ_CP196341.1, forward strand.
CATCCTTTATTTATAGTGACTTTCTGCTACTTCGGACCCAGCACTTTCTGCCATCTCGAATGGAAATTCCTACTGATATTCCTAGGTTAGTTGAATACGTATATAATTTTGACGAAGAAAGTACGTTTGATGAGGATGTGGATAGCGATAATTACACTGCTGATTTTAAGAACTTTTATGAAAATGCCAAAAAAGAGTATCAAAATTTGCAAAATGACAAAGAATATTCAGCAAAGAGTTATATGTTAAACACATATGGCAAAAGAGCCAATTTAATAGGTTGGTTAAATAACAATAAGTCAAGCATTTCTGATGCTGACGGTTTGGCACAAGTCAGAGATGGTGAAGATTCAGTAGAAGTAGTGATGCTTTGGCAGAATGAATCTGGATATAAACTATCTAACGGTAAGGAGATTTCATTAGAGGATATTGAAAAACCTTCAGTTGCTAAAGAAATTGCGACTAACACAATTAAGTTACCACTTCCGATTACTCAAAATTATAATATTGATCGAACGATTAGGGAATTGGAAAAGTATAACAATGCGCATTTGAGAAAATGGCAAAATCAATCTTGGCTTAAGGGTCAACTAGGCATTCTATTGGATGATAATAATCAATTTGAATTAAATGATTATAAATTAAAGTACGATCATAAGCTTGGTCTTATGTACGAAAAGGAGTGATGAGATGGGAAGGTATAATCTACTTGATGAGAAATGGTTAAAAGTAATAAATGATAAAAATGACTTGGAAAAAGTTTCTTTAACTGAATTTTTTCAAAATGCACATAACTATAAGCGTTTGTCTGGAGAATCTGCTCCGCAGGATTTTGCAATTTTAAGGTTATTATTAGCAATACTGCATACCACTTTTTCGAGATTTGATGTAGATGGAAATCAGATAGATGAAGATGATGAAGTTTATCCAAGTGACATATGGTTAGATATTTGGGAACATGAAAAATTTCCAATGGATGCAATTAGTGAGTATCTAGAATCACAAAGGGATAGGTTTAACTTATACGATGATGAATATCCATTCTATCAGGTTACAAAGGCGAATCTATCAGAGTATGGAATTAAAAAGGTTGGATCTATTAGTGGTAAATTAATCAACCGTTTAATTTCTGAAAGTAATAATAAGGCTGACCTATTCGCACCAACTAATGACGATTTTAAGAATAAGCTTACTGATGATTCATTGGCTAGGTGGTTAATTACATTTCAAGGATATACCGGAACTGGTGATAAGGCTAAGTTCCCGGGAATGAAGGATTCAGCTAGTAAGGGATGGTTACTTGAAATTGGTGGTGTTTATATCCAGTCAACTGATTTATTTCATACATTAATGTTAAATTTAAAGATGGACGATGAAGAATGGATTGAGCAAACGCCAATTTGGGAGTGGTCAACCAAAGATAAGATGAATTCGTTTAAAACTAACCATCCAAGCAACCTTGCAGATCTGTACACCAATTGCTCTAGATTAATTGAAATTGATCCTGATACCGATCTTTCTAAGGAAGATGTTGTCATTAACGCCGTTCAACTTCCCAAGATGGATCCAAGTCAAATAACATTCGAACCGATGACACTATGGCAGATTCCAAAGAGTGGGAATAACAAGGGAAATACAATTCCCAAAGGGCACAATGAAAATCAATCATTTTGGAGATCGTTCGGTGCGCTTGTTGAATCACCAGCTAGGAATCCAGATATCATAAATTGGTTTAATGGACCTACCGTTGCAAAAATAGTGAGTGATGAAAACGTTAGAATTACTGCTGTTGGAATGTCATATAATCGGGATGCTTCTAGTATGCCTAACGATGAAATATATGATGAAATCAACATTCGTGATGAGATTATGCACGCAGTGGGCCCTGAAAAGTGGGTTGGTAAAATTTCTACAGAAGTAGAGAATACCAAAAAGAGTATTTACATTTTGAAAATGTTTGCTAGAGATGTTATGAAAATTAGAAATACTCCTAACTCTGGTTTAGATGATTTAATTGAAGAACAAGCCTATTTTGAGGTTGATAGTCGGTTTAAAGAATGGATAGCCAATATTACTTCAGATACTGAATCCACCGCCTACTCCTATGCTTGGAGAAAAGAATTAGTAGATATTCTTATAGATATATCAAAATCATTGATGCACCCTTTAAATAATCGTGATTTAACTGGGATAGAAAATGAAAAAGATAAATCCATGGAAAACATTGTAACGTTCTACATGATTTTTATCGGAACAATAAAGAAGAGATTGGGGGAAAGTACCAATGAATAAACCGAGTGTTTTTGGTGTAACTAGTTCAATCATAAAAATTTTAGAACATGATTTACAAAGCAGTACTACCAAAGCTGCTTTATCAGCGTTTAGAAATTCAGTCAATGTTGGAATGAAGGATGGGGTTATTTTAAGTTTAATGCTTGAAAAACTGCCTGTAACATTTTTAGGTCGTAATGGGATTATGACTAATCAAGAAAAAGCAATTTTAAATACATTACAGATGTATGCTATTCATCAGCAGGGAAATTCTACAACCGTTAATTCTCAAGAAAATGTTGACGATATTTACTTAAATGTTAGGGTTGCTAAAGATAATTATTTTTTAACTTACTTGGATAATGAAGGTAGTTTGATTAACTTGGAATTTGATGATTCTAAGAATTTAAGCAATAAGTTGGAAAGCATAAAAAAATCATTATTTAAGAGTGATCATTCAAAAGACAAAGATCCTTTTGATAACATTGGAAAATCACTTAAAAATTTACGGCATGTGTACAATGATTCAACTGCTATCGATCGTCGATTCAATGCTATGATTACATCAAGTAATTACGATGAATTATTAAATCATTTAAGAAGTTTAATTAGGATAATGAGATCAAAAACTGATAATGGAGTTAATTACCCACAATTAGCAAAGGATTTAAATCTGTTCTTGGTTAATCCAGAAAATCAAGAAAGAATAAAATTACAATGGGCACAATCATATTATGCAAGATAAGGGAGATATTAAAATGACAAATACTAAATTATACGTAGACATCCATGCAATTGAAACTGTCCCACCTTCAAATTTGAACCGTGATGATACAGGTAGTCCCAAGACTGCTGTCTATGGTGGCGTTACTAGATCAAGAGTTAGTTCACAATCATGGAAAAAGGTAATTAGAGAATATTTTGTTGAAAACTTAGATAAAAATGAATTAGGGGTAAGAACGCTTGAATTACCTGCTTACTTAGCTGGAAAAATTAAGTCAATCAATCCAGAAGTTAGTGATGAGGATGCACAAAAAAAAGCTGATGAACTATTAAAGAATTTAAAAATTAAAACGACTGATTCTAAGGAGAGTGATGGCAAGAAACATAAAGTATTAAAGGCTCTTTTCTTCATGGGGGATGAACAAGCTAATAAATTAGCTCAAGCTGCCCTAGAAGGTAATTATGATAATAAAGAACTTAGAAAAATCATGAAAGACAACCCAGCCGTTGATATTTCATTATTTGGAAGAATGGTTGCCGATGATCCTAACCTAAATACCGATGCATCAGCTCAGGTTAGTCACGCAATTTCAACCCATGCTGTTAACACTGAGTTTGATTTCTTCACAGCGACTGATGATTTTTCAACTGGTGAACATGCTGGAGCGGGGATGCTGGGGACGACTGAATACAATTCATCTACACTATACAGATATGCAAATGTATCAGCTCATGATTTATTAAATCAATTAGGTGATTCTGATAAGACCGCTAAAGCAATTAGATTATTTGTAGAAGGATTTGTTAAATCAATGCCAACTGGTAAAATTAACACCTTCGCAAATGAAACTTTACCACAAGCCTTAATTGTGACCATTAGAAATGATCGCCCAGTTAACTTGGTAACAGGATTTGAAAAACCAGTTTATTCAAATGACGGATTTGTAGAAAAATCAGTTGAAAGAATGGCTAATGAACTTGAAAAGGCTAACAGATGGGTTAATAAGCCTGAACAAGTTTTAACAATCGGTATTGATAAAAATATTGGTGACAATTTCGATAGTTTAGATGAATTATTAGGCCAACTTTCTAAAAATTTAGAATCATTATTATAAAATCAATAGGGGGCGCCTAGTTTGCAAACAATACTATTAAAATTTTCTGGACCACTTCAATCCTGGGGAACCTCGTCTCACTTTGAAAATCGAAGAACTGATCGCTTTCCATCTAGAAGTGCAGTGATTGGAATGATTGCTGCATCACTAGGTTATCGAAGATATGAAGATAAAAAATTACGAAAACTAGATCATTTATCTTTTGCGGTCAGGATTGATCAGCCTGGTGACATTTTACGTGATTATCAGATTGCTACGGTTTATAAGCCAAATGGTGAAAAAAGCAAAAATTATGTAACTAATCGATACTATCTGCAAGACGCTGTCTTTGTTGTAGCAATTGGTAGCGATAATGAGGAACTAATTGAAGAAATATATACTTCACTTAGAAATCCATACTTTCCACTATATCTAGGTCGAAGATCGTTACCGGTTAATTATGACTACATTTTAGAAAGTCCAATTGATAATGATGTTATCAATGCTTTAAAGGATGAAGAATGGCAAGCTTCTGATTGGTATCGTAACAAGCATTCTAATAGAATTTCTATTTGGGCAGATTCTAATCTTTTGAAAAACAATTACCATAGTATGGTTAAAGACTTTCCAGAGTCATTTTCACAAGGAAGGGTTGATTCAGATTTTAATTCTTCTGATCGAAGAGCTTATCGACTAAGACCAGTTAGTCATATTATATTCGAAGTTAAAAATAATTCTCAAAATGAATAGGAGGGAAAATATGTATCTGTCTAAAATTCAAATTGATGATTCAAATCATCAAAAAATTAAGGATTTAACTAACTTAGAATCATATCACGGCTGGATTGAAAGTAGTTTTCCGATTGAATTTAAAAACAAGATTAGAACACGGAAGCTATGGCGAATTGACACACTATATGGAAAGAAAATGTTACTAATAGTTAGTGAAAGTCAGCCAAATAAAGAGATATTAGAAAGATATGGAGTCGTTGGTTCTTTTAAAACGATTAATTATGATAAATTCTTAAATCAAATATCCAATGGAATGGTTGCCAGATTCAAATTAGTTGCAAATCCAATTTATTCTAAAAGTACTGGTAAGAATTCTGGCAAAAGGGGTCGTAAATCACCTTGTCTAAGTGCTGAGTCACAGTTGAATTATTTAAAGAACAGATCAACAAAAAATGGTTTTGACTTGATTGATTCTGAGTACACAGTTACTAGCGCCACTGATTTAAAAATCAAATGGAATATACGTAAAGCAAATCTCAAAAAAGTTTGTTATGAGGGACGTTTAATAATAAGGGATGTTAACTTATTAAGAAAAGTTTTATGTAATGGACTTGGTAGCGGTAAGGCTTATGGATGTGGCTTAATGACAATTGTTCCAGAGTTGATTTAAAATTGATTTATTTTAAAATTACAAATTTTATTATATAGTTAATATGCTACTTTATCTCTCGCACACGCGAGAGTGATCCTGTTTTATAGTGTTGTAATCTTTATGTTTACATTTATTTCTCGCACACGCGAGAGTTTCTGAAAAAATGAGATTTTTGGGGGTATTTAATTGAGTAGCAAAAACGGTTTATATAAAATTGATATTCAAAATTTACCGCGGGTTGGCGATAGGATCAGTTTTATCTATTTTGAACATGCCAAAATAAATAGGCAAGATGATGCCATAACGTTTACAGACAATAGAGGAGTAATAAAGGTTCCTGCTGCTATGGTTAGCGTTTTAATGCTAGGTCCAGGAACGGATATAACTCACCGTGCAATTGAGTTGATTGGTGATACTGGCACTAGTGTCATCTGGGTTGGTGAACAAGGAGTAAGACATTATGCGCATGGTAGGGCTTTATCACATAGTAGTAGGATGCTTATGAAACAAGCTGCGCTAGTATCGAATACTAGGAAGCGTTTAGATGTTGCAAGGAAAATGTATCAAATGCGATTTGATGGAGAAGATGTATCATCTTTGACCATGCAGCAATTAAGGGGAAGAGAAGGTGCAAGAGTTAGAACCGTTTATCGTAATTTATCAAAAGAATTTAATGTTAAGTGGAGCGGTAGAAGTTATGATTATAAAGACTTTGATAGTGGGAATGACATTAACAAAGCGCTTTCTGCTGCTAATACCTCTCTGTATGGATTAGTATATAGCGTGATTGTTGGTTTAGGGATGTCTCCTGGGCTAGGCTTTGTTCATACTGGTCATGATTTATCTTTTGTTTATGATATTGCTGATTTGTATAAGGCAGAACTAACGATTCCAATATCTTTTAAAATCGTTTCAGAATTAAAAGAAGATGATGATATAGGAAAATTAACTAGACAAAAAATTAGAGATTCATTTATCGATGGAAAAATTATTAAACAGATTGTAAAAGATTTACAATATCTTATTGGTATCAAAGATGATGAGAGTATTGATGCTGAGACTATTCACTTATGGGATGATAAGGATAAGTTAGTGGATCACGGCGTCTCTTATCATGAATATGATTGAGGTGTATAGATGCCAATGACTGTAGTTACACTTTCAAAAGTACCACCTTCTTTGCGAGGAGATTTAACAAAATGGATGCAGGAAATTTCACAGGGTGTGTATGTAGGTAATTTTAATTCTAGAATTCGTGAAAAACTATGGAGTCGGATTATTGAAAATATAGGAAACGGTAATGCGACGATTAGTTATGAATTCAGAAATGAAATTGGATATAATTTTGAAACTTATAATACGACCAGAAAAGCAATTATTCATGATGGAATTCCACTTGTAATGATTCCTTTATCTCAAGAAGAAACTAGTAGTAAGTTTGGATTCAGCAACGCTTCTAAATTTTTAAAAATAAATCGGATTGCTAAGTCTAAAAATAATCATAAAAATTATAATTATGTGGTAGTTGATATTGAAACAGATGGATTAGATTTCAAAAATAATAATATACTTGAAATCGGCGCGTTGAAAATTTTAAATGGAAAACAAGAATCATTTGATGTTTTAATAAATTCAAATAACTCAGTTCCTAATGAAATTGTTAAATTAACTGGTATTAATGAATCACTTCTTACTAATAACGGATTGCATTTGGAAGATGCCTTAAATAAATTCAAAGACTTTATTGGCGATAATGTTATAGTAGGGTACTCAATAAGTTTTGATTTAAAATTTTTGAATCACGCATTTTCTAAAGTTGGCGATTATAGGATTGAAAATAAGATTATTGATTTATTACAATTAGTTAAAAGAGAAAAGATGTTTCTTAATAGCTATAAGTTAGAGAACGTTTTAAAATCATATGAAATAAATAAAAATGTACCACATAGAGGTGGTGATGATGTAAAATTAATATATGCTTTATCTAATAAAGTAAATGGATTTTACAATAAGTTAAAAAAAGAATCCCATTAAAACAGTATTTTTTAAGTCTTTTACTCGCAAGCGCGAGAGTGATCCTGTTCAATGAAGGCTTGAACGTTGATTATGCAGCTTTTACTCGCAAGCGCGAGAGTGATCCTGCATCAATTTCTTCATCGCTAAGGCTTTTTAACTTTTACTCGCAAGCGCGAGAGTGATCCTATCCTTATACTTCATTCCTGCTAAGTAATCTTCTTTTACTCGCAAGCGCGAGAGTGATCCTTGAAGTTTATAAAGAGTATCTAATGCGAACATCTTTTACTCGCAAGCGCGAGAGTGATCCTATACTTAGCAATCGCATAAGCTGAAGCATCGCCTTTTACTCGCAAGCGCGAGAGTGATCCTGGACGCTTCGTGAAATAATAATTTTCAACGATCTTTTACTCGCAAGCGCGAGAGTGATCCCCCGCTAAGTTTGAAGCGATTGAAAATTTTGTTCTTTTACTCGCAAGCGCGAGAGTGATCCTCAAGTGTTAGCAATACAGCATGGCAATCATTGCTTTTACTCGCAAGCGCGAGAGTGATCCTGTGTTATTAAGTGCTGAAATATCATTAGATACCTTTTACTCGCAAGCGCGAGAGTGATCCCACTACTTAAGCAGCGAAATTGATACAGGGACTCTTTTACTCGCAAGCGCGAGAGTGATCCCTAACTTTAGTGGCTAAATCTTCAACTAAACTACTTTTACTCGCAAGCGCGAGAGTGATCCCAAATTCGTAACGCCCACAAAACCACCACCTTTCTTTTACTCGCAAGCGCGAGAGTGATCCTAAAGCAGTGGTCACCACCAGATTCTTCATCGTCTTTTACTCGCAAGCGCGAGAGTGATCCTATTATGTTCTACAAACATGTGTCCAAAATTGGCTTTTACTCGCAAGCGCGAGAGTGATCCTATTATGTTCTACAAACATGTGTCCAAAATTGGCTTTTACTCGCAAGCGCGAGAGTGATCCTCATTAGTTGAAAATGGTTATCTAGTCAAAAAACTTTTACTCGCAAGCGCGAGAGTGATCCTCATTTGGCACTAAATCCAGATAATCAGTGATACTTTTACTCGCAAGCGCGAGAGTGATCCCGTGCTTCCATAGATAGATGCAGTCAACGAAACCTTTTTTACTCGCACTCGCAA
>NZ_CP196342.1:0-2016 GCF_058509965.1 Nicoliella sp. ESL1106
GCGCGAGAGTGATCCCCGTATTATCATTAACTTTCCTAGAAAGGTAGTCTTTTACTCGCAAGCGCGAGAGTGATCCTGACTCAATTAGGTGGCGGTTTATTTAAATCTGCTTTTACTCGCAAGCGCGAGAGTGATCCTGAAACTCGTGATAATTCTGGAGCTAAAATAGCCTTTTACTCGCAAGCGCGAGAGTGATCCCCAATCGTTAAATCGTGGGGGTAGCGATATCATCTTTTACTCGCAAGCGCGAGAGTGATCCCATCTCACAGCTAGAAGCACGCTTAGGCTGCCCACTTTTACTCGCAAGCGCGAGAGTGATCCTGTTTATGACCTGCTTTCGACACAAGCACCAAACTTTTACTCGCAAGCGCGAGAGTGATCCTGACTACTGGATTAACGTGGTTAAGCGACTCAACTTTTACTCGCAAGCGCGAGAGTGATCCTGCAAACCGTTCACATGATACAACTGCATCAAACTTTTACTCGCAAGCGCGAGAGTGATCCTGCCAACATTTTCCGCATTTTAAGTTTAGTTTTCTTTTACTCGCAAGCGCGAGAGTGATCCTACTAAGGCTAGGCAAATTTATGGTGAAGAAGCCTTTTACTCGCAAGCGCGAGAGTGATCCTGTGAAAGACCACTTAAAATCTCCACATTTCTTACTTTTACTCGCAAGCGCGAGAGTGATCCTTAAGCGTTTCCCGATAACTGGAATTACGAGAGCTTTTACTCGCAAGCGCGAGAGTGATCCTGTTGGGCAGCAAACTAGCTAACGAACGGCATACTTTTACTCGCAAGCGCGAGAGTGATCCTGCTTCATTGCCCGTTTTGAACGATGACGACGACTTTTACTCGCAAGCGCGAGAGTGATCCTGAACAGAACGCAACTAGCGCCACTGTTGTATGCTTTTACTCGCAAGCGCGAGAGTGATCCTTCTACCAATTACGCCGAACGATAATTTGAGTTCTTTTACTCGCAAGCGCGAGAGTGATCCCACGATCTAGCGCATTGAAGTAAGCATCGGTGTCTTTTACTCGCAAGCGCGAGAGTGATCCCAAACCAATTTAGCCAAGCCATGAGTGCTGTTGCTTTTACTCGCAAGCGCGAGAGTGATCCCGTGCTTCCATAGATAGATGCAGTCAACGAAACCTTTTACTCGCAAGCGCGAGAGTGATCCTTACTATAAGCAACTGGGAAGTCTAGATATAGCCTTTTACTCGCAAGCGCGAGAGTGATCCCGATGCATCCTATCTTTATGAAATTCGTTGAAACTTTTACTCGCAAGCGCGAGAGTGATCCTCGACCATGATGTGCTGAAGGCTAAACTTGCTACTTTTACTCGCAAGCGCGAGAGTGATCCTGTGAACCCGAGTGATTTTAAATTCACCAATTTCTTTTACTCGCAAGCGCGAGAGTGATCCTGTTCAAAAAGGTCTTTTTTTCCACCTATATAGCTTTTACTCGCAAGCGCGAGAGTGATCCTAGCATTGATTTAACCTCAATCATCGGTGTGGTCTTTTACTCGCAAGCGCGAGAGTGATCCTGTCATCCACTTGATCGACCATCGAACATTGGTCTTTTACTCGCAAGCGCGAGAGTGATCCTTTAGGGCAAAATAAAAAAGCCTGCCACCAATTCTTTTACTCGCAAGCGCGAGAGTGATCCCATTTCAAAAGCGTTGGATCTTCCTTTTTAATCCTTTTACTCGCAAGCGCGAGAGTGATCCTCAAACTCAATGATCCGATTGCCAGTGACAGTACTTTTACTCGCAAGCGCGAGAGTGATCCTGCATTGAATTCGTTTAATGTGGATTCAATTAACTTTTACTCGCAAGCGCGAGAGTGATCCTATCTAACGCAAATTTCAGCATTCATGAATGTTTCCTTTTACTCGCAAGCGCGAGAGTGATCCTCCAATTTGAAAATCTTGCAAGATCGATTGAGACTTTTACTCGCAAGCGCGAGAGTGATCCCGATGCATCCTATCTTTATGAAATTCGTTGAAAGTTTTACTCGCA